>NZ_BMJB01000001.1:963585-1284780 GCF_014642855.1 Edaphobacter acidisoli | reverse complement strand
CTGCGCGAAGTTGATGGCGCGGCGGTCAGGGTCGTAGAGGCCGACTTCATCGTCGAAGATGCCGTGGAAGCGGATGGATTTGAAGTCGGTGGCCTGCTTCACGGTGTCGAGATCGTCGCGATAGCTCTGGCGGAGTGAGAGGATCGCGCGGCCGGAGCCGAAGGTCTGTTCCCAGAAGTGGGGAAAAGGAGTCGAGGAGCTGCTGGAGTCGATCTGAATCCGTTCCTGCGTCTGCGCGTGGACCGTCCGGGGGGAAGAGAAAGAGAGAAAGGACGAGAGCAGAAGGAAGACAGGCACGGCTTTGAGAGAATTCATTGTGTGACAGGACCCCATTAGTTAATGGATTTAGCTGTATCGAGATTCTACTGTGAAGAGCATCCTGCCGGGAAAGAGCGATAGGCAGCGGAAACGCAGATTTTCTTCGAGAACCACAAATGGGTTGAGGCAATCGTTTGCGCAGATAACGGTATTTCGGCCATCGCGTGGCTGTCAAGAGGGCCGGTCGCATCGGCATGCAAGCATTTCGAAGTTATGAAAGACTTGCGGCGTGGCTCCTTCCAGCAAAAATGGTGGACGTTCGGGTAAGAACCAACCTTCTGGCGCACCCGTTTCTTTGGCGACACTTGCCCAGCATCTTGGGTTATCTCCCGCGTCCATCTCGCGCGTGCTGACGGGCGCGCCTGCGGCGACTTCGATTCCTAAGGCTACGCAGGACCGGATATTTGCGGCGGCAAAGCGGCTGAACTATCGGCCAAACGTGCTGGCGCGGTCTCTGCGGCGGGGCTGGTCGATGACGATCGGCGTGCTGGTGCCGGAGGTGTCGGAGGGCTATACGACGCTGGTGCTCTCGGGTATTGAGCAGGGTCTTGTACGGGATGGGTACTGCTATTTTCTGCTCAGCCACCATCATCACGAGGAGATGATTGCACGCGCGCAGACGATGTTTGCGGAGCGCTCGGTGGATGGGCTTATCGCCGTGGACACACCGCTGCATCATGCGCCGCAGCTACCGGCAATTACTGTGTCGTGTCCGGTAATGCATGAAGGTATCACCAATGTCGTGCTTAATGAAAAGCGTGCTGCGGAGCTGGCCATCGATCATCTTGCGGGTTTGGGGCATAAGCGCGTCGCCGTCATCAAGGGACAGGCTTTCAGTTCAGGCACTGAGTCTCGCTGGCAGGCGATTCGCCATGCTGCTGAACGGGCACACCTGGTTTTAGAGCCGAAGTTGGTTGTGCAGCTGGAGGGCGATCAGGTTGGCCACGAGCCGGGATACTTTGCAACGCAGCGTCTGCTGGCCTCGAACGCGAGATTTACGGCGTTGTTTGCCTTCAACGATATTGCGGCAATCGGTGCTGTACGGGCATTGCGAGAGGCGGGCCTGCGTGTTCCACAGGACGTATCCGTGGTTGGGTTCGATGATGTACAGTCGGCAGCGTTTCAGAATCCTGGATTAACGACGGTGCGTCAGCCTTTGCGGACGATGGGCATACTTGCCGCCGAGGCGATGGTGCGCCGGATCAAGGAACAGGTTCCCGATCCGGCGAGGCAAATATTGGTGGACCCTGAGTTGATTGTGCGCGAGTCTACGTGCCCACCACCCCTAAGAGGGAGCAGATAGAGGCTAAGTCCATTTGGCGGAATATTCTGGTATGAGCGGAAATCCTTTTGACAAATGGTCGCAGGATGGTGCACTCTGCTGGTAATTTCAATAGAGAGTATATTTCTATTTATGAAATAAGGTTGAGGGGGCACGAGGACGGCGATGAGCGCAGCGCAAGAAACAGAACGGGTATGGGCGGCACTGGATGGGTTTCACATCGAGGTCCCGTCGTGGGGATTCGCCAATACAGGCACGCGGTTTGGGAAGTTCGTGCAGGGTGGCGCGGCGACCACGATTGAGGAGAAGTTTGCCGATGCTGCTGAGGTGAACAAGCTGACCGGCGCAAGCCCGACGGTGGCTCTGCATGTGCTGTGGGACCTGCCTGGGGGCAAGGCGGATGTGCCTGTTATTCAAGCGCTCGAAAAGAAGCATGGGGTGAAGTCCGGCTCGATCAATCCAAACCTGTTCCAGGATTTGGAATATAAATTCGGGTCGATTGCGAACCCTAGCTCGGAGATTCGTGCCAATGCGTTGGCACACCTGCTCGATTCGGTGGAGATTGGCCGGGCTCTGGGATCGAAGGATGTCTCGCTGTGGATTGCAGATGGGTCGAATTATCCTGGCACGCAGAGCATCCGCAAGCGGATTGTATGGATGGAAGAGGTGCTTGGAGCAACACATGCCGCGCTGGGCGAAGGACAGCGGATGTTGATTGAGTACAAGCCATTCGAGCCTGCGTTCTATCACACGGACATTGCGGACTGGGGAATGGCGTTGGAACTGGCTCGCCGTGCGGGTCCGAAGGCCAAAGTGCTGGTGGATACAGGTCACCACTATCAGGGCACGAACATCGAGCAGATTGTGGCTTGGCTGCTGCATGTGGATCAGTTGGGTGGGTTCCACTTCAATGACCGTAAGTATGCCGATGACGATCTGACGCTGGGATCGATTGATCCTTACCAGTTGTTCCGCATCTTCCACGAGATTCTAAACTCTACGAAAGAAGACCAGGCTGGGATTGCCTTCATGATCGACCAGAGCCATAACCTGAAGGGCAAGATGGAGGCGATGGTGCAGTCGGTAGTGACGGCTCAGGAGATCTATGCGAAGACTGCGCTGGTGGACCGTGCACGGCTGGCGGAACTGCAGCAGGCTTGTCGGTTGGTGGAAGCTGAGGAGTGCTTCCGCACGGCCTTCTGGCAGGACGTACGGCCGCTGGTGCGGGAGTGGCGTAAGTCACGTGGCTTGCCGGTCGACCCACTGAAGGCGCTGACCGAGAGCGGGTACGTCGAGAAGATTACGGGGGAGCGCGAGAGCAAAAACGCGAAGAGCGTATCGAGCTACGCCTAACCTTCACATACTTTCTGCGAAAACTGTTGCATGTCGTCCTTCTACCCCTCAGTGGGTAGAAGGACGCATTCCGACAGGCGGTTTTCCGCGCGAATTTTAGATTTTTTCCTTTGTTTCCACTTGGCGAATGCAATTTCATTAACGAAACTGAGGCTATTTGTCGCATAATGGAGCGGCTGAGTGCTTGTTCCTCAACAGGAGACGAATGGCAACACGTAAGACGACAAAGAGACTGTATCTGATTCCGGTGCTCTCGAAGGCGCTGGATATTCTTGAGCTTTTACAGGCCGAAAACCAGCCGATGACGCTGGAGGCGATCCATCGGCAGACGCGCATCTCGAAGACGACGGTGTACCGGGTACTGAAGACGTTCGTGCACAGGGGCTATCTGGCGCAGTCGCCCGATGGGCTTTACCGGCAGGTGACGCGGCCGAAGAAGATGCGCTTCGGCTTTGCGGGGCAGAGCGCCGATATGCCGTTTTCCGTGGAGGTTTCGGAGAGCCTGAAGAACTCGGCTGCGTCGGTGGGTGTTGATCTGCTGATTCTGGACAACAAGTACGATGCGGCAACGGCGCTTAAGAATGCTGAGGAGTTTGTTCGCAGCAAGGTGGACCTTGTGATCGAGTTTCAGGTGGAGCAGGAAGTGGCTCCGATGATTGCAGACAAGATCGCCGAAGCGAAGATTCCGATGATTGCCATCGATATTCCGCATCCTCATGCGACTTACTTTGGTGTGGACAACTATCGCGTGGGCGTTGAGGCTGGCGAGACGTTGGCGAAGTTTTCCAACGAGAACTGGGGCGGCAAGGTGGATTGGGTGCTGGGCCTGGATCTTGCTGAGGCCGGCCAGCTTGTGCAGAGCCGCATGACCGGAGCGTTTGAAGGTGTTCGCAGCGGTATTCCCGACCTGCCGGTGGAGTTGTTTGTCAGGATGGATGGGCGTGGGATGCGTGACCGCAGCAAGAAGCTGGTGTCGGACTTTTTGCAGCGGCACCCAAAGGACAAGCACATCCTGATTGCTGCGGCGACGGACTGGAGCGCGCTGGGAGCGCTGGATGCTGTCTACGAGCAGAAGCGTGAGAAGCATGTGGTGATCGTGGGCCAGGACTGCATTGCGGAGGCGATTGCCGAGATGCGGCGGGATCGTTCGCCGCTGATCGCGTCGGTCTCGCACGAGACGAACTCGTACGGGCCGAACCTGATTCATCTTGGGCTGTCGTTGTTGCGCGGACAGACGGTGCCTCCTTACAACTATGTAGAGCACAAGCTGGTGACGCGGGAATCGCTGTTGTAGGAACGTGGAGGTTAAGTAGGACAGTTGACGGTAGAGAAGCGACCAATGAGCCGCTAATTCTGCTTCAGGCTGCTCTCTGGACAGTCGGAGAAGATAATGGCCAGGCGATCAGCTATACGTCTTACTTCAGTTACAGAACACGGGAGTCCTCATCTATGAGAATCAAAGTTATTGGTTCGATGGTTTCTGCGCTGCTCTGCGGCTCCTTCGCGTTCGCCACCCCTATTGCCTACACGTTCACCAATGCCTCGAATTTCACACTGAACGGGACCAGCTACACCGGACCGTATCTCGGTATCCCTCCCTCTGCTCCACAACTGACATTTACGTTGAACGCAGATACAGACAATGTGTTTTCGTCTGGAAGCTTCAATGGCAGTACACCAGGAACCGGATACATCCTGAATAAGATTGGGACGACTACTGTCAGCTACGGCGGCACTACGCTGGCGACACTTACCGATCCGACTGCCTTTGTGATCAGTACGTTTTTCGGCGGTACGGTCTCTTTGGTCGATGAGGTGAACGGAGACATGCTTATCTCCGATCCGCTTGGAATTGGGTATAACGGAATAACCAACTTTCCGGGTACAAACCTTCTGACGGGCGGCTATCCATTCAGCCCGATTGACACCAGCGCAGGCCAACTCGTGATTACTTCCTCAGCCTATCAAGGTCAATTTAAGGCTGCGGTTGCTCCTGCCGTACCTGAGCCGTCGACGATAGTTCTTCTCGGTAGTGGGGCTTTGGGTTTTGCCGGTCTGTTGCGGCGCTGGTTCATTGCGAGTCAGCCCTAAATTAATTAAAAAGAGATATTCAGCGGCAGGCCCGGTCTCGCGGTGTAACAGAGAAGCCGGGCCTGTAGCAGTTTAAGATGGCTCTTTTCTTTCTGGTTTGAAATAGTTGCCGTATTGATGTTAATAGTGGAAAATAAACTGACGGATTTCAGGCGAGCGAGGTTTTCAGATGGCGGGCAAAGGCGGTTTGCGGTTTCTTGAGGACAAGTGGGACGACGCGGTAGCGGCAAAGTTTGATGGCCCGGAGTTGCTGCGCTATCGTTCGAACCTGCTTGGTTCCGATCTGCGGATTACGAACTTCGGCGGCGGCAATACCAGTTCGAAGCTCGAGCAGGTTGATCCGGTGGATGGGAAGACAAAGCAGGTGCTGTGGGTGAAGGGCAGCGGAGGCGACCTGGGGAGCATTAAGCGCGCAGGATTTGCAACGTTATATATGGACAAGCTGCTGGCGCTCGAAGATGTTTATAAGGGCGTCGATTTTGAAGACGAGATGGTGGACATGTATCCGCTGTGTACGTTTGGGAACAATCCTGTCGCGGCCTCCATTGACACTTCGCTGCACGGGTTCTTGCCGTTTCCTCATGTGGACCATCTGCATCCGGACTGGGGCATTGCGCTGGCGGCCTCGGCGAACGGCAAGATCAAGATGGACGAGTTCAACAAGGAGTTCGGCCACAAGCTGGCGTGGCTGCCGTGGCAGCGTCCGGGGTTTGAACTGGGCATGATGCTCAAGAAGATTGTTGCCGAGACGCCGGGTTGCGATGGCGTTGTGTTGGGCGGACATGGCTTGTTCACGTGGGGTAACACGCAGCGCGAATGCTACCTGAATACGATCACGATCATTGACCAGTTGGGCCAGTTTATCGAGCGCCATGCAGGGGCCGCGGGGTACAAGCCGTTTGGCGGCGGGCAGGTGAAGGCGCGTGAAGACCGCGGGGAGATTGCGGCAGGCATCATGCCGTATCTGCGTGGAGCGGTGTCGCGCAAGCAGAGATGGATTGGCAGCTACACGGATGCGCCGAAGGTGCTTGAGTTCGTGGATTCGGCGCATGCAGAGAAGCTGGCGCATCTTGGGACGAGTTGTCCGGACCATTTCATCCGCACGAAGATTCGCCCAATGTTCATCAAGTGGAACCCTGCGAATGATCCGGCGGAGTTGAAGCCGTTGATCGAAACTGCTCTGGAGACTTATCGCGCCGAGTATGCCGAGTATTACGGCAAGCATGCGGTGAAGGATTCGCCTGCGCTGCGCGATGCCAGCCCGACGGTGGTGCTGGTGCCAGGCGTGGGGATGTTCAGCTTCGGCAAGAACAAGACAGAGTCGCGGATTACCGGCGAGTTCTACATCAACGCGATTGGCGTGATGCAGGGCGCGGGTGCGCTGGGTGCGGGCGTGGAGTGCAAGGAGATTCCGCAGGCCGGACCTGCTGCGAGTGCGGATCAGTTTACCGTCTACTCGAACTATGTTGCGTTGCCGCCGAGCGAGGCGTTTCGGATTGAGTACTGGAAGCTGGAAGAGGCGAAGATTCGCCGCCAGCCGCCTGAGAAGGAACTGAGCCGGAGGGTTGCGCTGGTTGTGGGTGGAGGCAGCGGCATTGGGCGCGAAGTTGCACTACTGGCTGCAGAGCGCGGCGCGCATATCGTTGTTGCTGACCGTGATGTGAAGGGCGCTGAGTCTGTCGCGGCTGAGGTTGCGGCGATTGTGGGCAAGGAAGCCGTGACCTGGACCAGTATTGACATTCGCGACCGTAAGGCTATTGGTGCTGCAATTGCCGCGACGGTGAAGCAGTTCGGCGGAATCGACATTTTAATCAATACTGCGGCGCTGTTTCCATCTTCTCCTGATGGCATTATCTCGGACGCACAATGGGCGCTGACGCTTGAGGTCAATGTCACGGCGAACTATCTGCTGACCGATGAGGTAGCGAAGATATTTGCTGAGCAGGGAATTGATGCGAGTGTAGTCCTGACCAGTTCTGCGAACGCGGTTGTTGCCAAGCGGGGCAGCGAGGCCTATGACGTGAGCAAGGCAGCGCTGAGCCATCTGGTGCGCGAGCTGGCTGTGTCGCTTGCGCCGAAGGTGCGGGTGAATGGCATCTCGCCGGCGACAGTGGTGAAGGGCTCGACGATGTTTCCACGTGATCGTGTGATTGCGTCGCTCAAGAAGTACAAGCTGCCGTTTGATGAAAAGGACACGGATGACGGCCTTCGCAATGTGCTCGCGCAGTTCTATGCGACGCGCACGCTGACACACCAGCCTATCGATCCGAAGGACTGCGCTCAGGCGATCATGTTCCTTGCAGGACCTCTGACGCGCTGCACGACCGGGCATCTGATTCCTGTGGATGGCGGACTGACCGAGGCGTATCTGCGATGAAACGTGCGCCGAATAAGGCGTTGAAACCGAAGGACAAGCGGGCGCTGATTGCGGTAGACCTTGGCGCGGAAAGCTGCCGTGTTTCTCTGCTGCGTTGGATGTCGGGCAAACCGGAGATAACTCTGGTACATCGCTTCGGGAACACTCCGCGTGAGGTTGACGGCGGACTGCGCTGGGATTTTGCCATGATTACGGCAGGGCTCGATGAGGGCCTGCGCAAGTGTGCTGCGATTGCAGATGAAGGAGTGCGGTCGATCGCGGTCGATGGGTGGGCCGTCGATTATGTGCGTGTTGACGCGGACGGCACGCCATTGGCGGACCCGTTCTGCTATCGCGATGAGCGCACGATTAAGGCAGAACGATCGCTGCATCGGAAGATCAGCCCGGACAGAATGCGCGAGCTGACAGGCATCCAGTTGCTGCGGATTAATACGCTGTATCAGCTTTATGCCGATGCGCAGGATGGATTACCTGAAGGACGGCAATGGCTGAATCTGCCTGAGTATGTGCTGTCACGCTGGGGCGGTGCCCCAGTGGCTGAACACACCACTGCGACTCACACGCAGATGGTGGAGCTTTACAGCCGGCAGTGGTCACGCGAGATATTTCAAGAGGCGCAACTGGATTTGGCATGTGCTCCAAAGATTGTTCCTCCTGGCACTGAGGTGGGTCGTCTGCGCGGACCGCTTGCGGAGTTGCCAGCCTTTCGCGACACGGTTTTGATTGCCCCAGCTTGTCACGATACTGCGTCGGCGATTGCGGGCATTCCTGCGACGGGAAACGACTGGGCTTATATCAGCTCGGGTACGTGGTCGCTGGTTGGAACGCTATTGGAGCAGCCCCGCAATGGCGCGGCTGCGGCGGAGGAGAACTTTACCAATCTTGGAGCGGTTGGCGGCGGAATCTGCTTCCACAAGAACGTCAATGGTATGTGGCTTATTCGCCAGTGCATCGATCAGTGGGCTGCACAGGGCCGTGCATGGACTGCTCCTGAGTTGGTTGCCGCAGCGGAGAAGATCGATAAGCCGCACGGTTTGCTTGATGTGGATGATCCTGATCTGTTGCTGGCGGGACGAATGCCGCAACGGATCAATGCGCAGCGTGTGCGCAAGGGCTTTGATCCGCTTGATGAGTCGCCGAGCGCGGCGCCAGTGTTTGCAAGCCTGATCTTTCATAGTCTGGCTGCTCGCTATGCGAAGGTTTTGGATCGGGTTGCGTTTCACAGTGGTAAGAAACTCAAACGCTTGTTCGTCGTCGGTGGCGCAAGTCAGAATGATTTTCTTAACCGGCTGACTGCGGAGGCGACTGGTCTCGAATTGTTTCGGGGTTCGCCGGAGAGTTCGACGGTTGGTAACTTTGCGGTACAGATGGCTGTGCTTGAGGGCACACGTGATCCCGTTACGGGTGCGTATGCTGAGCAGGTTTCTCGTTGGGCAGGACAGTTTGTTGCAGCGCTGGAGCATGCCGCGCCAGTTGCGTGATAGGCTGGCGGTGCATGTCCACGCATCCATTTGATCTTGCTGCTGCTGCAACTGCGGAGATGATCCGCGAGGGGTTTCATCCAGGCTTTCCAAACGGGACCGAAGAACAGGTTCAGGAGATTCGTGCCGATGGCCACGTGGCCGTTCCGGGTGGAAGTCTGCGCGATCTGCGCGATCAGGTGTGGTCTTCAATTGACAACGATACGTCACGAGACCTCGACCAGATTGAGGTCGCTGAGCGTGTGAAGGATGGCATCCGTGTGCGCGTGGGGATTGCGGATGTATCGTCCTCGGTGTTGAAGGGAACGCCTATCGACAAACATGCTGCCGACCAGACCCAGACGATTTACACGGCGGTGAAGAACTTTCCTATGCTGCCGAATGAGCTTTCGACGGATCTGACATCGTTGAATGAGAATGAAGATCGCGCGGCGGACGTGGTGGAATATCTGGTGGACGCGCAGGGTGTTGTGGGTGAGTCGAGCATCTACACGGCTGTGGTGCGGAACAAGGCCCAGCTTGCCTACAGCAAGGTTGGCCCGTGGCTCGAAGATACGGGTGGGCCAGACCCGAAGGTGGCGGCTTCGCCTGATTTGCAGGCGCAATTGAAGCTCCAGAACGAAGCGGCGCTCGCCTTGCGCGCAGAGCGTGTGCGTCAGGGCGCGCTTGAGTTCAATCGCACGGAGGCCGATCCTGTCGTCATCGATGGCGCGGTTCGCGAGATTCGCACGGCGACCCACAATCGCGCGACAGACCTGATTGAAGAGTTCATGATCGCGGCCAACGGTGTGGCGGCGCGGAAACTCAAGGATGCGAAGCGGTCGTGTCTTCGACGCGTGGTGAGAACGCCGCAGCGGTGGGACCGCATCGTCGAACTCGTAGCACGTCATGGAACGAAGCTGCCTGCGACGCCAGACTCAGGTGCACTGAACGCTTTTCTTCAGGCGCAGCGGACGAGCGATGCGGTGCATTACCCAGACCTTGCATTGGCCATTATCAAGCTGATGGGGCCGGGCGAGTACGTGCTGACGCCTGGCGATGACCCGAATCCGCTGGGGCACTTCGGCTTGGCTGCGGAGGACTACACGCACTCGACTGCGCCGAACCGGAGGTTTCCCGACCTGGTTACTCAGCGGATTGTGAAGGCGATGCTGGCGAATCAGCCTCCCCCTTACTCGGACAACGAGCTTGCAGCGATTGCGCAGCAGTGCAACATGCAGGAACGCGCGGCGCGGAAGGTGGAGCGCACGATGCAGAAGCGGGTCGCGGCGGTTGCGCTGGCCGATCGCATTGGGCAAGTCTTCCATGGCGTTGTGACGGGCGCGGGCGACAAGGGGACATATGTGCGAGTCTTTCATCCTCCGGTCGAGGGGAAGGTTGTGCATGGGGAGCAGGGGCTGGATGTGGGCGATACGGTGGATGTGAAGCTGGTCCACACCGATCCGGTTCATGCGTTTATCGATTTCGCTCGGGCGTAGTTTTCGCCGTTGATGGCGATCCGTGGCATTGTGCGTAGGTGAAGCATTGGTCTCCGCCAGGTAGTTAGGTCGCGACTCCATTCGGCAGGAACGCTAAGAGTATAGTTGTGCGGATGAGAGTGACGGTTCTTTTTGGGTTGGTTCTCTTTTGGGGGGCTGCATTCAATCAGCCGCGTGCGGTGGCTCAGGATGCTGGTTCGCAGACGGTGTTTCAGTTAGGGACGTTTGATCGGTCTTCGTATGAGTTTGCAGATGGAGATCCGAAGCAGCCGGTGAACTTTGTTGTGGGGAAGAGTGATCCGGCGAAGGACTGGTATGGGATGCAGGCGGTCGCTGTGTTCTCCGGCGCGAAGGAGAGCGGAGTAGATGCGGCTCCGCGTGCGATTCATTTTTCACTGAGTGGTGCGCCTGCCTCGGCTTATAAGCTGCATGTTGCGGTGCTGATTGTGAGCCAGGCGGTGCCTGCGTTGCGGGTGAGCGTCAATGGCAAGGTGGGGACGTTCTATCTGCATCCGCGATTGGATTACAGCAATGGCGATCAGTGGGACTCGTTCGATCCGGCATATTCGTTTGCTGAGGTCGAGGTTGCTTTTCCAGGGAACTATCTGCACAAAGGAGACAACGCCATTACGTTGCAGGCGGTGGAGGATGCCGATATTCCCGAAGGCACGATTGCTTATGACGCAATTGCGTTGAGCCGGGATACTGTGAAGTTTCGTTCGGAGGCTTCATCGGCGCAGATCGTGCCGACTGTGTTTTACAAGCAGCAGGGCGGTGAGCTGGACGAGTTAGTGGATGTGTTTGTGCGGTATGGGCGCGCGGCGAAGGCGGGCTCTGTTGTCGATCTGACTGTCGATGGCAAACATTATCATGGAGCGCTGCGCGGTGGACAGGATTTTGGTGAGGAGAAGGTGGAGTTTGCGGTCGCGGAGTTTCCAGCAAAGTCCGCAGCGGAGGCCTTGTGGAGTGTTAGCGGACGGCGCGAGCATTTTGACGTGGAGATTGATCCGCAGAAGAAGTGGACGCTGTATCTGGCTCCGCATATCCATCTGGATGTGGGGTACTCGGATTATCAGGCGAAGGTTGCGGCCATTCACAGCCATGCGATTGATGAGGCGATGGAGATGACGGCGGCGCATCCTGATTTTCGCTTCAGTTTGGATGGCATGTGGCCGTTGGAGCAGTTTATGAAGACGCGGACGCCGGGGCAGCGGGCGCGTGCGATTGATGCGATCAAGAAACAGCAGCTTTTTGTTCCAGCGAACTATGCGAATTTGCTGACTGGTTTTCCGACGGTGGAGACGCTGATTCGGTCGCTATATCCGAGCGCGGATTTCAGCCGCGACCATGGGACGGCTTTCAACTACGCGACGATTACGGATGTGCCTTCGTGGTCGTGGTCGTATGCTTCGGTGCTGGCGGCAGCTGGTGTGGATGAGCTGCTGGGTGGGAGCAATAACTATCGTGCGCCTGTGCTGTTGCAGGGGCGGTTGAATGAGGACTCGCCGATTTGGTGGGAAGGGCCGGATGGCGGGAAGGTGTTGCTGTGGTACTCGCGGCATTATCAGCAGATGGAGATGCTGTTTCAGCGTAAGCCTGTGCTTGCGGCTGGGCGTGATACGGTGCCGCTGTTTTTGCAGATGTATGAACGGCCGGGGTACCGCGCTGACGCGGCGATTATTTATGGGACGCAGGTGGAGAACTCCGATCTGGTTGCGGCGCAGGCGGAGCTGGCGGAGAAGTGGAATGCGGAGTATGCATACCCGCGGATTGAGTACTCCGGATTTCATGATGCGCTTGCGAAGATTGCTAAGCAGTTTGGTGATGATATTCCTGTGATGCATGGGGACGGCGGACCTTATTGGGAGGATGGGATTGCTTCGGATGCATACTATGCGGCGATGGAGAGGCAGAACGAGAGCCGCGCTCCTTCGGCGGAGAAGCTGGCGACGTTGAGCACGGTGGTGAATCCTTTGCTGGCTGCGGACAAGGCGGGGCTGGACGCGATGTGGAGGAACATGGTGCTGATGGATGAGCACACGTGGGACTCGTATAACAGCGTCTCGCAGCCGGCGAGCAGGGAGGCGCAAGAGCAGTTGCGGATCAAAGACCAGTATGCCGTGAACGCAAAGGCGCAGGTGGACTGGCTGGCGAAGAACAGCATGGCCGCGATTGTGAACTCGATTGCCGCAGGACGCGGGAGCCTGGTGGTGTTCAATACGCTGAACTGGAAGCGCAGCGGGCCGGTGTTTGTTGATGTGGACGAGAGTGACGAGATTGTGGATGCGGCGACGGGAGCGGTTGCGCCGATGGAGGTGCTGAGCAATCACAACGGATTGAACCATGTGCGCTTTGTCGCCGAGGATGTGCCTGCGGTTGGGTACAAGGTCTATACGGTTCGCAAGGGCCAGAAGACGTTGCTCCATGTAACTGACCAAAAGCTCGATTCGACTGTGATGGAGTCTCCGTACTATCGCGTGACTCTGGATGCAACTTCGGGTGCGGTGCGGAGTGTCTATGACAAGGAGTTGAAGCGCGAGCTGGTGAACCAGCAGGCGGCTTATAGGTTTGGGCAGTATCTGTATGTGACGGGCGCGGACAAGGGGCCGAATACGGTGTTGCAGTACAGCCCGGTGGCGCCGAAGCCGCAGCTTGAGGTGCATCCGGCGAGTGGAGGAAGTCTGGTGTCGGTGGTGCGCACGCCGGAGGGGTGGGTCGCGCGGATGAAGAGCAGCGATGTGAATACACCGGAGATTGTGAGCGAGGTGAGGCTGTTCGATCATGAGAAGAAGATTGAGTTTACCGAGGACGTGGACAAGGCGAAGGAGGGTAGCAAGGAGGCAGTGTACTTCGCGTTCCCGTTTGCGATGAGCGCGCCGGAGTTTCGGTATGAAGTGCAGAATGGCGTAGTCGATCCGGCGAAGGATATGTATCCGGGGGCTGGGCATGAGTGGTTTTCTGCGCAGCACTGGGTTTCGGTGGAGCAGGATGGGGTCGCCGGGTCGGTGATGCCGCTGGATGCTTCGCTGGTGACGCTGGGTGATATCTTTCGCGGAAAGTGGCCGGAGAAGTTTGGGGAGCGGCAGGGGACAGTCTTCTCGTATGTGATGAACAATTATTGGGACACGAACTACGCCGCGGAGCAGGGTGGGCACTTCCGGTTCAGGTATGTGGTGACGAGTGCGGCTACTACGGATGCGGCTGCGCTGAGTCGCGTGGGATGGGAAGAGGCGACTCCGCTGGAGGTGGACGCGGTGGCGGATCAGGATAAGGCTTCGGATGCGCCGCGTCCGCTGACGGCTGAGGCTGGGAGTTTTTTGGATGCTGCGGACCCGGATTTGCTGCTGGAGACGTGGAAGCCCGCGGAGGATGGCAATGGGACGGTGCTGCGGTTTCTCGACCTTGGTGGGGCGGCGCGGACTGTGACGGTGCGGATGCCGCTACTTCATTTGGAAAAGGCGTGGGAGACGGATGCTGTCGAGAGAGATAAGCAGCCGCTTGCGATTGTGGGCGGGGATGGGTTTCAGGTGGCGGTGCGTCCGCATGAGATTGTTACGGTGCGGGTGGTGGGGAGCGATGTGCTGAAGCCTCCTGCGCTATAGGTTGTGCTGGCACCTCATTCATGCCGTGGTGACGCTGCGGCATGAATGGGCATCTGTCTATTTGTTACTGCTAGGCTAAGGAAGACGTTTTTCGGATCGCGACTACTCGACGACCAGAGGTGCAGATAGCTTTGCAAATACCCATTGTGCCGCTTCTCCTCACCTGTGGTCCCTTTGTGCTCGCGTCCTTTTCGTGTGTTCTGCTATTCAAGTCAAGTAGCACTGGACGGCCTCGACCTTCCGCCCTTTGGGCGGCGGGGGTTGTCATGGTTGTCTCAGGCTACGCTGCTTATACTTTCCTTTATTACTCTCTAAAACCACCTTTAAATCTGCCTCCATGGAAGGACCCGGAAACTCTGGACCTTGGCCTGCTGTTTCTTCTTGGTCCGATTGGCATCATCTTGACCGTTATTGCCGCAGCGCGCGGTGCTTCCAAATCGGTGGTGGTTCCGCTCATAGTTGCTTCGGCGATTTTATTTCTCGTAGGGCTTCTTGAGGGAATGTCTGTATGAATTGAATCACTGAGAGGCTCCGGTGGTGAGGAGAATCTTGCCGAGGATGCCGGAGGGGATGGGTTTTACCTTGTCGAGGTCCTGCATCTGGAAGCGGTCGCCGTATTTGGCGATGAGGGGTTTGTAGTCGTGTGGCGGTAGCGCGGACCAGGCGTTGAGGGCCGTGTTGTAGACGTGGATCTCGATGTGGTTCTTGCCGGGCTTGAGGAATTTGTGGATGTCGAGCGAGTATGGCGGGTGCCAGAGTGCGCCCGCGCGCTGGCCGTTGATGTAGACGATGGCCGCTTCGTGGACGGGTGGGTCGTAGTACGCGTGCATGCCTGGGCCGGGGCGTGTGATGAGCGGGTTCGGCAGGCCGTTCGGGAGCAGGGCTGGGTGTTCGGGGGCTGAGTTGGGTGCGCCAGGGAGTGGCTTGCCGCCTTCGATTTCGATCGTGGCGTGGGTTTGGTTGGGGGCGAGGGTGACGTCGCGTGAGTAGATGGCTTCGCCGGAGTAGTGGAGGGTGGCTGGGTCTTGCGTCCAGTCGGTGAGGGTGGGTTCGGTTTCGATCTGGTGGAGGCCGGTGAAGTTGACCTTCCAGTTGGTGCTGAGGTCGATGGAGTGGCCGGTTTTAATGTGCGACGGCGTGGGCTTGGCGGGTTCGTCGGAGAAGACGAAGATGGCAGAGCCGTAGGGGGCGAGGCTGGTCGTGATGCGGTTGTTGAGGACCAGAGTGGCTGGCGAAGAGGCTGTGCCATCGTCGGGGTTCCACTGGCTGACGTATTTGTGGGTGGTGCTAAAGGTGCCCAGGAAGCCGACGGGTGAGTTGCCGGTGTTGGCGACGAAATAGATGTCGGCATTGGGGAGCTTTCTGCGGATATAGCCGACTTGGTCCTGCTCGGTGACGGCCATTGGGTTGGTTTGGCCGAAATCGATCTGGAGGTCGGGCTTTGCGGCGTTCCATAAGGCTTGGGGTAGCGCGGAGGTGTCGGGGACTACTGGGATGAAGGCGGTGGTGGAGGCGTCGAGTGGTTTGCCTTCGGCGTCGATGGTGGGGACGTGGCCGATGGCGATGACCTTGCCTCCGGCTTTGACCCAGGCGGCGATTTTGTTGAGCGTGTCGACGGGGATGCGGTCGGTTGGTGGCAGGACGAGGATCTGGTGGGTGCCGAGGCCGACGGAGTTGATGGCGTCGGCGTCGATGAAGTCGGCGTTGTAGCCGGACGAGAGGATGGTGGACATGAGCGCAGGGGTGATGAGGCGCTGCATGGCTCCGGTGACGGTGACGTGGCCGGGGGAGAAGCTGGCCCAGGCGTCGTCGGTGGGGAGAAGGATGGCTACTTGATTTGCCGGCTCGCCTTGTCGCAGCAGGTAGCTGATGCGGGCGATGTAGCGGGTCACGTCGGGCATGACCGGGTGCCAGGGGTTGTGGTCGTTGAGGGCGGCGGCGGCGTAGAGGCTCCAGCCGGGCTCGGGGACTTTGTGGTCGGGTGGCGAGTAGGGCCAACCGTGGCACATGATCTGGTTTTCGCCGGTGAGGAAGTCAACGTCGGCTTCGGACTTCATGTCTAGCGGAGTGGCTCGGAAGACGGGCGAGTGGAGCCAGGTGAAGGTCTCGCCTGAGGTGACGGTGTGGCCGAAGACGTGGTTGGCGGAGGTGGCCCAGCGGAGTGTGGAAAACTGGCGCCACTGCGGACCTTCGCCTTCTGCAAGGGCTACGAGGTTTTGACTTGAAAAACTAACTGCTGGTTCACCATAGGTTTGTGAGCGGAACTTCGTGTTGTGCTCGATGGCCCAGTGATTGATTTGGTTCAGGTAGTTTTCGTTGATGAGTTCGGTAAGCGTCTTGCCCCAGTCATGGCGGACACGCTCGGCTTCGGGGGTTCCTCCGGCGACGAGTTCGGGGAGGTGGGGGATGAGGTCGTAGCCGTTCTGCTTCTGGAACTCGGCGGGAAGGTCGGGGGTCCAGTCGGCCCCGTAGGCTTCGAGCGAGTCGGAAAAGATGGCGTAGGGTGGGGTATTGCCGAAGGCTTTGACGAGCGGCTCGCCTACTTTTTCAAGATGTGTGGCGACGGCCTGGTGGCTGAAGGGATCGAGGACGTAGCCTTCGGCTCCGACGGCGGCGCGCTTGACCTGCTGGCGGGTGTGACTGGCAATGAAGAAGAGGGCTACGCGGGGATGGTCGGATGGACTGACGACAGCAGTACGGTTGGTGAGAGTAAAGGGACGGGCGGTGGCTGGATCGAAGTCGGCCGGGTGGGGCTGCGCGAGGTGGCCTCGGCTGCGGGGGTGGGTTTCGGGCGGCAGGGGTTTGGAGTCGGCGATGGCAAAGGAAATGAGAGAATCGCCTTCTTCCATCTGCGGTTCGGTTGCTGACGTTGCGCCTGCGGGGACGGGGACTTCGGCGACGCGGAGGCGTCCGGCGGCTTCGGCGAGCGTGGTGTTTGAGCCGCCGTAGGGCCAGCCGCTGCCGAGAGTGACGTCGATGCGGAGGCCAAGCTTGCGGCCTTCTTCCTGGGCGTAACGGACGTCGTCGAGAAATTCGGGCGAGAGGAATGGGAGGTTTTTGAGCCCCTTGGCGGGGTCGTCGAGGACTTGCGGGTATTCGAAGGCGAGCTCTGCGCCCTGCATTCCGTCCGCCTTCATCTGCTGAAGCTCGCGGAGGATTTCGGGCTTTTCGACGGCGAGGCCGAACCACCACCAACGCACCATCGGGCGGGCTGCGTTGGACGGGGTCTGAAAGTTCTGCTCGATGGTTTGGATGGATTGTGCGTGGGCCGGGGCGATTGCAGAAAGTAAAAGCGCCAGCAGCACAGAGGAGGCAGCCTTGGAGGACTGCTGGCGGAGGAAACCTTGCATGGGGTAGAAACTCCTGACGGTGCAACGGTAGTTCATTTGGGAGAATGTTTCAAGGGGGAATTTTTAAGGTTTGGTGGAAGTGTTGGTAGTGAAGTGGATTTCTGCTCCTATGGCTTTGGTCAAAATGACAAGGCTCGCTCTGCACGAATGAACCCAGGTCTCAAAACCGAGACATGGGCATCCGTATTTTGGGGGCGCTACTTCTCAGCCATGAGACTGCGCTGCTGTGCCGAGATGACGAGATTTTCCGAGTGAAATGCACGTGTGAAGCTGCTTGAAGCTGTTGATTGATGCGATGAAAATGACACGCGCGCGGGTGTGGGTGAACCGGCAACTCTCGCGGAGAAGATGGCCGTCCTAAAGGGTGTGGGGAAAATAAAACTTTGTACCGAAGTGAAAGCGGCGTCGGTAACCGGAGGTTTGCTGACATGCTGCGTGGTAAAAAGAGGCTGTTTCTAGGCTTCATCTATTTGATGGCGGCAGTGCAGTTTGTGTGGTGCTATATGTCGCTGTCGGAATCCTGGATATCCACCCCGTTGTATGAAAACGGTCTGGCGAAGATGCCATATCAGGGACGGATGTTGATGATGTTCCCACTCCGTTGGGCACATTCGGACATGTTGTTTCACCTTCTGGCGGACCCGCTTCACCTGTCGCACTACTGGTTCAGCAGGCATAACGCGCCGGAGGTGTTAGTCCAGGCGGTGATTAATGTGCTGTGCGTGTTGCTGGCGGGCTATCTGACGACGAAGCTGTATGTGGTGAGCTCGCGGACGGGCTTGCTGCGTGACCTGGTGTTTCCGGTGTTTCTTGTAGCCTGCACGGCAACGTACATCATGCATACGGCGCAGAATCTGCGGTTTGTGTATGACCTTCCGAGTTTGGCGTTCTTTTCGGTGGCGATGTGCCTGATCTATTTCCGCAAGCATTGGGGCTATTTTGTCGCTCTCTTTATTGTGGCGACGGTGAATCGAGAGACGACGCTGTTTCTATTGCCTCTCTTCATGCTCGACCGAGCAGTGGAAGATGGAAGGCTGAACTGGCGGCTGCTGTTTCGACCATCAACGCTGGCTGTGTTCGTGCCGCTGGGTTTCGCGTGGATCGGGTGGGAGGCGTTTGTGCACCACCTTTATGCGCATAATCCGACGGAGATGTATCCGAGGCTGTGGTGGAACGAGAAGTCGCTGCTTCTGGTGTATGCGTGGCCGCAGTTGTTGAGTACGTGCGGATTCCTGCTGCCATTTATGTTCTTGCTGCGGCGGAAGATTCGTGACCCGCAACTGGTCGCGTGGATGTGGATCGTCCCAGTGTGGGGAGTGTTCATGTTTGTGTTTGGAATTCTGGTGGAGACACGGGTGTTTGGTGAGCTGATTCCGTATGTGGTTTGCACGTCGTCGCTGATCTTAGAAGACCTTGTGATTGCCAAGGTGCAACGGATGAAGAGGTACGGCTACCAAGTGCATGAGGAAGGGATTTCTGTGAGACGAGCTGCATGACCTGGGATTAACCACTGATAACAGAATAGGGGTATTCTTTTGGCCTGCGATTTTTAGCGGGAGGGGAATATGTCGATTCGTCCGGTTAAGAGGTTGATTGAGTCCAAGCCAACGATGGAGGGTGCGGGGGTGCACCTGCGGCGGGCGTTTGGGTTTGGAAGCACGTCGGAGTTTGACCCGTTTCTGCTGCTGGATGACTTCCGCAATGATGTGCCGGCGGATTATCTGGCGGGGTTTCCGTGGCATCCACATCGAGGGATCGAGACGATCACGTATGTGCTGGCGGGTGAGGTGGAGCATGGCGATAGCATGGGCAATCGCGGCGTGATTGGCGCTGGGGATATTCAGTGGATGACGGCGGGGAGCGGGATTATTCATCAGGAGATGCCGAAGGGCGATGTGGCGGGACGGATGCACGGGTTTCAACTGTGGGCGAATCTGCCTTCGTCGCAGAAGATGACTCCGCCGCGGTATCAAGAGGTGAAGGCGCCGGATATTCCTGAGATTGTGGATGATGACGGTACGGTGGTGCGGGTCGTGTGCGGTGGCTTCTGGGGTAAGAAGGGGCCGGTGGATGGAATTGCAACAGACCCGACGTATCTGGATGTGTCGGTGGGGCCGGGGAAGCGGAAGTCGTTGCCGGTGGAGACGCGGAGCCAGGCGTTTGCGTATGTGTTTGCGGGGTCGGGGAAGTTTTGCAATGCTTCGGGGCCGCTGGCCGTGCCGACAGAAGGGGTGCAGTGGCTGGATACGAAGCCTCCGGCAGAGGTGGATAACCGGTCGCTGGTGCTGTTTGATTCGGGTGACGAGGTGACGGTGCAGGCGGGCGAAGAGGGGATTCGGTTTCTGCTGGTTTCGGGGCGGCCTCTGCGCGAGCCGGTGGCGTGGTATGGGCCGATTGTGATGAACACGCAGTCGGAGCTGCAGAAGGCTTTTCTGGAACTGGAGCAAGGGAAGTTTTTGAAGGAGCGGTGAAGAGGACAAAAACCCATCTTAGGCGCAACGAAGCCGTGCCTAAGATGGGCGTTTTGTGTCTGTGTGTGGACTAGTGTGGGTGATTCATGGCGTCGTTGAACTGGTTGAAGAAGGCTGTGTATTTTTCGGGGCCGGCGGCTTCGGCGAAGCGGAGG
Source organism: Edaphobacter acidisoli (assembly GCF_014642855.1). NCBI lineage: Bacteria > Pseudomonadati > Acidobacteriota > Terriglobia > Terriglobales > Acidobacteriaceae > Edaphobacter > Edaphobacter acidisoli. The sequence continues at coordinate 1,264,822 of NZ_BMJB01000001.1, read as the reverse complement.
GGTTTGACTCGTTCAACGAGGACTTCGGTGGCGTTGGGTTGAGTCTTGAGAATCTGGATGACTTCGGCGATGAAGTCTTTGAGCGGCATGGCGCGCGGGTCGGAGGCTTGAGCGGAGCCCATCAGCTCGGTCTGGACGTAGGGTGGGGCGATTTCGATGATCTGGACTTTGGTGGATTTGAGCTGATAGCGGAGGGACTGGCTCCAGGAGTGGATGGCGGCTTTGGTGGCGCAGTAGGTGGGAGTGACGGCCATTGGAATGAAGGCGAGACCGGAGCTGACGGTGAGGATGGCTGCGCTGGGCTGTTTTTCAAGTTGTGGCAGTAGGGCAGCGGTGAGGCGAATGGGGCCGAGGAGGTTGGTGGCGATGGTGGCTTCGGAGTCGGCGAGGTTGGGCGCGAGGAGGTTTTCGGGGCGCATGATGCCGGCGTTGTGGATGACGGTGTTGAGGGTTGGGTGGTCTTTGCTGAGCTGCGTGGCGACGCTCTGGATGTCGACGGGGTCTTCGATGTTGAGCTGAATGGATGCCATGCCGGGGTTGGCGGCGGTGGTTTCGTCGAGCGCCTGGCGGCGGCGACCAGCAATGATGACTTTATTTCCGAGGGAGTGGAAGGCTTCAGCGAGGGCGCGGCCGATGCCGGAGCCTCCGCCGGTGATGAGGATGGTGTTGCCGGTAATGTTCATTGGGTTCTCCCGCCAGATATGTAGATGAGACTCTTAATGAGGGAGACTCGTAAATAGTTGTCAGAGATGCAGCGGTGCGCGCGGCTTGCGAAGTTGGCTGTTGATGAAGAGCTGGCGACGCGGGAGAATCGTTGGCATGGTTGGGCGGGCAATCTCGATGTGGAGCAGGGCGAGGTACATGTTTGCCCTGGGTGTTGCTCTGATTGCATTGGGTGGTGTGATTGCCGCGGGGCAGGCGGCTCAGCCGGGGACTGTTGATCAGAAGGCCATACAGGTGCCGACTGCAAAACCAGGTGAGGTGCCGACACTGCACGTGTATGCGGACCTGATTGACGTACCTGTGCTGGTGATGGGACCGGGTTGGGAGCCGATACCACGGATAGCGAATGATCGTTTTCGAGTGAGTATCGGAGGCGGTCCTCCGTATCGGGTGCAGCATGTTCGTCTGGAGGGTGAAGACCCGATTTCGCTGGGTATTCTGCTGGACCTGAGGGGTTCACAGGACGAACTGTTGAAGACGATGGGAAAGGACCTGGGACGGTTGGTTCCGGGGTCGCTGCATGCGCAGGACCGGGTTTCGATGTACGGGCTGGATTGCGGGTTGGTGCGTTCGCTGAACGATGTGCCTGTGACGCAGCAGGACCTGCGGCATGGCGTGAGAGTGTTGCTGGATGCGCGGCAGGTGCGGCGGAACGAAAGACCGAAGCGGGCTTGTCCGACTGGGCAACACTTTTGGGACTCGGTGGGCGCGGTGGTGGTGGAGATATCGCGGCTGCCGGGCCGGCGCGTGGTGCTGGTGGTCTCGGATGGGTATGACAGCGGAAGCAATCATCGTGCGAATAGCGTCAGATTGTATGCACAGTTGAAGGGGGTTGCGATCTTCGGGCTCGCCGATGCAGCGGTTAGCTTGCAGTGGCGGCAGTTGTTTGAGGCTCCTTTTGATGATGTGTGCCAGTTGAGCGGAGGGATGATTGCGCCTGCGGACTCGAAAGGTCTTGCTGGGCAGCTCCAGGCGTTTTTGGCGAAGGTGCGCGGGCGATACATCCTGGAGTTTCCGCGGCCTTACAACGCAACCCCAGGTGGGTACAGTCTTGACGTCAGGATCGACCACAGCGATGCGTGGATTCGCGCGGCAGGCATCTCGTTTCCCATTGAAGATTCAGCGGTGAAGAACGATCCGACGACTGTGCAGGGAGACCCTTCGCTGACGCCGGTGCAGGGGCCGCATCGGGTGTTGGAGGATAAGCACTGAGATGACTCTGCTCAGGGCAGATTCTGACGCTATGCCTGAGCAGAGTGCGCATGATGCTCGTTCGCTATGCTTTGACGGGGAACCAGACTTCGATGAGGCCGGTGCCGGTGGCTGGGTTGAAGTCTTCGCCGTAGAGCTCGATGGTGGGGGCGTCGGCGACCTGGTGGCCGGATTGCGGGAGCCAGGAGTTCCAGATGGCACTGCAGGTCTGGCCGATGGTGGAGACGTGGTCGCGATGGGTGAAGACGGCGTAGCGTTGCTCGGGGATGCGGATGCGCTGGAAGTCTGACGGAATGCGGTTGAAGTCGGAGACCTCGACGCCGGCGATGTAATCGAAGTTGCCGTCTTCATCGAAGTTGTGGACGATGCCATAGGCCTTGCCTCCGACCTGGCCGGGGACATGGCCGATGTGTGGGCCGAAGCGCTGCCATAGCGACGGGATGCCTGAGTGGTTTTCAACGGTGAAGCGGTCGCCGAGTCCCGCGATTAACATGGGAAGGCTGAGTTCAAAGCGAGTAGGTTCGACGGTGATTGTGGGTGCGTTGTTCATATTGAGCGGCTCCGTGAGGTTGAGGTCGTTGAGGTTTTTCTGCACGCGGACGACCTGCGGGGTGAGGCCGAACTGTTGGCAGAATGCGCGGGTGAACGCCTCGTGAGAGTTGTAACCAGCGTCGAGTGCGACCGAGAGGATGTCGGGCGCGCCGTTGGCCAAGGCACGCGCGGCTTCGGTGAGGCGTCGCGAGCGTACGTAACGCATGACGGACTGGCCTGTGGCTGATTCAAACGCTCGTGCCATGTGGAAGCGCGATACACCGGAGTGGGCGGCGATGTCGTCCAGCGTGATCGGGCTGCCGTAGTGGCTTTCGATGAACCAGAGGGCCTTGCCTGCGAGGTACATGCTTACTCTCCTTCAGCGTGTGGTTAGTATGGCCGGGCTGGAAAGGGTGCGTTTGATAGGGATTGCTGTTTTCAAGAAAAAGATGCCAAGCTGCGGTGGTTGGACGCTTAGGTTGTGATTTCCCTTGGGATTTTGTTGTCTCGATTTAGAATCATAGAGATCACCTAGATATTAAAGAGAGATGCATGACTGAGATCGCAGGGAAGAAGAGTGCGCTGACGTTTCAGGAGTTGTTGTTCCGGTTGCAGCGGTTCTGGGCTGACCGGGGATGTGTGCTGCAGCAGCCGTATGACGTGGAGGTGGGCGCGGGAACGATGTCTCCGGACACGTTTTTGCGTGTGCTGGGGCCGAAGCCGGTGAGGATTGCGTATGCGCAGCCTTCGCGGCGTCCTGCGGATGGGCGGTATGGCGAGAATCCTAACCGGCTCTATAGGCATACGCAGTTGCAGGTGATTCTGAAGCCGCCACCGGCGGATATTCAGGAGATGTACCTGGAGTCGCTGGTAGCGTTGGGGATTGACCTGCGCGAGCACGACATCAAGTTTGAAGAGGATAACTGGGAGTGGCCGGTGGGCGGCGCGTGGGGCGTCGGATGGCAGGTGATGCTGGACGGGTTGGAGATTACCCAGTTCACGTACTTCCAGCAGTGCGGCGGTATGGACCTGGATCCGATCTGCGGCGAGATTACATACGGGCTGGAGCGCATTGCGGCTTTCCTGCAGGATGTGGATTCGATTTATGACATTGTGTGGGCTGTGGAACCGGACACGGGCCGCGTGGTGACTTATGGTGAGATGCGGCTCGCGGAGGAGCAGCAGTTTTCGGCGTACAGCTTTGACTATGCCGATGTGAAGAAGCTGTGGGAGCATCTGAATCTTTATGAGGCCGAGTGTTTGGCGCTGCTCGAAAAGGCGAAGGGCCTGGACAAGATGGATGAACTGACGCTGAAGCGGTTTCCGGTGCTGGGTGCGTATGAACTGGCGCTGAAGTGCTCGCATGTGTTCAACCTGCTGGATGCTCGAGGCGCGATCTCGGTGACAGAGCGCGTGGGCGTGATGGCGCGGATTCGCGCGCTGGTTGTTGGTGTAGCGAAGGTTTATGCGGAGCAGCAGCGGCTGGTGGAAGCGATGACAGAGGTTGTGGCTGGTTGAGCGGTTTGTTGCCCACCCATCAGATGAAGCTGAGATGGATGGACACTTGGACTTTTTTGTTTGAGCGAGAGACGAGTTAGAGACAATGGCTGATTTTCTTTTTGAGATTGGGTTGGAGGAAGTGCCGGCGCGGATGATTGCCGGGGCGCAGGCGGAGTTGGCTGAGCGTGTGGTGAAGATGCTGGAGCGTGAGCGGCTGGTGGCGGCTGGCGCGAAGAGCAAGAGCTTTGCTACGCCGAGGCGGCTTGCGGTTTGGGTAGAGGGTGTTGCGGAGCGGCAGGAGGATGTTGCCGAGGAACTGCTGGGGCCTTCGGTGAAGGTTGCGTATAAGGATGGCGCGGCGACTCCGGCGGCATTTGCGTTTGCGAAGAAGGCGGGTGTTGCAGTTGAGGATCTGGAGAAGGTTTCGACGCCCAAAGGTGAGTATATTGCGGCGACGGCGGTGAAGGTTGGGCGCGTGGCTTCGGAGGTGATTGCTGCGGAGATGCCGAAGGAGCTTGCCGGGATTTATTGGGCGAAGAATATGTACTGGCGACTTGGCAGGCCCGAGCGGTTTGTGAGGCCGGTGCAGTGGATGGTCGCGCTGCTGGGATCGAATGTTGTGCCGGTGAGCTTTGGTGGGCATGAGGCTGGCGCGGTGACGTATGGGCATCGTGTGTTGTTTGGTGAGCAGGGGATCACGCTGGCTGGTGCGGGCGCTTATGAAAGCGCTTTGCAGAAGGCGTTTGTTGTGGCCGATGTCGAGGTACGGCGACAGAAGATTCGCAAGGCTCTTGATGCTGTGACGCGGACGGTTGCTGGCGCGCGGTGGCGTGAGGATGAAGAGCTGGTCGAGACGGTGACGCAATTGACCGAGTGGCCTTCGGTGATTTTGGGTGGGTTTGAGAAGGAGTATCTTGTGTTGCCGGAAGAAGTGCTGGTGACGGTGATGCGCGACCACCAGAAGTACTTTGCGGTGGAAGACGTGGGTGGAAAGCTCGCTCCGCACTTTCTAGCGGTTCTGAATACGGAGGCCGATGATGCTGGGCTTGCGGTGATTCGGCATGGAAATGAGCGTGTGCTGCGGGCGCGGTTCAATGATGCGCGATTCTTCTGGGAGTTTGATCAGCGTGTGCCGCTGACGGAGCGCGTTGCTCTGCTGGAGCATGTGACCTTTCAGAAGGACCTCGGTAGCTATGCAAAGAAGGCTGATCGGGTTGCAGAACTGGTGCGGTTGCTTGCTATGAAAGCTGCAGACGGCGGAGTCAGCTTGAATGTGAATGCTGCTGTTGAGGCTGCGCGCTTGTCGAAGACTGATCTGACGACCGACATGGTGAAGGAGTTCACCGAGCTACAGGGCATTGTGGGTGGTTTGTATGCGCGGGCGCAGGGATATCCGGCTGCTGTGAGCGATGCGATCTATGACCAGTACAAGCCGGTGTCGATGGAGGATTCTGTTTCCCGCACAGTTGAGGGTGCGGTGCTGGCGATGGCGGACAAGGCTGATACGATTGCCGGAATGTTCGGACTGGGGATGGAGCCGACGGGGTCGAAGGATCCGTTTGCTCTGCGCCGGGCGGCGAATGGCATTGTGAAGATTCTGGCTGAGAGTGGAGTGGCGTTGCCTCTGAGTTTGCGCGAAATCGCAACTAGTGCTGCGAGTGGTGATCAGAAACTTGCTGAGAAGGTGCGCGCGTTTTTTGTGGAGCGATTGGAGTTCTACCTCCGCGAGGCGAAGGGACAGGCTTATGATGTGGTGAAGGCTGTGCTGGCGGCTGGTGCAGACGATGTGCGCGATGCGATTGCGCGGGCGGAGGCTGTGACCGCAGCGCGCGGTTCGTCGGACTTTGAGGCTGTGTCGGCGGCGTTCAAGCGGATGAAGAACATTCTGGCGCAGGCGGCAGAGAAGAGAATTGCCGTGGGCTCAAATGTGGATGGTGCTCTTCTGACGGAAGCTTCGGAGAAGGCTTTGGCTGCGCGGTCTGAAGAACTTGCCGGGAGCGTAAAGTCCTTGGGCGCGGAGAAGAATTATGAAGGCGCGTTGGAGGCTGTTGCTACGCTGCGGCCGCAGGTAGATGCGTTCTTCGATGCTGTGATGGTAATGGCTCCGGATGAGAAGGTGCGGGCAAACAGGCTCGCCTTGTTGCAGCGTGTGCTGGGAGATTTTTCCGGGATCGCTGACTTCTCGGAGATCGTTGTTGCGGGTTGACGTCGAGACCGTACGAGAGATATCTGGCTTAGAGAGTGAGCTTCGCAGTGATTAGCTGCGAAGCTTTACTGTTTCTGGTGACGCGCCACTGTTGAACGTTACTGGTGTTGTGACGAGGGCCAGGTCGCCGCCATCTACGATGACGCCTTTGCTGCGAGCGCCTTCGGTTGCGAGGAAGACTTTGGTTTCGGTCAGCACGCGAGGGGCTGTGAGCAGCACCTGTTGGCTGTTGATGATGCGTAAGGCAGACTCTGCCTTTGCGTCGGCATCGATGCTAAGGCCCATGACGGAGCAGTCGGTAATGTTGTCGAAGATGACGGCGGGGCGAAGGTCTTGTGACGCGACCTGAAGGCGCACGTTTGAGATGGTGAGGCCACGAACGCCTCGAGCGTAGAGTCCGTAAGCGGGCATTGGTCCCAGCATGAAGTACTCGCCTGCGAACTCGGGAAGATCGCGGCGGGCTGCGTCCTCGGCTGTGCCGCCTCCGCCGAAGGTAAGATGGACGTCCGAGAGGGAGACGTTCTCCATCGTTGCGCCGCCAACGCAGTTGAAGACGATGCAGGAGTGCTTTTCGCCGGGGTTTGCGTTGCTGGTGACTCGGGACTCGTCAATTTGGCCCGGGTTTGTTGTGACGGTGCCGTGGATGTTCGAGAAGGAGACATTGCGCAGGACTGCAGGGGTGGTGGATTCGCCTGAGTGCGCGGTCATCATATCGTCGCGCACTGGCGTGCCGGGCGGAGTGTGACGCGGCGCGCGCGGACCAACGCCTACGTGGATGGGACCGGTCACGTCGTCGAGAACAAGATTGGAGAAAGAGATGTTTTCGTAGCTTGAGCCGGGATTGCCCTGGAACTTGATGGGGCAGCCGTAGACCTGATGAAGCACGCAGTTGGAGATGGCGATATCTCTCACCTGTCCGCCGCCGAAGCGGAAGACGGACCAGCGTGTGCTGAAGGTGCTGTTGGTGATGGTGACGTACTGGCAGCTTCCGAAGAGTGCGCAGGCGTCGTCCTGTGAGAGCACGATGCAGTTGCTGACGGTGAGGTATTGTGCGCTGATGAAATGGAAGCCGTCGTTGTTGCCGTTGACGCGGTTGTGAATGTAGAGGCTGTCCATGTGCACGCGTTTGGACTCGATGACGCGGACGCTGTGATAAGCGCAGTCGATCAGGTCGAGGTGGCGTATGGTGAGACCTTCGCATTGGTATGCCAGGACATGATAGGGACGCTTGCTTCCGCCGATGCCGCTGGGAGGGAGCTGACCGCGCACGGGCGAGTGGAATTGATAGCCCTGGCCGTCGATTGTGCCCGGGCCTTCGATGGTTACGTTCTTCGCGTGCACGGCGTATAGGAGTGCCCAGTTGCCGTCGACAAGCGTGGTGTCTCCGCTGAGTGGAATGGCATCGACAGCGTGATACTGCTTGCCGTCGGCGCTGCCCAGTAGTGTGCCGCCTGCCGCGATGCGCAGGGTTACATTGCTCTTGAGTTCTACGGAGCCGATCTGAAAGCGACCGGCTGGGATGAGGACGATGCCTCCGTTGTCCTGGGCGCAGGTGTTGATGGTGCGTTGCACGGCTGCGGTGTCGATGGAGACGCCGTCACCTTTTGCTCCGAAGTCGCGCACGTTGTAGACGCGCGCTCCGAAGTCGTTGTTAGAGTGAGAGCTTAAGGGTGAAGCCACGGCCTGATCGGGCAACATGCCTGCTGCGGCGGCTCCAGCAAGTGCGGTGACAGGAGCTTTGGTGAGCCATTGGCGGCGTGTCCATAGACTGTTCTGTTCAGAATGCATGTGGCTTCACTCCTGATATTAGGTTGTCTTTCATCGCGGCTCGCGTCAAAGAGGCTTTTGGCGCCACGCAGTATTCATTTGCAAAATTATTATTCAATATACTAAAAAATGAAAACTTGTCTCAGCCAATGCTTCGATCAGAGCGTAATTTTTTGAGGAGCAGGCTCTGTGCCGAGTCGGAGCACGAACGGTGACGCAAGGGATACTCATGCGGCTCAACGTAGAAGGACCACGTGCAGATGTCGGTCATAACATCTACATGTGGCGCTTGTATCAGAGTCTACTTCGGGGAGTTTTGATGGTTCTAAATGAGTCTTTTTATGGGTAGAGTTTCGCGGGACGGATCTCGGGTTCGGGTTCACCGGCGTAGGTCAGGAGTTTTTTAAGTTGCTCGCGGAGTTCGTCTGCCTGTTTGCGAAACTCTTTGCGGCCAGCCAGATTGGTTTGTTCGTATGGGTCGTTACGCTGGTCATACATCTGATACTCCTGATAGACCGGTGAGGCAGGCTGGTTGGTAGTGCCGGTGATTTCGGCGATGCAGTAGGTCCAGTCCGGTGTGCGGATGGCGCGGCCTGTCATGGACTCGCTGATCTGAAGCAACTGCTGGTTGGGCCACGCGGCGCGGGCTTTCTGGTCACGGATGAGTGGCACGAGGCTGTGGCCTTTCATGCTGGAGGGAGCGGATGCTCCTGCGATTTCGAGGAGTGTTGGAGCGATGTCGATGATGCCGCACATCTGGTTGATGCGTTGCGGTGTCTCGAAGCCGGGGCCGTGGATGATGAGCGGGATGCGCGATGAGGCGTTGTGGACGCTGCGCTTGTACTCCTTGTTGCGGGTTTCGAAGTGGCAGCCGTGGTCGCTGATGAAGACGAAGATTGTGTTGGAGGCTAGACCCTGTTCGTCGAGCGTCTTCATGATGCGGCCGACTGAGTTGTCGATGCTCTCGACGGCGCCGTAGTAGTCGGGTAGCTCTTGCTGCCAGTTGCCTGGGAGGTTGCGAAGGTCGGGCGGGACGTAGGAGTTAGCGAAGCGCTCGGCTGAGCCGTTGGGGCCGATGATGCGGTTCTGCATGTCGTTCTGCTGGTGAGGTTCGAGCTGCGAGACGAAGAGGAAGAAGGGCTTCGTGTGCTTCTGGCGGAGGAAGCGCTCGGTGCGATCGGTGATGAAGTCGACGCGGTACTCGTCCTTGTAGGTGATCTCGTGTCCGTCGCCGTCCCAGATTGAGCCGTAGTAGGGATGCGAGGTGTGCTCGAGTTCGTTTGCGCCTTCCCAGAGATCGAGGAAGCCTCCGCGGTATTCGGGACGGACGAAGCCGGGACCACCGCCTTCGGCTATCGTGTGCGGGGCGAGGTGCCATTTGCCGATGAGGTTCGAGGTGTAACCGGATTTGCGGAGTTCGCCTGCGAGCGTGGGGAGTGTCTGGCTGAGTGGAAGGCCGTTGCGCCAGACGCCTGTCTCGGTGGCGAAGCGGCTGGTGAAGAGCACGGAGCGAGCGGGTGCGCAGACGGGTTGGTTGGTGACGGCGTGCGTGAAGAGGGTGCCGCTGTTGGCGAGTGCGTCGAGGTTCGGCGTGTGCGCGGAGCCGTTGAGCTGGTTTGCGCCGAGGAAGTCCCAGCGGAACTGGTCGGAGAGGAAGAGGATGATATTGGGTTGAGAGGGTGCAGCTGGCGCTGGCGTTGCTGTGGCGGTGTTGCCGAGACCGAGGGCTGCTCCGGTTGCTGCTCCGGCGAGTAGGAATTTACGTCGGTCGATCTTCGAGCTGCGTTGCTGCGCCATGCAGAGGTTCTCCTGTGCTTACCTTATCAGGGTGCATGGCTGCGAAGAGCGTGCGCGTCAGCGAGGGATGTCGATCTCGCCGGTCTTGTTTGCTTTCGGTGGAGGATGGTCTTTGAACCAAGTCTTCTGGCTTTCGACGAGTCCGGTTGCGTCGTCGTGAACGTCGCGGATGGTCTCGAGCGCGAGCTTGCGGGAGACGTTGTAGGTCTCGTCGTCAGGTGGCGACTTGATGGCAGATGACCAGCGCTCGGTGGCTTCGAGGAGCTTGGGAAGAGCCTTGCGAATGTCGCGGTGGTCGTTCGAGTAGTCGTCGAGGTTGTCTTCGAGCTCGTTGGCGATGGAGTTGAACTGGTTGAGCAGATCGTGCGTGTCGTCTTCGCGTCCGGGCTTGCGCGGATGAGCGTAGAGGTCCTGAATGGCTTTGACGCGCTGATCGAGGAGCTTGATGAAGAGCTCGACTCGCTGTTGCGGATAGTAAGCGGCGTCGCGAAGCTCTTCTATTTCTCCCTGAGTGAGCGAGTGATCGTCGTCCTGCGCGCATGCGCGATGCGGAAACAGAAGCAGCGCGAAGGAGACGAGCGCGAGGCTGAGAGCAGAGCGTAAGGACATGCGTAATTAGTGGTTGAAGACCTGGTCGAGGAGCTGGTTCTGAACTCCGTTGAGCTGCTTGAGTGTTGCCTGCAAGTTGGCTCGATCATCTCCTGAGGTAAAGTGCAGGGCTTCAGTGAGGTGAGTTGTTGTGCGGTCCATCAGGATCTCTGCGTTCTTGAGGCGCTTTGTATTTTTTGCCAGACTTGATTCGATCAGGTGTGCGTAGTGACTAATTTGCTTGAGCGTGAGGGCGGCTTTGTCGTCGTCTCCGTTGGCAATCTGGTGGACTGCTACGTCGGTCATGGAGTGAATGAGTTCGGCGTAGAGGTAGCATTGGTCACGCGGATTGGCTTGTTGAGCGCGGAGTTCCATTTGGGCTAATGTTTGTGGGTCGGGCGGGTTTTCGTCGATGCTGGCGGCGGAGACTCGGGGGGCAAATATCAGCAGGAGAACTGGTACGAGGATGAGCGCGGGCGTTCTTGCGATCGACTTCATAACGCACCTCGAAGGAGCGTCAGATCAGTGCATGTGATCGAGGGTGATGAGGCGGTGGCGGGCCTCCCACTCCTCGTCCGGATATTTGCCTCCAGCCACGGAGAGAAATTGCCTGTACAGGTTAGACGCTTGTTTAACCTGTTTTAGTTTGTCGTACGCCGTAGCCTCGAGGAACAAACTCGATGGCGACGGTGGCAGAACTGTAGCACGAACCTGGAGCGCCTGCAAGGTGGTAGTTGGGTCATTATTGGCCGAGGCGGCGAAGGCTAAGTGACTGGCTGCCAAGGCAAGATCGTTGTTGTTCGAGTAAGCGGACGGTCTGGCCAGGGCGGCCTTGAGGATGGATTCAGCTTCGCTGAAGTTTTTGAGGTGGATGAGGGTGTCGGCGCGGTCGGTGACGAGGGTCGGGTCGGAGGGATTGGCTGAGATGAGGGCGGCGTAGAGGGGATCGGCCTTGTCGAACTGGCTGTTTTCGGCGTAGAGGCGGGCGAGCAGGCGGGTGAGGTTCGGGTCTGCTGGGTTGGCGGAGTGGAGTTTTTCCGCGAGAGGCAGTGCCTTTTCGGGCTGGTTTTGAGACTCGTAGAGACTGGCTAACTGGGCGTTGAGCGTGGGATCGTTGGGGGTCTTGTTCAGTGCGGCGGTGAGGAGGGTTTCGGCGTCGGACGGCTTCTTCTCGCGGATAAGAATATGGATGAGGGCGGCGGTTCCCTGGGTGTTCGCGGGGTCGGTAGCGAGCAGGCGGCGGTAGGCGGATTCGGCGGCGGCGAGGTCCCCGGAGGACTCGGCGATCTCGCCGGAGAGGAGGATGTCATCCGGGGTCTCCGGGGAGAGACTGAGCGCGTTGAGGAGCTCGGCGCTGGCGTCGGCTGGGCGCGCGGTGCGATCGATGCGGGCGAGCGCCCGGTAGGCGTGGGCTTTGAGGGCCTGATTGTCGGTTTTGAGCGCGACGGCGCTGGCTAGCTCGGCGCGGGCGTCGGTGAGGTTGCCTTCGCGGGCGAGCAGGAGGCCGAGGGCGAGGTGGGGATCGAAGTAGGTTGCGTCGGCGGCGATGGAGCGGCGGTAGGTCTGCTCGGCGGTGGAGGTCTGGTCGAGCGCGTCCTGGGCGGAGGCGAGGTCGTAGAGGATGTGGGCGTCGGTTGGGTTCTTTTCGGAGAGGGTGGTGAGGAGCTTGAGGGCGGTGGAGTAGTCCTGGTGGTCGAGGGCTTCGGTGGCCTGGGCGCGGAGCGGGTCCTGCGCGGCGGGTTGGGGCTGGGAGGTGGTGTCGATGGCTCCTGCGGGGAGTTGGGCGTAGAGCGGAGATGCGGCGAGCAGGGCTGTGGAAAACGCGAGGGCGAGGAGCCGGGTGCGGGGTCTCGGCGGGGTGGAGTTCCGGTGGCTCTGGCGGTCTGGCGACTGACGCATCAGTGGGGTACCCCCTCCCCGTACTTAAGTACCAAAGTATTCAAAACAAAAGTTATAAGTCGCGGTACTTTGTGGTGGTTAAGCGGGGAAGCCCGGCCAGAGTGACCGGGCTTCGCTCAGCTTTTCCTTAAATTCAGGATATCAGGCGCGTCAAGGGAACGGCTGTGGAAAAGTTGCCTAATTCAGGAGGTTGAAGGTGTTGGTGGCGTCGTCTACGAAGTAGACTCCGGCGGAGGTTACGCCGATGCCAAACAATGCGCCTGCTCCTGGGGGAGGGCCTCCTGAGTTGTCTACGAGCTTGACTGCGACCTGCTGGCCGGTGCTGGGATTGGTTTCAACGAGGTTGCCGTCGTTTCCGTTGGCCGTGATGATGTCGTGGTTTGGAGCGAGGGCGAGGCCGAGTGGGTCGTTGATCGCTCCGCCTTGCGATACCGTGACGCCTCCGTGCGATGGTAAGTTGCGGAAGAGGGCATTGGGGATGGCGGCAATCCGGTTGTTCAAGCTGTCGGCTACGTAGAGGGTTCCGGTTGAGTCATCGAACGCTGCGCCGGTGGGGCCGATGACGAGCGCGGCTGGGTCGGTGCGCTCGGAGAAGCCATCGGCGATGACGGTGCTGTCGAGTACGCGGGGCGCAGCGTCGTCGAAGTCGCCGAGGAGAATGCGGACGACAGTGCCGTGATGGACGACTTTGCCGCCTGCCTTGACGGTGTCGTTGAGCACGTTGGTGACGAAGAGGGCTGCGAGCTGGCCGCCGTCAACGGCGGTCATGTCCCATGGGCCGTTGAGGTGGTTGCCGGTAATGGTTTTGACGACACGGCCTGTGCTGTTGAGAACGATCAGGCAACCGGAGCCGATGGTCGCGGAGGTGCCGTCGGTTGTGGGCAGGCTGCCGACGACGACGAAGCCGCTGCGCAGGACGACGAGAGCGGTTGTGAGTCCGACTCCGCCGGGGCAGGAGGTGGTGGTGGGATCGATTTGTGCGAAGAGGCTGAAGGAGCCGCTGGGCGTAATCTGCACGATGGTTGTGCCGGTGCCTTGCAGGTTGCCGGCATTGTTGAAGTTGCTGATGAGGAAGTTGCCTGCGACGAGGTTGCCCTTGGACTGGGGAATGAGGGCTACGCCGTATGGGTTGACGTCGCCGTTGGTGGGGATGGTGGAGCTGAGTATGGTGATGGTGCTGAACCCGCCGATAAACGAAGCTGCGCGTGCGGGGAGGGCTGCTGTTGCCGCGATCAAGGCGAGCAGACCGAGCAGACCGACTTGGGGAGAAGTCTGGTGTCGTTGCATGTCTAGCCTCCTTAAGGCTTGTGCGTGTGCAGTGCATAGTCACGGTAGGCTGCTGGTGGAAGGAGTGTTGTCAGGAAGATGTCTGATTGTTGTAAATTTTCGGCGGCGATGTGGCGTCGCGTGGAGTGGAGGCTCGCATAGACTTGGGGTATGGCGAGCGGACGGGTGATGGGGCTGGATGTGGGGAAGGTGCGCGTGGGCGTGGCGCTTTCAGACCCGCTGGGGTATACAGCGCAGCCTTTGATGACGCTTTGGCGAAAAGGGCGCGGCGAGGATTTGCGGAGCCTGATGCGGCTGGTGCGGAAGCATGAGGTTACGGAGATTGTGGTGGGGAATCCGCTGCATCTTTCGGGCGACGTGAGCGCGTGGGCGAAGAAGGTGCAGGAGTTTGCCGCGGAGTTGCGGGAGCGGTCGGGGCTGCCGGTGCATCTTTGGGATGAGCGGCTGAGTTCGGTGGCGGCGCACGAGATTCTGGATGAGGCAGGTCACGGGAAGCGCGATCGGAAGCATCTAATCGATCAGGTCGCCGCGGTGGTGATTCTGCGCGGATGGATGGAGGCAAGAGAAGGGACCGCGAAGCGCGATCAAGCCAGCCCTGGGCCATAGGGCGCGAAGTATCAGGCGGAATCGAGGTGCTTGCGATGACGGAATTTGATCCGGAACAAGGCGCGGATGAGAAGAGCTTTGAGAACTGTTGTGATACGTGGTGGGACACGTGGTGGCTGCTGCTGCTGATTCTGTTTGGCGTGGCGTTTGTATGGGTGCTGGTGGCGTTTGCGCCAGTGGGGTGAGCGGCTCGGTTGATTCCCGATGCGAACTTCGGAACTTTGATTGTTCGTTGGAGCATTCTCAGTTAGCATTTGAGCAGGAGGATGCTCGATGAGTGCGTCGCATGGTTCGGGATCGTGGATTGACGAGTGGTTTATGTTTCTGGTGATTTGCTTCGGATTGACGTTTCTTGCGGTGCTGGTGACGTTCGCGCCGATTCAGTAGTTGAGGTTGAGAAGAAAAGAGTGGCACGGCTATGGCCGTGCCTTTTCGTTTGTGTGATTGCGTGTGATCGAGTGAGGGTGTGCCTTGTTGGTTGAACACCTATACTTGAATGTGGCAGTGATTACTGGTTTTCTGAGGAGTGTATGGCCGCACTGATTGAAGCGATCAATGTGAAGCGCAAGATGGTTTTTGAGTTTGAAAATACCCCGTTCTACTGCATGGACGCTGAGGTGAGTTCTCCTACGGCTCGCGGCGGACAGACGCTGGTGCGACTGAAGATGCGCAATCTGCTGACGAGTGCCGTTTTCGAGAAGACATTTAAAGCGGGCGAGAAATTTAAGGAGCCGGACCTGGTGCTGGTGGAGGCGACCTATCTGTATAGCGATGGCAGTGGCCATCACTTTCTGGACCAGGAGAGCTTTGAGACGCTGACGCTGAACGACGCGATGATCGAAAATGCGCGGGATTTTTTGATTGAGGGGATTCTGATTCAGGTGCATAAGTACAACGGCAATCCGATAGGGCTGCAGTTGCCGGTGTTTGTCGACCTGGATGTGAAGGAGACGGAGCCGGGCGTGAAGGGTGATACGTCGAGCGGCAGCGTGACGAAGGTGGCGAAGCTCGAGACGGGACTGGAGATTCGCGTGCCGCTGTTTATCAAGGAAGGCGAGAAGGTGAAGGTGTCGACCGAGACGCGGGAGTTTGCGGGACGGGCGTGAGCGCGCAGCGATGCTGCGGTCTGGTTATGCGGTGGTCTGAAGCTCTGGCTCCGGTTTTGGTGCGTTGAGATCGAGAACCGGGGCGAGCCAGTGGCCTGTGTGGCTGGCTGGATTGGCGGCGATCTCTTCGGGTGTGCCGATGGCTACGATCTGGCCGCCGGCGCTGCCGCCTTCGGGGCCCATGTCGATGACCCAGTCGGCAGATTTGATGACGTCGAGATTGTGTTCGATGACGAGTAGTGAGCCGCCGCCTTCGATGAGCTTGCGGAAGGCTGCGAGGAGTTTGGCTACGTCGTCGAAGTGGAGGCCGGTGGTGGGCTCGTCGAGGATGTAGAGCGTGCGCGAACGGGCGCGGGCTGCGGCTTCGCTGCCGGTGCGTGAGGTGTTGGCGCGAGCGGTGGCAAGATGCGCGGCGAGTTTTACGCGTTGGGCTTCGCCGCCGGAGAGTGTGGTGGCGGATTGGCCGAGACGGACGTAGCCGAGGCCGACTTCGTCGAGGACATAGAGTTTGTCGACGATTTTGGGATGGCCGGCGAAGTGGGTGAGCGCTTCCTTCACCGTCATGTTGAGCACGTCGTGGATGTTGCGGCCTTTGTACTTGATGTCGAGGATGGCGGGTTTGTAACGCGTGCCGCCGCACTCTTCGCAAGGGAGCTCGATGTCGGCGAGGAACTGCATCTCGACGGTGACGGTGCCGTCGCCTTCGCAGACGTCGCAGCGGCCGCCGGGGACGTTGAAGGAGAAGTGGCCGGGGCCGTAGCCGCGGCGTTTGGCGTCGGGCTGCGCGGCGAAGAGGGCGCGGATGTCGTCGAAGGCTTTGATGTAGGTGACGGGGTTGGAGCGCGGAGTGCGGCCGATGGGGGACTGGTCGACGAGGACGACGTCGTTGAGGTGGTGCGTGCCGGTGAGCTCGCGGTAGAGGTAGGTGGGGTCGCCTTCGGGCTGGCCGTCCTGATTGAGCGCGCGCGTGAGGGCTCGGTAGAGGACTTGATGGACGAGCGTGGATTTGCCTGAGCCGCTGACTCCGGTGACGCAGACGAGCATGTTGAGCGGGATTTCGACGTCGACGCCACGCAGATTGTGGATGCGCGCGCCGGTGAGTTTGAGGCGCTCGCGGCTGGGCTCGCGGCGGTGTTTGGGGACTGGGATGGTGAGGCGTCCGGAGAGATATTTTCCGGTGATGGAGTTGGGATTGCGTGTGACTTCGGCGACGGTGCCGGAGGCGAGGAGCTGGCCGCCGAGCTCGCCGGCGCCGGGGCCGAGGTCGAGCAGGTGGTCGGCGGCGCGGATGACGTCGGGGTCGTGCTCGACGACGAGGATGGTGTTGCCGAGGTCGCGCAGGTCTTTCATGATGCGGATGAGCTTGGCGGTGTCTCGGGTGTGGAGGCCGATGGAGGGTTCGTCGAGCACGTAGAGCGCGCCAACTAAGCGCGAGCCGAGTGATGTGGCGAGCTGGATGCGCTGGGATTCGCCGCCGGAGAGTGTGGAGCTGAGGCGGTCGAGCGTGAGGTAGTCGAGGCCGACCTGGTGGAGGAAATGGATGCGCTGGCGGACCTCTTCGAGGATCTTGCCGGCGATCTCGGTTTGTGCGGGCGAGAGGTTGAGCGAGTCGAAGAATTGCTGCGCTTCGGAGATAGTGAGCGCGCTAACTTCGCAGATGTTGCGGTTGTTGATGAGGACGGCGCGGGCTTCGGCGCGGAGACGCTGGCCGCGGCAGTCGGGGCATAGGGCGTAGCCGCGGTACTTCGAGAGGAAGACGCGGACGTGGAGTTTGTACTTTTTGCGCTCGAGTGCGGCGAAGAAGCCGCGGATGCCGGGGAAGGAGCCGCTGCCGTCTTCGATGAAGCGCTGCTGTTCGGGTGTGAGATCGTACCAGGGGACGTCGGTGGGGATGCCTGCGGCTTTGGCGGCGCGGATCATCTCGCCGTGGTGCGGGCGGTACTTGGCGCCGTTCCAGGGGGCGATGGCTCCGTTGGCGAGCGACTTCGATTTGTCGGGGATGATGAGGTTGGGGTCGAAGTCGATGGTGTTGCCGAAGCCCTGGCAGCGTGGGCACGCGCCGTAGGGATTGTTGAAGCTGAAGAGGCGTGGCTCGGGCTCGCGATAGGCTCGGTGGCAGGTGGTGCACTCGAAGGCTGCGGAGAAGCGGAGGTTCTGCGGCTTCTCGTTCTCTTCACGCGGGACGGTGTGGAATTGGATTTCGCCGGACTCGCGGTAGCCGGTCTCGATGGCGTCGACGATGCGGGAGCGGATGTCGGTGCTGAGGGCGAGGCGGTCAGCTAAAACGAAGATTGGTTGCGTGAAGTCGAGTTCGAGGAGGGATTCGGGGGTGGAGAATTCGACGACGTTGCCGTTTTGATAGAGGCGGTTGTAGCCACGGCGGCGGAGTTCGGTGAGGCGCTCTTTGAGGGAGTCGGAGACCGAAAGACTTAACATCGATGACACCGATTCCACCGATTTCTTAGAAGCGGATTTTTTTGCGGCGGACTTTTTTGGTTTGGGTGTGGACTCCTCGGTGACTGCTTCGGTGGATGCTGCCAGCATCGGTTCAAGTTTGACTTCGGTGCGGACGATGGGGAAGAGTGCGTAGACGCGTGTGCCTTCTGGCAGCGCAAAAAGCGAGGCGACGATCTCGTCGACTGTGTCGTGCTTGACGATGCCGCCGCAGTGCAGGCAGGTGACGGTGCCGCAGCGTGCATAGAGGAGGCGGAGGTAGTCGTAGATTTCGGTGGATGTGGCTACGGTGCTGCGCGGGTTGCGGGTCTGATTTTTTTGTTTGATGGCGATGGCGGGGGCGAGGCCGTCCATGTGCTCGACGTCGGGCTTTTCGATGCGCTCGAGGAACTGGCGGGCGTAGGCGGAGAGCGATTCGACGTAGCGGCGCTGGCCTTCGGCATAGACGGTGTCGAAGGCGAGGGAAGATTTGCCGCTGCCGCTGACTCCGCTGACGACCGTGAGGGCGTTGTGCGGGATGTCGACGTCGATGCCCTTAAGGTTGTGGGTGCGGGCTCCGCGGATTGTGATCTGGTCAGGCATGAAGGCAGCTAGTTGTCGGTTGGTTGCGGGTGGAAGATTTCGATCAGGAGGAGGCAGGCTCCGATGACGATGCAGCTGTCGGCTACGTTGAAGTCGGGCCAGTGGTAGTGGATGATGTGGACTTCGAGGAAGTCGACCACGAAGGAGTAGACGAGGCGGTCGTAGAGGTTGCCGAGCGCTCCGCCGAGGATGAGCGCGAGGGCTATGCCGGTGAGGGTGATCTCGCGGCCCATGCGCCAGAGCAGTGCGCCTACGATGATGACCGCGATGATCGAGAAGGCGACGAGCGAGTCGCGGACGACGAGGGGTGAGAGCGAGTCGGCGAAGAGCGAGAAGGCCGCGCCGGTGTTGAGCACGTGCGTCAGGCGGAAGACGCGCGGGATGATCGTGATGGCGAAGCCGGGACGGATGTGGTGGATGATCCAGAGCTTCGAGAGGCGGTCGAGCAGGATGACGAGCGCGGCGATGAGGAAGAGGACGGGGCGTTTGTCGGTGGTCTTGTGCTGGCCTGGGGCGCTGGTGGTCATTGAGTGCGTCTCTTCGGAATCTATAAGTCGGGCTTTCAGCCCTCTGGTTCTTTTATTTCTGACCTGGGGCTTCGCCCCAGGCTGGTATGAGTCGGGCCTTTGGCCCTCTTGTTTTGCTCTCCGTGGTCTATGAGTACGGAGGGAAGTTGATGGCGGTGAGGGCTTCTGCGCAGCGCAGGCAGACGGTGGGGTATTTTTCTTCCTTGCCTACGTCGGAGGTGTAGCGCCAGCAGCGTTCACACTTGGTTCCGGTGGCCCGTTCAACAATTGGCCTATAAACACCGCCTCCTTTGAAGCTAACAGCGGCTCCGCCTTGAATCCCGAGATCATTTATTGAAACAGAGGAAACATTGAAAAGCTCAGGTAAGGCAGATTGATACTTCTCTAAAATTCCCACGTAAGAAGCCATCGATTCGATCTGAACGGCAGCATCTAGGCCTTTACCAATCGATCCGGCTTTCCGTAGATGCTCGAGCTGTTCGAGAGTAGCTGTACGTGCTCCCAGTAGGTATTGCCATTCCGTCAGCAACTCCTCTTTCATGGCTGCTGTAACGAAGTCTTCGGGGTTAGGAAACAGGGCCAGGTGGACGCTGGGTTCGCGGCCCTCTATCTTCGGAAGGAGTTGCCAGACTTCGTCGGCGGTGAAGCTTAGGATGGGGGCGATGAGGCGGGTTAGGGTTTCGGCGATGCGCCAGAGGGCGGTTTGGGCGCTGCGGCGGGCGGGGTGGTTTGGCGCGAAGGTGTAGAGACGGTCTTTTAAGACGTCGAGGTAGAGGGCGCTGAGGTCGGTGTTGGTGAATTCGTTGAGCGCGTGGTAGGCGCGGTGGAATTCGAACTCGTCGTAGGCGGTGCGGATTTTTTCGGTGAGCTGCGCTAGCTTGGCGAGGATGTATTGGTCTAAAGGTTCGAGCTTCGCGAAGTCTTTGACTGCGTTCGTTGCGGGATCGAAGTCGCTGAGGTTGCTCAGGAGGAAGCGAAGCGTGTTGCGCAGCTTGCGGTAGTTGTCGCTGACGCGCTGCATGAGGTTTTCGCTGGCGGCTACGTCTTCGCGGAAGTCTACCGATGCTACCCAGAGGCGGACGATCTCGCCGCCGAGACGTTTGGCGATGTCTACAGGATCGACGCCGTTGCCGAGTGATTTCGAGAAGGCGCGGCCTTGCTCGTCGAGCGTCCAGCCGCTGGTGGCGACCATTTTGTATGGCGCGATGCCGCGCATTCCTACTGCGCAGAGCAGTGAGGAGTGGAACCAGCCGCGGTGCTGGTCGCCGCCTTCGGTATAGAGGTCAACGGGGATGGGGCGGAGCGTTGGCTCCTGCTCGACGACGGCGTGCCAGCTTGCTCCGGACTCGAACCAGACGTCGAGGATGTCCATCTCTTTGCGGAACTCGGTGTGGCCGCACGTGCACTTTGTGCCTGCTGGGAGCAGCGCGGAGACGTCGTGGGTGTACCAGGCGTCGGCGCCTTCTTTGTGGAAGAGATCGACGATGCTCTTGTTGATGGCCTTGTCGTTGAGTGGGGTGCCGCATTTTTCGCAGAGAAAGACGGCGATGGGCACGCCCCAGATGCGCTGGCGCGAGATGCACCAGTCGGGGCGCGTGGCGATCATGTTAGAGATGCGCTCTTCGCCCCAGGCGGGGTCCCACTTCACTTTTTTTATCTCGTCGAGGGCACGCTGGCGGAAGGTGGTCTCTGCGCCTTCGGGCGTGAACATCGGGGTTTCCATGCCGATGAACCACTGCTCGGTGGCGCGGACGATGACGGGGTTGTGGCAGCGCCAGCAGTGTGGGTAGGAGTGCTGGAACTCGGTGGCGCTGAGGAGCGCGCCTTTTTCGCGGAGAACCTCGATGATGGTGGGGTTCGATTTGAAGACGGTCTGGTCTTCGTAGGGCTGTGCGGCGTGGCCTCCGTGCTGCGCGGTGTGGCGGTGGCGGCCGGCGTTGTCGACGTATTGGATCTCGGGCAGGTTGTAGCGCTTGCCGGTGTAGAAGTCGTCGACGCCATGGGCGGGGGCGGTGTGGACGGCTCCGGTGCCTTGCTCGGCGGTGACGTAGGGCGCGACTACGCCGAGGACCTGGCGGTCGAGGAATGGATGCTGGAAGGTGGTGTGCTCGAGCGCGGAGCCTTTGAAGCGGGCGATCTCGGTGGCGTCGAGATCGCAGGCTTCGGCCGTTTGTTTGGCCAAGTCGGCGAGGACGATGTACGTGGCGCCGTCGGAGTTTTTGAGTGCGACGTAGTCGAGGATTGGGTTGAAGGCCACGGCTTGCGATGCGGGAAGCGTCCAGGGGGTGGTGGTCCAGATGATGGTATAGACGTTCTGACCACTCAGTTTTGGTGAAATTGCGGTTGGGTCGGATGTGAGCTTGTAGCGGACGTAGACGCTGGGGCTGGTGTGCTGTTCGTACTCGACCTCGGCTTCGGCGAGGGCGGTGCGGTCGTGGATGCACCAGTAGACGGGTTTGAGGCCCTTGTAGACGAAGTTGTTTTCGAAGAAGTCGTAGAAGGTTTCTGCGATGGCGGCTTCGTACTGGAACGACATGGTGAGGTAGGGGTCGTTCCAGCGCCCGAAGACGCCGATGCGTTCGAACTGCGAGCGCTGGAGATCGACGTATTTCTGCGCGTACTCGCGGCAGGCGCGGCGGACGGCGATGGGGTCCATCTCGAGCTTTTTGCGGCCGAGCTGTTCGTCGACTTTGATCTCGATGGGCAGGCCGTGGCAGTCCCAGCCGGGGACGTAGGGGGCGTCGAATCCGGCCATGGTCTTGGTTTTGACGACGAAGTCCTTGATGCACTTGTTGAGCGCGTGGCCGAGGTGGATGGCTCCGTTGGCGTAGGGAGGGCCGTCGTGGAGGATGTATCTGGGGGCGCCGGCGCGGGCGGCGCGAATCTGGCCGTAGAGGTCCTGTTTCTGCCAGGATTCGAGGCGGATGGGCTCGTTGACGGGCAGGTTCGCCTTCATGGCAAAGGGCGTTTGTGGCAGGTTTAGCGTTGACTTCAGGGCCTTAGCGGGCTGGGCGGGGCTTTGATCGGCAACAGGCTTCTGGACAGGCGTTTCCGGCATTCTTTCCTCTTGTTTCCTGGTTGGCGGAGGTGTAGATTGCGCCAAACCTCTATTGTAGCCGGGTGACAGTGTGACGAACGTAACGTCGAAGAGACATTCGGTGTGTAAAGTGCGTCCAATTGTGCAAGCAGAGTGTCGTGAATATTTGTAGAATGTTTTCGGAGCCACGTGACGTGCGCAGGAACACACGATGAAACCGGCGGCAGACCGGGAACGTAGACATAGTAGAGTGAGTGCGCACGACTTTTGATTTGGGGTGGATAGGCCGCGGGCCGGCTCCACCGAGGCGAGCAGTTTATGGCGAACATATTGGTGACACCGCCCGAGACCGAACCGGACAAGCCAGGACCTGTGCTTCGTCCCGGGGCTGATGAGCCGCACCTGAATGAAGAGACCGATGGGTCGATGTGGGTCTCGCTGCTCTCGAATATTCGAGATGCGTTCAGACCGAAGGAAGCTCCGCTGAAGCTGGATTCGCGCCCTGCGGACAATGATCTGATTATTGAAGAAAAGGGAGTTTTTGGCTCGCTGTGGGCGAGTGTGCGGGATGTGTTCTTCCCGGAGAAGCTGCCGCCGCTGCAGTTGGAGTCGAAACCGATCGCTGTTGTTGATCGGATGAAAGTGAAACGGGACCCCACCTCGACTGCGATTGCAGTGGTGGTTCACGGGCTGATTATTTTGATGATCGCGTTTCTGCTGGCGAAGAAGGTGAAGTTCTCGGCGCCGGTGAAGCAACAAGAGTTGACCGATGTGAAGATTCCGCCGATGGCACCCATGAAGAAGGAAGCGATGGGTGGTGGCGGCGGACAGCGTGGACCGACTCCGGTGACCAAAGGAACGCCGCCGAAGTTCTCTGAGACGCAGATTACTCCGCCGAAAGCTCCGCCGTTGCAGCCGCCGAAGATTGCGGTCGAGCCTACGATTGATGTCCAGAAGGACGTCAAGATGGCGTCGAGCATTCCGCAGCTTGGCGTGGCGAACTCTCCGATTGTCGGGTTTTCCATGGGCAATGGGCGCGGCACGGGTATGGGTTCAGGCAATGGTGATGGACTCGGGCCGGGTTCGGGCGGTAACACGGGCGGCGGGGTGAGGCATATTGGGGGCGGGGTTTCGGCGCCGGTGCTGATCTATTCTGTCGAGCCAGAATTCTCTGAGGAAGCGCGAAAAGCCAAAGTTGCGGGTAACGTGCTGGTGAGCCTGTGGGTTGATCAGAATGGGTTGCCGAGCCATGTGCGTGTGATTCGCGGCGTGGGCATGGGACTGGATGAGAATGCTGTGGCTGCGGTGAAGCAGTACAGGTTCAAGCCAGCGATGGAGAATGGCAAGCCGGTGACGGTGGAACTGAATGTTGAGGTGAACTTCCAGATCTTCTAGCATTCGTTGTGCTACCGGGCGAAAAGCAGATTCCTTCCCCTTCGACTTCGCTCAGGGTGCGGAATGGAAATGCAAACGCAGATCCCCTTCGGGGATGACAAACAAGAAATGTACGAGGGTTCTTCGCTTCGCTCAGAATGACAGGCGTTTTGCGAAGATGACGGACGTTTGGAGAAATGACAGAGAGTTCGTGAAGTGGATAAAAAGAGGCCCGCCGGTTGGCGGGCCTTTCGATTTGGACCAGGGGAGCTGCGTTTATACGGGTTGAAGAGAGGGTGAGGTGTGCGGCACGGGAGGCATCGGCGTGCGGAAATGCCTTGCCTCGGCTGATTGCAGGCGGAAGCGATCGACCTGCTGCTCGAGCGCGGCTGCGGTGGAGCGGAGGGACTCGATGCCGGATGCGGTGGTGGCCATCTCGGTGAGGTTGTCGTGGCTGAGTGAGTGGATGGAATCGAGGCTGGCGCTGGATTGATCGGCGGCGGCGGCCTGCTGGGATGCGGCGATGGCGATCTGGGCGATCATGCGGTCGACGCGCTCGGCCATGCCGATGATTTTTTCGAGGGCTTCACCGGCTGAGGTGGTGGTGATGACGCCTTTCTGGACCGTCTCGGTGCCGCTCTCCATACTGGCGATGGCGGTGCGGGTGCGGTCCTGAATGCCTTGAATCATGCTGGCGATTTCGCCGGTGGCTTGCGCGGTGGATTCGGCGAGGCGGCGGACCTCTCCGGCGACGACGGCGAAGCCTCGGCCCTGGTCGCCGGCGCGGGCCGCTTCGATCGCGGCGTTGAGGGCGAGGAGGTTAGTCTTGCGGGCGATCTCGTCGATGACGGTGACGATCTGCGAGATTTTGCGGGAGTCGTCTCCAAGGAGGGTGACGGTGGAGGAGGTGTCGCTGACGGCGGAGGCGATGGAGTGCATGTTGCCGAGTACTTCTTTGACGATGGTGCCGCCGTCGCGTGCGGTCTCGGCTGCGTCGCGTGCAGTTTCGGCGGCGGACTGGGTGTGGCGGGAGACTTCGGCGATGGAGGCGGACATCTCCTGCATGGCTGTTGCGGCTTGTTGGGTTTGCTGGCTCTGCTGGTCGATGCGGCGGTGCATCTGGTCGCTTGAGTTGCGCATGGAGACGGCGCTGGAGCTGAGCGAGCCGGAGGTGTTGGCGACGGTGCCGATGATGCTGCTCAGGCTGGACTGCATCTTCGACATGGCAGCGGCGAGGGTGCCGATCTGGTCGTTGCTTTCGAGGTCGAGCGGTTGGCCGGTGAGGTCGCCGTCGGCGATGGCGTCGGCGCGTTCGGCGACGAGCGTGATGGCGCTGGTGATGCGGCGGGCGAGCAGGAACGAGATGATGCCGCCGACGAGCGCGCCGAAGATGGTGGCGAGCCAGAGCGTCCAGAGCGTGGAGCGGTTGGCGGCGCGGAGCTGGGCGAGCTCTTCGTTGGTCTGGACCATCTGGGACTGGGCCATGTCGGCGATGGTGGAGTGAATGTTTCTCTCAAGCGGGAGGATCTGGTTTTGCAGGGTGTCGTAGGCCTGCGCTGTGCCTTGTGAGGTCTTAGTCTCGTTGAGAGTCTCGACTTTTTCTTCAAGAGGTTTGAGAGCGATGAGACCGGATTCGATGGAGGCGAGGCGTGGTGCATCGCCTCCGAGGTCAAAGTGCATCGAGTCCTGATGGACCTTTTCGAGCGAGGCTTCGGCCATGGAGAACTGCTGCGCGCGCGCCTGGCGATAGGCGGCGGAAGAAGCTGGGTCGAGGCCGAAGAGGATGTAGGACTCGAGGCCGCTGATGGTCGCGGTGAGGTGCGAGTCGACGTCGTTGCTGCCGACGAGGAGAGGGATGCGGTTGTTGTTGATGACGTCGGAGAGGTGATTGGCCTCCTCGATACGGACATGGGCCGTGAAGGCGCTGAGGAGCATGGCCACGATGAGGCAGCCAGTGCTGAGGCCGAGCTTTGATTCGAGTTTCATGTGTGTGTCCTTACCTTGCGCGGTGGTTGTCGGTAACGAGAGATCGGTGCAAGAGCGGAGTTGCGGCAGCGGCGAGAAGCAGGTCCTCCCGCTGCGCGGAAGGATGACAATCCACTTGCAGCAACTGCGATGGTCTACTGGCCGTCGATGTCGAAGTTGACGTCGATTTCGGATTCGGTGGGTGCGGGAGCAGGGGCGAAGTGCCAACGCTTGACTGCGTCCTCGGCTGCGGGAGCGAGCAGGGCGTGGCCTGATTCGACCTTGGTGTTGGAGACGGTGCCGTTGGCGTCGACCGAGACCAGGAGCACGACTTTGCCGCCAACGTGCATGCGGCGGGCGAGCTCTGGATAGACCGGAGCGACGCGGGAGACGATGGCACGATGGACATTGACGGCGTGAGCAGTGCCAGCCACGCCAAGCACCATGCTGCCAAGGGCGAGGAGTGAAGATGATTTACGGATTCGGGTAGCCAAGGGAACCTCCATGGGATAGAGGTTGTATCGGCTGGAGCGAGGGAGGCTTTAACGCTGAAGCAGGGCTGCGGTCTCGCTGAAGGTGAGGTTTTCGGCGGGGCTTCCGGTGCGCTGCTTCCAATCGAGGAAGAGTTTGCCGTAGCTGTCGGTGGTGCAGGAGGCGTGATTGGTGCCCAGTTTGGCGAGGGTTTCGTCGATCCATGCGGGCGGGCCTTCGAGCTCGGCGAAGGTGCCGATGGGGGTCTCGTCGAGGACGAGATGGCCCGTTACTTTGGTGCTGATGGACTGCGACCATTCGCTGCGGTACTTCTCGTAGACGAAGACGGGAGCGTAGCCGAGCTGGGAGAAGATGTCGGCGAGGGCGTCGGCGTCGGCGACGGTGGTCTCGGTTTCGATGCGGAGTTTGTAGCGGGTCTGGTCGACGCCGGCTTCGGTGGACATGCGCTTGTGCGTGACGGTCGCGGTGGAGCCGTACTGGCGGATACGGAGGATCTGGCGGGTGGCGCGGAGGGCGCGATCGGGGGTGTCGTAGAGGGTGTTGTATTCGAAGGTGCGGGGGGTGTCCTGGTGGAAGCCGAGCTGGACGAGGCGAGATTCGAGGGATGCGATGTCGGCGACGGGGAACTTCAGCTCGATTTCGGGGGCCTGCATGGGGTGAGTATACGGCTGATGCGGGGTGCGCGGATAGGATGGAAGTATGGTGACTGAGAGGCTGGAGGGTGGGTTGGGTGTGCTGCGCGCGGCGGAGTTGCTGAGGCGCGGCGGGACTGTGGCGTTTCCGACGGAGACGGTGTATGGGCTGGGCGCGAATGCTTTGGACGCGGAGGCGGTGGCGAGGATTTTTGCTGCGAAGGAGCGGCCGGGGTGGGACCCGGTGATTGTGCATGTGAGCGATCGGCTGATGCTGGAGCGGGTTGCAGTGGTTTCGGATGAGATGGCGGAGCGGGTTGAGGCACTGATGGCGGCGTTTTGGCCGGGACCGCTGACGTTGTTGCTGCCGCGCAGTGCGGCGGTGCCGGATTCGGTGACAGCGGGTAGGCCGCTGGTGGGGGTGAGGATGCCGTCGCATCCGATTGCGCTGGAGCTGATTTTAACGGCGCAGGTTCCGGTGGCGGCGCCGAGTGCGAATCGGTTTGGGCGGATTAGTCCGACGACTGCTGCGCATGTGCTCGGAGATTTGGACGGGAGGATCGACGCGGTGCTCGATGGCGGGCCGACGCAGGTTGGCGTGGAGTCTACCGTGCTGGATGTGGGGCAGATGATGATCTATCGGCCAGGTGCGGTGACGGCGGAGATGATTCGCGCGGTGGCGGGCGAGATGCGGGTGTTTGCTGGCGGGGATGCTGTGAGCAAGCCGGAGAGTTTGCCTTCGCCCGGAGTGGGAATGCGGCATTATGCTCCGCGGGCTCGGCTGGTGCTGGTTTCAGGGGAGGCTGCGTTGCAGGAGGTCGTGGCTGGTCTTGTGGATGTTGGCGTGATGTTGCCGGATGGATGGAATGCTGGGGCGGCTGTGCGGGAGTTTTCCTGGGGGGCTTGGGATGATCCGGCGGTTTTGGCGCAGAGGTTGTTTGCGGGGTTGCGGGAGTTGGATGAGGCTGGGGTTGCGGTAATTGTTTGCCCGGTGCCGGAGATGGGTGGGTTGGGGGATGCTCTTCGGGACCGGTTGGAGAAGGCTGCTCGGGTGAAGTAGGACTAGTCGGCTGAGAGTGGTTGGAAGGCAGCGGTTTCGGCGCCGGGTTCCTGATCTTTGTACTGGAGTTGGTAGAGCTTCCAGTAGAGGCCGCGGTGGGAGAGCAGTTCCTGGTGGGTACCTCGCTCGCGGAGATGTCCTTTGTGCATGACGAGGATGGTATCGGCGGACTGGATGGTGGAGAGCCGGTGCGCGATGAGGATGGACGTGCGGCCGGTGATCATGCGGGAGAGGGCGAGGCGGACGCGGAGCTCGGTGTCGGTGTCGACGGAGCTGGTGGCCTCGTCGAGGATGAGGATGCGGGGCGAGTGCGCGAGTGCGCGAGCGAAGCTGATGAGTTGCTTCTGGCCAGTGGAGAGCGTGGCGCCGCGCTCCTGCACGGGTTCGTTGAACTTGCCCGGCAGGGTGCGGATGAAGTCGCCGATGTTGACGTCGTCGCAGGCGCGCTGGAGGCGCTCGTCAGTGATCCAGGAGGAGCCGAGGCGGACATTGTCGGCGATGGTGCCGGTGAAGAGGAATGGGTCCTGCAGGACGACGCCGAAGCGTTGGCGAAGTTTGGTGAGGTCCTGCTGGCGGACGTCCACGTCGTCGACGAGGATGCTGCCGTGCTGGATATCGTAGAAGCGCATCATCAGTGCAGTGATGGTGGTTTTGCCTGCGCCGGTGTGGCCGACGATGGCGGCGGTCTCATCGGGCTCGATGACGAAGCTGACGCCCATGAGGACCCACTCGATGTCGGCGAAGGTGCGGAGGTCTTCTTCGGTGGCGGTGGCGATGCGGGCGCGTTGGGCGTCGTCGAGCTTTTGATAGGTGAACCAGACGTTGCGGAACTCGATGCGTCCTGAGTTGTTGCCGGGGATTGGGTTAGCGGGCGAGACGATCTCGGATTGCGTGTCGAGGAGCTTGAAGACGCGCTCGCTGGCGGCCATGGCGGCTTGCAGGATGTTGTATTTGTCGCTGAGGTCCTGAATGGGGCGGAAGAATCGCTGCGCGTACTGGATGAAGGCGATGAGGACGCCGAGGGTGACGGTGCCGAAGATGCCTTCGATGCGGCCTGAGAGCGCAGCTTCGTTACGCAGGACGGCCCATCCTCCAAACCAGATGATGAGCGCGATGGCGGTGGAGCTGAGGAACTCGACGATGGGGTAGTAGAGGGCGTAGGCGAAGATGGCGTCGGTCCAGGCCTTTTTGTTTTCGGCGTTGACCTGGGAGAAGTCGTGGAAGGCGCGGCGCTCGCGGTTGAAGAGCTGCACGACGCTCATGCCGGAGACGTACTCCTGCGTGAAGGAGTTGATGCGGGCGGTGGCAGCGCGCTGGCGTCGGTAGCTGTCGCGGACGTAGCGGCGGAAGATGCGCGTGGCGTAGAGGATGATCGGGATGACGGAGACGGCAAGCAGTGCCAGAGGCCAGCTCATGCGCAACATGATGATAACGATGAAGCTGAGGACGAAGACGTCTTCAAAGATGGCGAGGACGCCGGAGGTGAACATCTCGTTGAGCGCGTCGACGTCGGAGGTGACGCGGGTGACGAGGCGGCCGACTGGGTTGCGGTCGAAGAAGGCGGGAGACATGCGCTGGAGATGACGGAAGATCTGACTGCGCAGGTCAAACATGATCTTCTGGCCGGTCCACTGCATCATGTAGGTCTGGAGGAACTCCAGGCCGAAGGTGATGAAGAGGGACGCAAGGTAGAGGGCACCGATCTGGGCGATGCCGGCCAGGGGATTGCGGTTGAGGTGCCGGGCGAGCCAGCCGAGTTTCTCGTATGGCGTCCTGGTCATGTAGGTGTCGACTGCGACTTTGACGAGCCAGGGGCCGGCTACATCGCTGCCTGCTTTGAAGATGATGGCGAAGGCAGAGAGGATTGCCTGCAGCTTGTACGGGCGGAGGTAGGTGAGCAGACGGCGCATCAGGCGTCCGTCGTAGGCTTTGCCGACAACGTCGTCTTCGAGTGCGGTCTTCTTTTGTGGTTCGGACTTTTTGTCCGGCTTCGCGTCTGCCATGTTCCCAGGTACATTATTCCAGATGCGCAACGTCGATATACGATTCGGCGATCCCGGCAATTATGGTGTGACGGAAGCGGTAACTGCGCCCAGGACGGGGCCGTTGTCTTTGCTTTGAGCGAAGACAATGAGGCGCATTGCGGCTGGCTTAGAATCTTTTGGGGCTTCGATGGTAAATGAGTGTGGGCCGGAACGAAGGTCCTTCAAGCTGCCGATGTGCTGGAAGGTGCGGACGACGTTTACAAACTGGAGGCTGTGGCCTTTGTTTTCACCGCCGCTGACATTGGTCGTGTCGGAAGGGTCGACGAGTGCAGCGTAGAGGTCGCCCTTCAGGGTATCCGTTGGCGTAGCAATCGATATAGAAGCGGCTATGCGATCGCCGTCGACGTTGGCCTTCGAGAGAACGAGATTGAGCTTTGTGGCCTGCGACTGATGCTGAATTGCGTCGAGAATATGCCTTGAATCGGTGCCGACGAACTGGCTGGCACCGTCAACGACGATCTGTGGGGTATAGATGTCTGGAACCCGGAAGATGGTTCCGTAAGCGCGCTGCCGATCGGTAAGCGAGGCAGAGGAGAAGCGGTCGCGCCAGCCCTGGTGATCCCAGTAATCGACATGTTCGCTGAGCACGATGATATTGGCGGTTTGGACTGGCTGGAGCTCGCTGAGCTTTGCCAGCAGCGTGTCCGCGGGTGGGCAGCTCGAACAACCTTCTGAGGTGAACAGCTCAACCAGCACCGGTGTACGGGTTGAGGTCTGTGCGTCGGCGACGCGAAGAGACGCTGAGAACAGGACGAGAAGCGCGGCACTAACGGTCAATGCGCGCAGTCGGGGCTGACGATCCATGAGCACACTCCTGCTTACGGCATTTTGACGCAGCGGATATTGAAGGGATTCTATTATTTACAAAGATTTGCGCATTTTTAGATCGCAGAGTCGAGCCATGCGAGGGTGCGGCTACATGCCGCCGATGTGCAGCAGAACAGTGAGCAGCGCTATCACTGCGGCGCTGATGGCGATTGTGCGTATCCACCTGTTGACATGCCCACCCATTTGCTTCACCTGTTCCTTACTTTGTTAGACGCGAAAGTCCGATTTAAAGTCGCTTTCTTAGCGGTGAGAATGGCATGAAACAATCATGAAGAGGCCTCTGTATGACTTCGCCGGTGGGTGTCTATATCTCGGTGCCGTTCTGCAAGGCGAAGTGCAGCTTCTGTAACTTCGCTTCGGATGCTTTTGCTTCGGACAGGATGCAGGGATATGTGGACCGGCTTTGCAGGGAGATGAGCCAGGCGCATGATGGGGCGGCTGCGCTGGGAGCAACACTGCCCACGGTTGCGGATACCGTTTACTTTGGCGGAGGGACGCCGAGTTTATTGTCTGGTGGGCAGTTCCGGCAGATATTTGATCGGTTGCGTGAGGAGTTTGAGCTGGCGACGGGTGCGGAGATTACGCTTGAGTGCGCTCCGGGGCAGGTTGCCGACGAGACGCTGGAGGAGTTGCTGCGGCTGGAGATGAACCGCATCAGTTTTGGCGTGCAGTCGTTTGTGGATAAGGAAAGTAGTGCAGTGGGACGGCTGCACACACGCGAGGAGTGTCTTGCGGAGATTGCGCGGGTGAGAGCGGCTGGCGTTCGAGATACCAGCCTTGATTTGATTGCTGGGTTGCCGTATCAGACGGAAGAGAGCTGGCGGTTTTCGGTGGAGCAGGCGATTGCGAGTGGCGTCGAGCATGTGAGTGTTTACATGCTGGAGGTGGATGAAGAGTCGCGGCTTGGGCGTGAGGTGATGCGGCAGGGAACGAAATACCATGCGGCTGCAGTGCCTTCGGACGATCAGGCGGCTGAGTGGTATCAGTTGGGGTGCGAGATGTTTGAGGCGGCGGGCGTGCAGCAGTATGAGATTTCGAACTTTGCGCGGGAAGGGCATCGTTCGCGACACAATTTGAAGTATTGGCAGCGGCAGCCTTATGTGGGGTTTGGGCTGGATGCGCATTCGATGTTGCTGACGGAGACGGGTGGGGTTCGGTTTGCCAATGTAGATGATCTGGATGCGTATGTGGGCGGGCCGTTTGCTCCGCGTGTTGCGGCGACCCCGGATTGGATTGGCGCGGAGCAGGCGTTTGAAGAGTCGTTGTTTCTCGGGTTGCGACTGAATGAGGGGGTTAGGCTGGAGCAGTTGCAGAATGAGTTTGGTGATGCGATGGTTGCGGCTGTGATGCCTGCGCTGGCTGAGGTTCGGGATGCAGGGCTGGTCGAGGTTGAGGGCGATTGTGTGCGGCTTACGGCGCGGGGGCGGATGGTGTCGAATGAGGTCTTCAGCCGGTTGCTGATTGAGGCAGCGGTTTAGTTCTGATATTTGAGGCGCGGATGACTGAGTGGATTGATCTGAGGAGCGATACCGTTACGAAGCCTACGGCGGCGATGCGTGAGGCGATGGCGGCGGCTGAGGTGGGCGACGACGTCTATGGTGAAGACCCCACGGTGAATCGGCTGGAGCGTGAGGCTGCGGACGTCTTTGGCAAAGATGTTGCGATCTTTGTGCCGACGGGCACGATGGGGAATCAGATTGCGATTCGACTGCACACGCAGCATGGGCAGGAGGTCATCTGCGAGTCGCGCGCGCATGTGCTGGATTGGGAGATGGCGACGATGGCGTCGTTCTCCGGCTGCGTGGCGCGCACGGTTGCTGCTGAACGCGGGATTCTGACGTGGGAGCTGGTGCGGAAGGTGATTGGGCCGAAGCTGTATTTTCGCGCGCAGACGGGGTTGATCTGCGTGGAGAACACGCACAATATGGCTGGCGGCACGGTGACTCCGCTCGGCAATCTGCGGGAGATTTGGGCGGGCGCGCGTGAGGCGGGACTGCCGGTGCATCTGGATGGCGCGCGTATCTTCAATGCGGCTGCAGCACTTGGGGTGAGTGTGGCGGAGCTTTCGAGCGGCTTCGATACGGTGATGTTTTGTTTATCGAAGGGGCTGGGCGCGCCGGTGGGGTCGATGCTTGTGGGGAGTCGCCCTGCTATCGAGCGTGCGCGGATCTTTCGTAAGGCTTTGGGTGGGGGAATGCGGCAGGCTGGTGTGCTGGCTGCTGCTGGATTAATTGCTCTTAACGAGATGCCGAAGCGGTTGCATGAAGATCATGCCAATGCGCGATTGCTCGCGGAGGCGGTTGCGGGGCTTCCTGGTGTGGAGATCGATTTGGAGTGCGTTCAGACGAACATCGTTATCTTTTCGTTGTGCGATGGTGATGCTGGTGCGTTTGTTGCTGCGCTAAAACAGAGAGGTGTGCTGGCGAGCGCGATCGGGCCTCATGCGGTGCGGTTTGTGACGCACTACGATGTGAGCCGTGAGGCTTGCGAACGAGCTGCAGGGATTGCGTCGGAGTTGCTGCGGGCGAGGTAAGGGCTTCAGTCGCCGGCGGCGATGATGGGGTTGGAGGCGAGGAAGACGCTGACGGAGGTGCCGTGTGAGTTGCCGTTGGTGTTGCTGGCGATCTCGATTGCTCCTCCGTGTTTGCTGATGATGCCGCGGCTGACCCAGAGACCGAGTCCGGTGCCGTGTTCGCCTTTGGTGGTGAAGAAGGGCTGGAAGAGATGGGGGCGTACATCGTCTGAGATGCCCGCGCCGTTATCGGCGATGATGATGGTGGCGCCGTCGGGGAGCTTCTGACCGTTTGGACCGGGGCCAGGGGGATTGGGTGCGATTCTTATCGAGACCTCGCCACCTCGACCTGCTGCTTCGGCGGCGTTGGTGATGAGGTTGGTGAAGACTTGTCGCAACTCGGCGGGGTAGCCTGCTACGGCGACGTCGGCTGGCAGGTCGATGGCGACGGAGACGCCGAGGTCGGCGAAGCGGCGGTCCATCAGCAGGAGAATCTCCTTGAGCATCCTTTTGAGATCGACGGAGACCGGGGCCTTGGATTCGCGGTAGAGGCCGAGCATGGCACGGCTGATCTGAGTAACACGCGCCAGTTCCTGTTCAGCCATGTCCATGAACTGCCGTGATTCCTCCGGGGTTACGCCATTGCGCATGAGATAAAGCAGGTTGGAGACGGAGTCGAGCGGGTTGTGGATTTCGTGCGCGATGGTGGCGGCGAGACGGCCAGCGACGGCCAGCTTTTCGTTGGCGAGCAGCGCCTCCTGCGTGCGGCGCTCGAGGGTGATGTCGCGGAAGACGAGGACGATGCCAGTGATCTCGCCGTTCTGGCCGCGGATGGGCGCGCCGCTGTCGGCGATGTTAAGCTCGGTGCTGTCTTTGCGGATAAGGATGGTGTGGTTGGCGAGATCGATGACGCGATCTACCTGCTTCACTTTTGCAACAGGGTCTTCCATCGGGTTGCGGGTGGTCTCGTGGACGATGTGGAAGACTTCGTGGAGCGGCTTGCCAAGCGCATCTTCGAGTACCCAGCCTGTCATGTTGCATGCCACGGGGTTCATCATCTGCACATAGCCGGAGGTATCGCAGGAGATGACGCCATCGCCGATGGAGGCGAGCGTGGTGCGTAGGCGCTGCTCGGATTGATATATTTCTTCAGCTCGACGGCCGAGGACTTCAAGAGATGTACGGTAGGCTGCGGAGACGGCATGAAGGCGACTGCGGGTGAAGAGTCCGATTAATATGCCAATCGCCAGCGCAAGCACGAGCAATGCGGCGAGTGTGGCGTGAACCTGGTGGCGCCAGTGGGTGATGCGTTCAGCACGGTTCTGTTCAGCGGTGTGGATGATGCTGGCGACGTCGGCGCGGATTTCGTCCATCAACTCTTTACCGTGTAGGTTCAGATTGACGTCGTTGGTTTTGCCTCCTGCTTTGACGGTGGCGATGAGGGGTAGGGCGAAGGCGTCGTGCCAGGTCTGTTGCTTGTCCTGGAGATCGGCGACATAGCTCATTTCTTCGATATCGCTACCGGAGATGTCGTTGAGGCGTTTGAATTCGGCTGGCAGGCGAGTTTCGGCGTCGAGAAATGGCTGGAGGAAGCGAACGTCGGAGGTGGTCTCGTAGCCGCGGAGGCCGGATTCTTCGTCGACGAGTAGTTTGGAGACAAGTGTTGCCTGGGTGATGCGGGCATCGGAGTCCTGGATGAGCCGGACGGTGTGATTCGCGCCTTGAATTTGCCAGACCAGCGCAGCTGCGGCAATGAGGAGCGCAACAATCGGGAGCAGGAGTACCTGCTTGAGAATCCTGTTGAACTGGCTGAGATTCACGCGGTTCCTCGTCCTTGTCCGGTAGCAGCAGGTTCGCTTGCGGTTTGAAAGAGGGTTTGCAGCTTGTGGAGAAGGATAGGCGCTCCTTCGCCTTTCGTCATATAGAGATCGACCAGGGAGGTGACTTCGGTGGGGAGACCAATGTAGGCGGAAAGCAAAAGGATTGGCACTTCCGGCTTAATTTCGCGCATTTTGGCAGCGACTTCGCCGCCGTGCATCCCGGGCATAGAGTAGTCGAGCACAACAGCTTCGACCGGCTCGGCACGAAAGATGTCGAGCCCTTCCTGTCCGTTGGACGCGGTGAGGACCCTGTACCCGGAACGTTCCAAGAGGATCTTGCGGACCTTGAGGCCGATTAATTCGTCGTCGACGCAGAGGACTAGATGGGGTACCTGTGCCATAGAACTCCGGGTGCTTGTTAACAGTATAAGAGGCTGTGCTTAGGGCAGTGGGGCCAAGGATTCATCGAATGTTAGCAATTGTTTCTGCAACCTTGGGTTAACCTGTTTGTAATTGAGACGATAAATAAGGGGTTTCGGAACGTGAGCCAGACTATTTTTGTGCTGGAAGATGAACCAGATATTTCACGACTGATCCAGTATCACCTGGAGAGCGCAGGCTATGTCGTCCGCCCGTACTTGGCGGCAAACCATGTTTTGAGCGATGCGGAACGCCAGCCACCGTCCCTGTTTCTGCTGGACATCATGGTCCCGGGTGGCGATGGACTGGACCTGTGCCGCAGGCTGCGGCAGAACCCGGCGCTGAGTATTGTGCCAATTATTTTTCTCACGGCGCGGGCTGCGGAGAATGATCGCGTCCTGGGACTAGATGCGGGTGCCGATGACTACATCACCAAGCCGTTTTCAACACGCGAGCTGTTGGCTCGGGTGAAGGCAGTACTGCGGAGATTTGAGCGCCCGGCAGCGCCTTCGATGGTGAAGTTTGAGGGCATTGAAATCGATGCTGGAGCGATGCAGCTTCGAGTCAACGGGGAGCTGGTGACGACGACGGCAACGGAGTTTCGGCTGCTGGATTATCTGGCGCGGCACCCGGGGCGCGTGTTCAGCCGGGATCATCTGTTGGATGCGGTGTGGGGTGATGCACGGTTTGTGACACCGCGCTCGGTCGATGTGTACGTGCGGCGCATTCGCGAAAAGATAGAAGCCGATGCAGAAGAGCCGCGCTATCTTAAGACCATGCGCGGAGCAGGTTACAGGTTCGAGATCCCAAAGACCGCAGTTGCAGCTCAAACTGTCGCATAGGTGCTGTCTGTGACACGAGGACTGTCTTTTGCGTTTTTTCTGCGGATGGTGGTTGCGCTGGCCTTGGCTGTGGCGCTTGTGGTGTGGCTGAAGCCGCACGGGTGGGGGGCGTGGTTCGTTGCGGGGATTTTGATGTTTGTGTGGGCCGCGGGCAATGCAGCTGTGCTGACGCGGTCGATTGAGAAAGACATCGGTGCACTGGAGACAGCGACTATCGCCATTCCTGAGCGGAAGATCGCTGCACCAGCCGAGAGATTCAGCGACTTTGATGGGCTTGCTCGCGCACTCTCCGAGGCTTCCATTCGGGTGGAACGAGTGCTGAGTGATGCATCCGAAAGCCGACGTGAGCTAGAGGCAATGATCGACAGTATGCAGGACGCGGTCGTTGCAGTAGACGCAGGAGGGCGCATCCAGTGGACCAATCAGCAGATGCAGCGACTGATGTCTGGGCCGGCGGCAGGCAATGCTGTGCGTGTGGGGCATGCTTTGGTGCAGACGGTTCGTGACCCGGAGGTGCTGGGCTGCGTGCGCGTGGCGATTGAGGCTCGCGAGGTGTGTGAACGTCGTTCGACGTCGCTGCTTCCTGGGAAGATATTTGAGGTAAGTGCATCGCCGATGCCTGGAGGTGGGGCGGTTGCGGTGCTGCACGATATTACGCGGATTGAGCAGGTGGAGCGCGCACAGAGAGATTTTGTGGCGAATGTTTCGCACGAGCTGCGCACGCCATTGACCTCGATCAGCGGCTATGTCGAGACTCTGCTCGACCATGAGACGCTTAGCCCACAGGCACGAGAGTTTCTGGGGACCATCCACAAGAATGCTACGCGTATGGGCCGGCTGACTGAGGACCTGCTGGTGATGGCGCGAATCGAGTCTTCCGAACAGGAGCTGCACCCTGTTCGAGTGCGTGCGGATGTACTGGTTCGTGATGCGGTCAAGGCGATGAGTGGCCTGGTGCATGACAGTCTTGCCCTCGTGGAGATCGGCGATGTGAGTGACTCTGACGTGATGGCTGATACTGACGCCGTGCTCCAGGTGCTTAGTAATCTGATTGAGAACGGGATCAAGTATGGACGGCCCCATGGCGGGGGGCAGTCACGTGTTGTCGTGAGCTCATGTGATGTCTCTGAGACTCCGGGTGGTGCAGCGGTGGAGTTCAGTGTGCGTGACTTCGGTCAGGGAATTGCTTCTGAGCACATTGGCCGAATCTTCGAGCGGTTTTATCGTGTGGATAAGGCGCGTTCGAGGGAGTCCGGTGGCACCGGTTTGGGGCTGGCGATTGCGCGGCATGTCGTCGAGAGCCTGGGGGGAAGAATCTGGGCGAAGAGTGAGATGAACCAGGGAAGCACATTTCTGTTTACACTGCCGCGTGTGGGAAAGTGACGGAAAATAAAGAGATTCGTCGGGATTTCCCCGTTTTGTAACCTTGGTGTAACAATTCTTCTTCAGACTTAAGGAAGCTTCACATCCGCTCGTTGCCAGCAGAAATTTGAACCATAGGGATAGGATCTGTGTCTTCCGGACGCATGACGACTGAAAAAGAACCCACGCCTTTGGAAGTTGCCGCTTCCTCCCCCTCGGGAGCGACAGACGAGGCTCATGGCGGAGAACGGTTGGATGCGTTTGGTGGATCGCTTTCGCCAATTCGGACTTATCTGAGCCAACGTGGTAGCGGCAGGATGGCAGATAACAGTTTTGCCGGCATTGTGCTTGCCTGTGCGTGCAGCATCTTTGCCATCGTTCTGATGATCCTTGTGATTCTCATAGTCCGCTCGCACCTGACACTGGTGCAGTTTGGGTGGAAGTTCTTTACGAATCAAGCATGGGACCCTGTATCGGGGAATTTCGGTGCGCTGCCGTTTATTTATGGCACCATCACCACCTCTATTCTTGCGCTGATTATCGCTGTGCCGCTGGCTCTGGGAGTTGCGATCTTTGTTACAGAGCTTTGCCCGCGCCCGCTGCGTGCGCCGATCTCATTTTTGACCGAGTTGCTGGCTGCGATTCCAAGCGTCGTTTATGGGTTGTGGGGAATCTTTGTGCTGGTACCGTTGATTCGCGATGTGGTGGGGCCGTTTCTGGCGAAGACGCTTGGTTGGACAGGGTTCTTTGATGGGCAAAACTTTGGCGTGGGGATGCTGACGGCAGGGATTGTTCTGTCGATCATGGTTTTGCCGATTATCTCGTCGTTGACACGAGACATCATGCTATCGGTGCCGAACAGCCAGCGCGAGGCAGTGCTAGCGCTGGGCGCGACGAAGTGGGAGATGATTCGTATTGGCGTGCTGCGCAACTCTCGCATCGGCATTGTTGGTGCGGTGATGCTGGGGTTAGGGCGCGCGCTGGGCGAGACGATGGCTGTGACGATGGTGATTGGCAACAATCCACAGATTGTGAAATCGCTCTTTGCGCCGGGGTATACGCTGGCAAGCGTGCTGGCAAACGAGTTTTCCGAGGCGACTGGCGATAGGTATTTGAGCGCGCTGATTGAGATTGGACTTGCGCTGTTTTTGGTGACGATTGTGGTCAACGCGATTGCGCGTCTGATGGTGTGGGCGGTAACACGCGGCGCTCCGGCGAAGGTGAGCTAGACGATGAGTACGCAGCCATTCAACTCGCAGCCGATCGAGACACGCCGCAAGCTAGCCCGGTTCAATAGGGTGAGGCGCTCGGCTACGAACTATGTTGTCGGTGGGCTTTCTGTTTTGGCGACTATCGTAGTGCTTGCGCCGCTGGCGGCGATTCTGGTTTACCTGATCTTCAAGGGTGCGAGCTCACTGAATCTGGCTTTTTTTACACAGGTTCCCGCGCCTGTGGGCGAGACGGGCGGCGGCATGGCGAACTCGATCATCGGCTCGGGGCTCATCCTGATGGTGTCAAGCCTGATCGGTGTGCCGATTGGAATTGCAGCGGGCGTTTATCTTGCCGAATATGGACGCGGTACGATGCTGGGCAATGCAGTGCGCTTTACGGCAGATGTGCTGAATGGTGTTCCGTCGATTGTGATGGGCATTGCTGCGTATTCGCTGGTGGTTGTTCCACAGAAGCATTTTTCGGCCCTGGCTGGCGGCATCGCGTTGGCCATC
Source organism: Edaphobacter acidisoli (assembly GCF_014642855.1). NCBI lineage: Bacteria > Pseudomonadati > Acidobacteriota > Terriglobia > Terriglobales > Acidobacteriaceae > Edaphobacter > Edaphobacter acidisoli. The sequence continues at coordinate 1,225,924 of NZ_BMJB01000001.1, read as the reverse complement.
ATGATGGTGCCGACGATTACGAGGACCACGGAAGAGATGCTGGCGACGGTGCCACATGCGATTCGTGAAGCCGCGCTTGGGCTGGGTGTGCCAAAGTGGAGGACGACGCTTTCGGTCAGTCTACGGACGGCATCGCCCGGCATTATCACGGGTTGCATGCTGGCGTTTGCGCGCGTTGCGGGTGAGACTGCCCCGTTGTTATTTACGGCATTCGGCAACCAGTTCTGGAGCTTTAAGCTGAACGAGCCTATCGCTGCGTTGCCTTTGCAGATTTATGTCTACGCAATCTCGCCGTATGATGAGTGGCACCGGTTGGCCTGGGCTGGGTCGCTGGTCTTGATCGTTCTCATCATGGCGTCGGTTACGTTGGTGCGCATCTATGCAAATCGCGGCGTGCTCAAGGGAGGAAGCTAGTGGGAGTTGGCATTCTGGTGGAAGACCTGAACGCCTGGTACGGTTCGACGCATACGCTGCAGGACATCAACCTGCACATTCCGGCGAACCATGCTACTGCGCTGATCGGGCCCTCGGGCTGCGGCAAATCGACGTTTGTTCGCTGCCTGAATCGTATGCATGAGACGAATCCGATTGCGCGCGCGACCGGCATTGTGAAAATGGGCGATCTGGACATCTATAAAGATGTGTCTCCTGTTGAGATTCGCCGCCGAGTGGGGATGGTGTTTCAGCGGCCTAACCCCTTTCCTACGATGTCTATTTACGACAATGTTGTGAGTGGGCTGAAGCTGAATGGCTTTCGCAACCGGCGTGTGCTGGATGAGATCTGCGAGCGGTCGCTCAGGCAGGCTGCACTATGGGAAGAGGTTAAGGACGATCTGAAGAAAAAATCAGGGGCGAGCCTCTCCGGAGGCCAGCAGCAGCGTCTTTGTATTGCTCGTGCATTGGCCGTCGATCCTGAGGTGCTGCTGATGGATGAGCCCGCATCGGCGCTCGATCCGGTATCGACTTCAAAGATTGAAGATCTTATCTTTCAGCTCAAGAGCCAGTACACCATCGTGATTGTGACGCATAATATGCAGCAAGCCGCACGCGTCGCAGAGAACACGGGGTTCTTTCTGAACGGCAAGCTCGTTGAGTTCGACTCGACGCATAAGATATTTACTAATCCGCGCGACAAGCGAACGGAGGATTACATTACGGGGAGGTTTGGCTGATGCGTATTAAATTTCAGCAGAGCCTCGATGATTTGAAAGAGCGGCTACTCATTATGGCAGGGCTGGCGGAGCAGGCCATTCAACGCTCGATTGAGGCGTATATCACGCGTGACACCAGCATCTGCGAGCTTGTGCTGCAGGCTGAACCTTCCATTAATAAACTTGAGCGGGAGATCGACCAGATGGCTCTCGATCTTCTTGCCATGGAACAACCCATGGCGATCGACCTGCGCTTCATTCTTTCGGTGATCCGCATCAATGCTGATCTTGAGCGTGTGGGAGATCAAGCAGTGAACATTGCCATGAGAGTTCGCGAGATGGGCGCCTTTGCGAATGTGGATCTGCCTGTAGATATTCCACGGCTAGCATCGCTGGCGTCGGCGATGGTGCGGAAATCGTTGCAGGCCTTTATTGAGGGTAATGTCGAGCTTGCGCAGTCTGTGCTGGCGCTCGATGATCAGGTTGACAGGATGAACGATGCAGCCTATCAAGCACTAAGCACGCTTATCAAAGAAAGGCCTGAGCTTACTCCGCAGTCATTGAATGCGCTGATTATTGCGCGCAATCTGGAGCGAGTTGGCGATCATGCGACAAACATTGCAGAGGATGTGATCTTCTGGGTGCGGGGAGCCGACGTTCGTCATAATCCTGCAGGAGCGCAGGCTGTGTGAATTTATAAATCCGGCTCCCACCAAATTAGCTTCGGGAGCATTGGGAAATAGAGCGCTACACGAATATCTGTTCCTGGCTGGCTGGTTCGGATGATGCGTGCGTAGCTTGTCAGTTGTCCTTCGTATCTGGCGCGTTCTCCGGCCAGAAAATCTCCAATGTCTCCTCCCACATGCAGGGTGGTTTTGTAATCCACAATCCACACACAGTTATCCCCTTCTGTCAAAGGCTCAGTTCCGGCGCGAAAGATGCGGTCGAGTCGCACGCTTGTTCTTTCTTTCTGCCACGAGGTTATGGCGAATTCACTTGAGCTATTTTTGCGGAAGGCCAGTATCCAGCGACCTGCGGCGTCTTGAAGAGCATTGGTCAGTGCGGTGATTACCTGTTGTGCATAGCGTTCGAGACGGTTAGGAGGCATGCTCTCGGCGCGCAGTACTGCGATGATACGCGGTTTCCAAGCGACAATTTCGAGCAGAAGCTGATCAGTCTCCGTGCCTGATGCAACACGTCTCGCCATCTGTTCCAGAAAAGCGTGTACTGTGTTGCCTAAGACTCTTGCCTCAAAAGAACCTTCGGGTCTTGTGAACGACGCGGCATTGCGCAGAGTCGTACCGGTAGAGGGCAACCTGGTCGTTGTCTTAAAACGCGATTGAGGATGGAACGCAAGAGGAAGTCGCTGCAAACGCGGATGCATGCTCGCATTGCCGGATGCTGCGAGAGCAAGGCCTGAAGCGTTCTCAGGCAGATGGAGCTGAGCAGATGCTTGCTGTGTGGTTGGCGATACAGAAAAATGCTTTTGTGCTGCTGGCCATGCGGTTTCAAGAAGACTGCCGGAGGGCGGTCTAATTTCTCCTTTGGCGTTCAATCTTGGAGCAGCGAACAGATGGAGCTCCTCTTTAGCGCGTGTGCAGGCAACGTAAAACAGACGTTTCTGTTCGGCGATCTCTCGCGCGCTGTGAATACCTTGAATCCATGCGTTGAGTATTTTCGATCCCTCGCCTTTGCCCGCGATTGGAGCCAGGACAAATGGTGAGGAATTTTCTCCAGTCGGGTTGAGTTCTTCCCAGCTCAGCAAGCGTCCACGATCTCGTCGTGGGGATTTCTCCATACCAGGAACGATCACCAGGTCCCACTCCAAACCCTTTGCCTTGTGAATGGTCAGCAAATCGACTGCATTTTCGGTTGTGCTGGTGTTGGCGAAGAGGCTTGCCATGCGGCGTTGAAGCAGAGGGAGATTGATATCGCCCGCTTCCATCTCCAATTCGGCAAGGAGCTGCAGGTAACGGAGCGCATTCGCAGTTTCATTTGCGCCGAGGTAAGCATCGCCTCCGAGCGATCGCCATGTGCGTTCCACAAGCTGCGACGCGGTGAGTTGAGTTTGTTTGTCTGCTGCAGCACGCATGATGGGCCACAGGCGGGTTAATCGCTCACAGCTCTCTTCGCTCAATAGGTCGCCGCGTTCGTCGATGAGGCTCTCCATGGAACGTTGCGCGTAGTCATGGTTGTCTGCGCCTGCTAACAGGTGTAATTCAGCAAGGCTAAGACCACACCATGGTGCTCGAAGCACGGCTAGCCATGCGGTGCGATCTGCCGGATGCAGCAAAGCGCGTGTGAGTGCGAAAAGGTCAAGGACCTCTTGCCTGTCTCCCAGAGATTCAATGTCTACCGCGCGATATGCGATTGCAGATGCTTTCAATTCCGCGATGATGTCGTTCAGCAGGTGTTTCGTGCGCACGAGAACAGCAATTTTCCATGGTTCTGTGCGGCCCGAGGGGAGTGGGCGGGAGCGCCACAGTTCGATGGTGGAACGGATCGACTCCGCATCGAGATGACTTTGATCAGGTATGGCCGCTTTGCTATTGTGGCGATTCTCCTTGGGGGGTAAGACGGTGCCGTGCCACACAATGTTTTGTGCGTCGCTGGATGGTTCTCGTCTCGAAACTGCTCTGGCATAAGGGACTTCTTCTGGATTCGAGATGTCTGATGCGGAAGGGAAGAGCTTCGAGAAGTCTTCGTTGAATGCACTTACCAGACCGCTCTGCGAGCGGAAGTTTGTCGTCAACTGCAAGCGCTCAATGGGAAGGTCGCCGAACTCTCCAGTGAGCATGGTGCGTACGAACCGTTCCACGCGAGCGTGCCGGAAGAGATAGATGGACTGTTTGGGATCACCGACGAGAAAGATGGTCTGACTCTGACCGTCCCAGCCGCGGGTCAGCATTTCAAGCAATTGATATTGAATGGTTGAGGTGTCCTGCATCTCATCGACAAGCAGGTGTTGAAATTTTACTCCCAGGGACTCGGCCAAAGCGTTGGAGGAGTTTTCCTGATTCAGTGCTGCATGCGCGAGTAGCTCTAGTTCGGTGAAATCGCATTCGTCGTGCTCTGCGAAGACAAGCTGTAGCTCGGCGAGCGCGCGGCGCAGGACGCGGAACAATACTTTAATAACTGCCCATTGCTCGTCAGGATATTGTGCAGGGGGAAGCTTCGTGACTTGCCGAAGCGCGGCGAACAATTCATCATTCGCGCACAGATCGTCGTGTAGATTCCTGAGTCTGAGCGCATGGTGAGATTCAAATTCGAAGCCGAGATGCTTTTTGTTTCTGGTCTTTCTCCAGCCGTCATTTGTGGTGAGGATGTGGGCCAGGGAACGCCATCGCTCCAGCTCTTCTACGCTTTCACCTGGTTCGATGTGAATACCTGCAAAGTGTGCGATTGGCGATGCGGAACCCTGATAACCGGGGGCATGGGCCATATCCTCAACGAGCGCTGTAAGTTCTGTTAGCTGCTCTTTTGGAAACACTGAGGTCAAACGTGCCAACCCGGACTGTACCGATTGCTCCAACACGCGTTGTAGTTGTGTGCGAACAATGCCATCAAGATACGTTTCGCTCAACGCTCCTCCGGAAAGTGGGATTAGCCCACCCCATTGGTCGCGGAGAGAGAATATCTCCATGAGCAGACGTTCGCAGTCGACGAGATTGCCGTCGCGATGCAATAGGAGGGTGCGCAGAGCTGCACTAAGCTCCGCATCGGTGCCGCCAAGTTGCATCAGGGTTCGGCGTGCTGCTTCCTGATAGAGCACGCTTGCGTCTTCGACAGGAGACAATGCACCGCCTGCGCCGGAGAGCACGGGGAGTGAACGCGCGATCTCACCACAGACAGAGTGGATGGTGCGAATATTCAGTCTGCGTGGGTGGTTGAGCAACTCCCATCCGAGCATTTGGTCACGACGTAATACAACCTGCGCCAACGCCCTTGTTTCACGCTCGAAGGAGGTCTTAGATTGATCGGATCCGGTGGCGAGCTGCAATTGCTTCACGATGCGCTCGCGCATCTCCGCGGTTGCCTTGACGGTGAAGGTGATGGCGAGCACCTGCTCGGGTTGCTGGACGCTCTCATCGGCGAGCAGCTTGAGAAAGCGCTGAATCAGTAAGCCGGTTTTGCCGGAGCCGGCAGGGGCTTCAACGATCCATGACCGATGCACGTCGAGCGCATCTCTGCGAGCTTGCCAGTCTGGCGGCAAGGTCTCTTCTGTAGTTGGCTGGATTACATCTGGGTTTGGAAAGAGGAATAGTTCACCCAAGCTCCACCTCCACTTCGTCATCCTCCTTTTGCAGTTGCGATGGATCGAGACGACAGAGGATTCTTTGGCTGCAGTGCTGGCATGTCTTCGGATAAGCCTTGGGGTCCACGCTGGCATCGCCTTGGGAAAAATTGACGGCAAGATTGTCGAGGACACGTCTCCAATCTTCAACCTGATTTTCCAGAGATGCGAATTTGAGTTTGCGCTGATGCAGTATGACATCAGTGGCTGCGCCAAAGCCGGTCAGGTCGCGGTCGTCACCTGCGCGGACCAGTCCGAATGCTACTCCCTGCAACTTCGTGGCATCTGTGACTATGGCATAGAGCGGAAGCTGCGGCTCGTCAGGCCGGTCGGTGAGCCACTCGTTTGGCGTAACTTTCCCGGTCTTATAGTCAATCAAGATTCTGCCGTCTTTGGTTGAATCGACGCGGTCGACGCGAACCTTCAGGCGCAGCGGGCCGACGTGGACATCGCTGAGGCCTTCTTCCTGGGCAACAACTTCAAAGCTCGGGCGCTTTATCTCGAGCTCAAGCCAGTGGATGAGCAGGCGGTTCATGCGGGCGCGTTGCACCTGCATGTATGCGGTATCCCACGCGGTCCCGCTAAGGGAATCCATCTTTGCGAGGCTCCGCAGGACGCACCGATCGACCATCTCGGCAAGTTCGCGAGAAGGCATCTCCTTGAGACGTTGCTGTGTTCTTACTTCGCTCCAGAAAAGCTCAAGCGCGCGATGTACAGCAATACCGCTTTCGGCTGCGCTCATTCCAGGAACTGATTGTTCAATTTTGGAAGACCGCAGCCGATGTTCGGCGAATGCGCGAAATGGGCATTTTGCCTGGCTCTTCAGAACTTGCGCGCCACCGTGGACGATAGCGTCCGGCAAGGGCTGGATGGGTTCGTCATCGTTCAGCAGTTCAAGCTCGACAAGAGCGTAAGGTGCCTCAGGGGCCGCGATGTCTCCGGTGTCAATTTCAGATAGACCCAATCCTTCAAGTGAAGATGAATGTTGTTGCTTGCCCTCAGGTGTTTCGGTTGCGTAGCTCACGATGGCTGTGGTCGCACTTGCAACGATTCGCTCGGTCAGCTTATGTGCATCGCTGCTGTCGCGTGCAACATCTGAACCGGGCATCTGCAGTTCGCGCTGAAGACGCCAGGAGAGTAGAGGATTCGTACTGGTCGGAAGAGGCCAGCTCAGATCTCCGGCGCGCATTAGCCAGATGGCGTCGAATGTTGCACCTGCGGCTTCGAGAGCGCCTATGATCTGAATAGGCGCTTCGTGCGACTCTGGAGCAAACATATTTTGCTCTACGATGCGTTCGAGCGATTTCAAGGCATGGCTGAACTCGACGCGCGATCCGTCGAAGTCCAGAGCTGCCAGTTCATCGAGCGCGCTTTCCCACTTTCTGCGTATCTGAAACTCAATGCTTGTCTCGTGTTCCGAACGCCAGCGGGCAATATCGAGCAACTCGTGCATGGTTTGTGCCCATTCGGCGTGGGTTTTTTGCTGGGGTTTGCTAAGACGCAAGGACAGCGGATGCAAAGCTTGCAGTGCGGAAGAAAGGCGTCTGAGATTCTTCCTGCGCGGCGATTTATATGTCGCTGTGCTCAACCAGTCGAGTAAGATTTCTGGACGAAGTCTGTGCGCCTTGCGCATTTCGAAGACGTCAAACTCTGCGCGTGCTGCTCGTTCGGCCGGCTCCATGGAAAAGTAGGGTGAGAGCACTAGGGCACTTGCGCGATCGACTGAAATAGGTCCAATGGCGAGGTGAAGCAGGTCCAATGCGGTTCGCACCATTGGTGTTTGCGCAAGTGGGGTCCCAAGCGAGAATTCATATGGACAGGTATCTTCGGAAGCCGCGATGTTTTGCAGTTCGGGTGCGAGAATCCCGCGGAAGGTCCTATCCATTTGGGCTCGGTGTTTTTCGAGAGATGGGACGACGATCGCGATCTGTGTTTCAGGGCGCTCTTTGAGAAGTTGCCTGGCCCATCTAGCAGCGGTCACGATCTCGTCTTCTTCGTCAGCCGCCTTGATGAGCAGTCGCTTCTCTGTTGGAAAAGTTGGCTGCAGCTCACTGACATTGCAGCCCGCCGACTGGATGGCTTTGAGCAAAGCTGATTGTGCGGGGGTAAAGCGATCGAAGCCGAGGAGGGCGATCTCTGTCTGTTCAAGACGCAGATCATTGGTTGTGGCCGCGCGAGTCAGGGCATCTTCGAGTTCTGCCTGAGCCAGAAAGTTGCCGTCTCTGCATTTGCGATGGAATTCGATTGCCCATCGTTCAAAGGCCATCGTGTCCGGGGTAGATGCTGTGCCGCGCAGTTTACTTTGCCCGCAATAGCTGCACAGGCGTTGCCAGGCGTCGGCTGCCAGTGTAGCGAGCGCATCTTTTGAGCGTAGACTTTTCAGCTCGTTGTCGGTTGCGAGAATGCCGAGCCAGATGGAGTGCTCCTGCGTCCGATTCACGAGTAGACGTGAAACATGGCCGTCGATGAGCAGCCGACGCCAGAGTGTTGACGTCCATGTATCCCATGAAAAGACCTGTGCAGGTTGCCAGCTGCCGAGCCCTAATTGTCTGTTGCGGAGATCAAATGCTCGCATCAGGGTCCGCGCTGCACGCTGATTGCCCGTCACGATGGCTGCACCGTTGTCGAGTGCCTTGGCTATCTCAGGATGCAGCGGCCCGGTGCTGTTCATGTCTTCGGTTATACGCCTGGAGGTTCTGGAAAAGACGCTTGTCTGTCAGAGTGCTTTGGCGAGAAGGCACTCATGACGAGTAGTGCAAGAGCGGTCGCTAGCGGAATGGCCAGCGCAACCTGCAATGACTTCGCTCCGGTGGAGACGACGCCCATCAGCCATGGCAAGGCCGCGGCACCAAGTCCAGAGGCGGCCAGCACGATGCCAGCCTGTCGAGCAGTGGGGCCTTCGACCATGAGCAAAGCCCATGTTGAAGGGAAGAACGGTGCGAGGCTCAGGCCCAGCAGCATCGCGAATGCGGCGATGGCGATTGCGGAGTGGGAGAAGGCGAGTCCTGTCGTAAAGATCGCAGTCAGGAGCAGGCCCCAGCGTTGTACGGTCTTTTCACCGACGCGCAACATGACAGCAGATGCGGCTGCGCGCCCTATGGTAAGTGCCATCCAGAGCAGGAGCGTTGTGTATTCGCTGACGGCCAAGGTTTTATCACCATAGCGTAGGGCAAATGTAGTCAGCCACCCACTCAGGCATGTTTCCAAACCGCCGTAGAGGACCAGAAGGCCTGCGAAATAGAGATAGATCTGAGGTCGCAGGCTTTGATTTGAGCTTGTGGTTGCTGCTGGTTCGAAAGGCTCTATCAATTCTGCTTGAGAGCCGCGCATCTCGAGCAAAAGACCGCAGACACCGATGACGAATGCGCCTGCAAATAGTTCGAGCAGAGGTCGCAGAGCGAAGAGCGGCAGCAGCCAAGCAGCCAGCAGTGCCGAAAGCATTGCGCCCAAGCTGAAAGAGAAGTTTAGTAGCGAGAGAGCCGAGCCGCGGTGGACAGTGAATCTGCGTCCTGCGAGGATGTTGGTTGATGTGATGATCTGGCCGATCCCGAATCCCGCGACGAATAATGCTGCGGCTCCTAAAACCATGCCTGGTGCGATGGAGAAGTAGCCGAATCCCGCAGCGCTGGCTGCTAAGCCCACGAGCAGGCTGCGTCGCAGGTTGCGTGAGACGCTGACGCCGCCAAGAAATGCGCCGCAGAATTTCGTGAGCATCAGGACGCCGCTCTGCGAGTCCTTCATGTGCCACTCTGTCGCGAGGACGGGCAGGATTGGCCCCAGTAGCGCGGTTCCCAGACCTGCCAGCAATAGCGAAAAGTGCATGAGTCCTAATGATGGAACAGACTTCGTTCGTCCAGCCAAACTAACCCCCGCCGCGGTAAGTCTTATACAACAAGTATCATCGAGAGAGGAGCTTTTTCGTGTTGCGTAAATCTTCTGTGTTGCTTGTTCTTGCCCTGGGTCTTATTGCCGGATGCCATCGATCTTCAAATTCTGCTGCATCGAGCGCAAGCGCTGCGCAGAAGACATTCACGATTCGCGGTAAAGTCGTGAGCACAGATCAGGGCAGTGTCATGCTCGATGGCGATGCGGTGCCTGGCTTCATGGACGCGATGACCATGCCATACAAGCTGAAGGACCCGAGTGTGGCAAGCGAGCTTCATCCTGGCGACCATATCACAGCCACCGTGCTTGCCGATCAGGAAGAAGATGGTTTCCACGATGTTCGACTGGACAACATTGTTGTCACGGCGCAGGCGCGCCCAGACTATAAGCCGGCAGTGCAGTACCATGTCCCGACTCCTGGTGACGTTGTGCCGAACTTTAAGCTGCTGAATCAGAGCGGGCGCACCATCGACTTCGCAGAGTTCAAGGGGAAGGTGCTGCTGGTTACTTTTATCTATACGCGCTGCCCGTTGCCGGACTTCTGTGTGCGGATGAGTCGGGACTTTGCTACTGTCGATAAGGACCTCTCCGCTGATCCGGTGATTTATGCGAAGACGCATCTGCTCAGCATCAGCTTCGACCCGAAGTACGATACTCCGAAGGTGCTGCGCAGTTACGGTGGGGCTTATACCGGGCGCTATACGAAAGAGACTTTTGAGCATTGGGATTTTGCGGCACCCAGCGAAGAGGAGCTTCCGAAGATTACGCAGTATTTTGATGTGGGCGTAACGCCGGGCGACGCGAGGACGCTGACGCATTCGCTTTCGACTGTGCTGATCGGCAAGGACGGCAAGGTGCTGGCGTGGTATCCCACGAACGATTGGAAACCGGAAGACGTAGCGGCTGCGATGAAGAAGGCCGCGAACTCGTGATGGCGTTGATATTCTGATTCTGAATCCAAAGGAGCCTTTTGCGTCATGGCAAAACTTACGGTTGTCTTCGGTGTCCTGCTGGTGCTGCTTAGCGCAGGCGCCTTTGCTTTTGTCAGCCACTATCCACATACGTTGATTCCCGGCGCGTTTGGGGTTGTTCTTATTATTCTCGGCATGCTGGCGCATACTCCGGATGCGAAGCGGAGGATGCTTTTTATGCATATTGCCGTGACGGTTGGGCTTTTAGGATTTCTGGGAACGATTCCTGGGATCATCGGCATTGTGAAGCTGTGGGCAGGGCAGTCGGTTATTCGACCGGATGCGGCAAAGGTTCAGGCGCTGATGGGCAGTCTTTGCCTGATCTTTGTGCTTCTTTGCGTCCGATCGTTTATTGCGGCGCGCCGTGCGCGGCTTTCGTAGGTCGGCATAACGCGCACAAAAACTGTATCCCGGCAGATGCGGGATACATCCAATGCAAGGCGGGTTTGCAAGGCTGCTTTGTCATTGTTTTGTTGCGTCTTGTATTCCCGTTTGATTTGCGGCGTAAACTGCCTATAACTTATGGCTTCATACGGTCCATCCAGTTTCGGCGGCGGCATGAAGGCGGTGGATCGCCCGTCGCGTAGTCACGGCCGCGTAGGGGCATCGGATCAGGCTTCGCGGCCGAAGCCCAAGCTTAAAAAAGTTCTGCCCGAGGTTTGGGAACTCATCAAGCCATATCGCCCGTTGCTTGCGGGCAGTTTTGTGCTGATGGTCATCAACCGTGCCAGTGGGCTTGTGCTTCCCGCTTCAGCCAGATTCCTCATCGATAACGTCATGTACAAGCATCAGATGGGGCTGCTGTACAAGATTATCGAGGTTGTTGTAGCGGCGACGGTGGTGCAGGGAATCACTTCGTTCACGCTCACGCAGATACTATCGAAGGCGGGCCAGCGTCTGATTGCCGAGCTGCGCAAGAAGGTCCAGTCACACGTGGGGCGCTTACCCGTCGCGTTCTACGATGAGAACCGCACCGGGACACTGGTCTCGCGGATCATGACCGATGTAGAAGGCGTGCGTAACCTGATGGGGACGGGCGTCATCGACTTCTTCGGCGGCATCCTCACAGCGCTGTTTGCCTTCTGTTACCTCATCAAGCTGAGCGTGCAGATGACGATGATTACCTTCGTCCTGCTGGCCGCATTTGCCTTGATCCTGCAGCGTGCATTCAAGACCATCCGCCCCATCTTCCGCGAACGCGCAAAGATCAACGCTGAAGTCACAGGTCGACTCACCGAATCGCTCGGCGGCGTGCGTGTCGTCAAGGGCTATCATGCGGAGGCGAGTGAGGCGAACGTATTCGCCTCAGGTGTCCAACGCCTGCTTGCCAATGTGATCTCATCGCTCACCGCGCAGTCGCTCATGTCCCTTGCATCGACTGCGGTGATCGGCGTCGTGGGCGCGCTGGTCATGTTTATGGGAGCGCATCAGGTTGTTGCGGGGCGCCTGACCCCTGGTGGTTATGTCACGTACACCATGTTTCTCGCGTTTATGACCGTTCCCATCGTGCAGCTTGTCTCCATCGGCACGCAGCTCACCGAAGCTCTCGCCGGGCTGGACCGCACGCATGAGATTCTTGCTGAGAACGAGGAAGACTCAGAGACAGTACGGGTTCACAATCTCGCCACGATTCATGGTGATATAGCTTTTCGAGACGTGACCTTCGCTTATGAGCCGGGCAAACCTGTGCTGCACGGCATCAGCTTTGAGTCGAAGCCTGGGACGGTGACTGCGCTGGTTGGCTCTTCGGGTTCAGGTAAATCTACCATCATCTCGCTGATCTGTGGTTTTCATACTGCTACGACCGGACAGGTGCTTGTGGATGGGATCGACCTGGCTACGATTCGGTTGAGCAGCTATCGTCAGCAGCTTGGCGTGGTGCTGCAGGAGACGTTTCTCTTCGATGGGACGATTCGTGAAAACATTCTGTTTTCGCGCCCCAATGCGACCGAAGAGCAACTGATGAATGCCTGCCGCATTGCGCGTGTGGATGAATTCGCGGAGCGCTTTCCGGAGAAGTACGATACTGTCGTCGGCGAGCGAGGCGTGAAGCTCTCTGGCGGGCAGCGACAGCGGCTTTCGATTGCACGCGCGATCCTGGCTGATCCCCGCGTGCTGATTCTTGACGAGGCTACCAGCTCGCTCGACTCGGAGTCAGAGGCGATGATTCAACATGGTCTCAGCTATCTGATGCAGGGCAGGACGACCTTCGTCATTGCGCATCGCCTCTCCACCATTCGCCGCGCGGAGCAGATTCTTGTCGTCGAACAGGGAGAGATTGTTGAGCGCGGTACGCATGAGTCGCTCTATGCTCTAGGCGGGCGCTACTACGATCTCTACACCAGACAGCATGGGCTTGAGACGAATCTCTTTCTGGCTCCGGGCGAGGGAGACAGGGTTGAAGAGCCTGAGGCATCGAAGGTTTGATTCCTTCAATCTCATCTCTGAAAAATGCGGTCACGGCGAACCGTGACCACATGAGAGAGCATCGTGTCATTCAACGACGATGCGCGTTGCAGAGATCGTTCCTGTGATCACCTGGCCTGTAAATGTGCCGTCCAGGTTCCAGATCTTGAAGGTGAAGGTGCCGGAGTAGGTCTTTCCGTCGGGCGAGACGGTGTTGACCTCGTCGATGGTGAAGCTGTTGGTCGCATTTCCGGTGGGATTGCTGGGATTGAAGATCCATCCGATGTGATGGAGCTTGACGGTGTTGGCTCCGACAGACTTCCATACGCCGACGCAGACGTTTCCTCCCGCGGGTGCGAGATAGGCGCTTTCAAACTCGGTGCCGTCGGCGTGCCAGACGTCGAAGGTGTCGTTGAAGGTGCTGTTGTTGTCCGACTCGGTATAGATGACATGCCAGAGTCCGACGATGCTCCGGTTCCAGCCGCCGAGGTCTGGAAGCTGACCGCCTGCGGCGAGCATGGGAAGACGGGCGGCGCCTTTGGAGTTGATGGCTCCGAAGCTGCCGCAGGCTGCCAGGGCGTTGGTTGGAAGCAGAGAGGCTGCGGCAAGGACCAGCAGAGAGAGTCCGATGGACAACAAACGTCGGGCCGGATTATTTTCGCGGCCTTCATTCAATTTCAAGATGTTCCGATTCATGACAAGCTCCTTTTCTTCTCCAAATCCAGCTCTCTTCTTTGCCGGTCTGTTCGGAGTGGTCAGGAGTTTGAGACAGCCTCGCCAGAATTGCAATGGATAGCGGGTGAATGTTGCGTCCCCGTGCAACCTCTGTTCATTCATATGGTTACGTCAAGATATACCCTGATTTTCCAAGCCTGGCGCAGCGGACTTTTGGCATATATGGAACGGTCGGCTAGTGCTACACTCGTTCGTGCGGCAGAGACGGAGGGACTCTGTGCCGGTTTCCTACTCCAAATCTTCGGTCAGGTTTGGCCTCTTTGAAGTTGATCTGGAGGCGAAACGGCTTAACCGAAATGGCATGAGAATCAGGCTGGCCGGCCAGCCATTTGATCTGCTTGCAATTCTGCTGGAGCGCCCAGGCGAAGTCGTAACCCGCGAAGAGTTGCGTGAGCGGCTGTGGGGGCCGGAGGTCTTCGTCGACTTTGAGCATGGTCTGAACAAGGCAATGCAGAAGTTGCGGGAAGCGCTTGGCGATTCTGCGGAGTCGCCCCGATATATCGAGACGATTCAACGCACAGGGTACCGATTCATCGCGCCCGTCTCCAGCGAGACAGGCGGAGATGTCGCACAGAAGAACGGCAGTGCACGGCCAGGTGACGGCGAGACGGCACTCGCTGTCGAAGATCAGGATGAAGTAGCTCAGCCTTCTGATGAGATCTCTTCGCATCGAGTATGGTATCGATCCTGGAAGGCAGTGGCCTGCGTTGCAGTGCTCGGGCTCGCGGCGACCGCTGTCTGGATCAGTCATCTCCGGTCCCAGTCGTCCGGCTCGATTCACGCGATTGCTGTACTTCCGCTTAAGAACGCATCCGGGGATCCGAGCCAGACATATTTTGTCGATGGCATGACTGGAGAGCTGGCGACGATGCTCGTCAGAGATTCAACTTTGCGAGTAAGTTCAACAGCATCGGCTATGCAGTACAAGGGCAGCAATCAGCCACTGCCCGAGATCGCCCATGCACTTCATGCAGATGCGCTCGTTGAGGGTTCTATCGCTCGCACGCAGGAGGGAGTCCACCTGGCGGTGCACCTGGTGCGCGCAGATACCGGAAGAGTTATCTGGACCCAAAGCTATGAGCGAAGCACAGAGGCGACTGCATCCCTGTCAGATGAAGTTGCTCGTGAGATAGCCTCTCGGCTCCATAGCGTTGCGGCGCAGTCGGTAATCGTTCCTGCAGTCAGTTCTGCAGCGCACGATGCGTATCTGCGCGGCCGCTATTTCTGGATGGTTGGAAGGAATGATGAGGCCGGGAAGTACTTTCGCCAAGCGGTTGAGATTCAACCCGATTATGCGGCCGGATGGGCAGGGTTGAGCTCGTATTACACCGCAGGCGCCCTTGGCAACGGATTGGACCCCGAAGATGCTTTGCCACGGGGCAAGGCGGCTGCGCTGAAGGCAGTCCAACTGGACGATAAGCTTCCGCTGGCGCACGCCGCGCTCGGGGCGGCCATCTTTTTTAGCGACCACGATGGGGACGCCGCACTCAGAGAGGTGAGGCGCGCCACGGAACTCGATCCTGAATTGTCGGAGGAATACCATCTGCAAGCGCTGATTCTGTCTGCTCTGGGAAGATATGATGAAGCGCTGGCGGTGCAGAAGCGCAGCACCGCAATCAATCCGATCACGCATCCGGCGGCGATGGCGGAGATCCTTCTGATGTCGCGCCAATATGATCAGGCGCTGAATGATGCCCGCATCCGGCTCCACGACTTTCCTGATGCTCGGGATCTGCTTTCGAACCTGGTGGAGATTTATCACTGGAAAGGGATGGATCGAGAGTCTGCCGAGATGGTCGCGCGGCTCTACGGCCAGAGCGGCAAGCCGAACCCGGCGGTGATGCAGGTCTTTGCCGCTAAAGGACATCGCGGTGTGGTGGAGTGGATGCTGAATGAGCTGAAACAGACCGCGGCAAAGTCCCAGTATGTGTCTCCGGCGCTGCTGGCCCGCTACCACGCTCAGCTTGGCGAACGCGACGAGACGATTGCCCTGCTCGAGCGTGCCGCCGATGAAGACGATCCGAAGCTGGTCTTCATCCAGACCGACCCGTCCTTCGACTTCATTCACGAAGACGCGCACTATCGCGCGCTGCTCCAGCGGATCGGCCTCTGGTCAGGGAAATGAGCGACTGCCTGCTTTATTTTTCTATGCCTAACTGCGTCAGCAGAAACGCGTAGTCGAAGGCGATCTCTTTCAGATAGTCGTAGCGCCCGGATGCGCCGCCGTGGCCTGCGTCCATGTTGATGTGCAGCAGCAGGGGAGAGTCGTTCGTCTTCAGGGTTCGCAGCTTTGCCACGTACTTTGCGGGCTCCCAGTACATGACCTGCGAGTCGTTCAGGCTGGTCTTCACCAGCATCGCCGGGTACGAGCTCTGCTTCAAATTGTCGTAGGGCGAATACGACCGCATATATGCGAATGCCTCGGGTTCGTTCGGGTTGCCCCACTCTTCGTACTCGCCGACAGTCAGCGGCAGGCTCGAATCGAGCATGGTGTTCATCACGTCGACGAATGGCACGTGTGAAAGCACTACGCTGAAGAGATCGGGGCGCTGGTTGACGACAGCACCCATGAGCAGTCCGCCCGCGCTTCCGCCCTCAATGGCTACGCGGTCTTGTGCGCCGTAGCTTTTGGCCACTAGATATTCGGTGACGGCGATGAAATCGGAGAAGGTATTCTTTTTCACCTGCATCTTGCCGGCGTCGTGCCACGCATCGCCCATCTCGCCACCGCCGCGGATGTGCGCGTAGGCCATGACGACGCCGCGGTCGAGCAGCGACAGACGCGATGGACCAAAGCTGATCGGCAGCGGATAGCCGTAGGAGCCGTAGCCGTAGACGTAGACGGGATTCGTTCCGTCGCGCTTGAAGCTGTCGCGCCGGTAGACGAGTGACACAGGCACCTTCACGCCGTCGTCTGCTGTCACCCAGAGCCGCTCCGATGCGTAGCGAGACGAGTCGAATCCTCCGGGGACTTCTTGTTGCTTGAGCAGTTTTGAGGTTCCGGCGTGGATGTCGTAGTCATAGACTGAGGCTGGCGATACCAGCGACTGATATGCGTAGCGGAATCTCTGCGTGTCGAATTCGCGGTTGATCTGAGCGCCAGCGCTGTAGGCGGGCTCGGGGAAGGCGATCTCTTTTGATTCGCCGAGTGCGCCATTGGCGTTCATCAGTGTAACGGTTAGAACAGGCAGGCCGAGCTTTCGGCGTGTGCTGGCCGTGAACGATTGGAACACCTCGAAGTCTTCGAGGGGATTCTCGGGGTCGAGCGCGATCAGTTCCGTCCACGATTCGCGCCCTCCTCCGTCTACGGGCACTGTTACCACGCGGAAGTTTTTTCCTACGTCGTTGGTGCGGATGTAGAACAGACCGTCGCGGTGCTCGACGTAGTACTCCTGCTCGTCCACGCGTGGGGCGATGACGAGGAAGACGCCTCCAGGCGTTGTTGCGTCCAGATAGCTGTACTCGGTTGTGGTGTGGCTGCCTGCTTCCAGCAGCAGATATTTGCCGTCGCGCGTCTTGCCGATGCCGATGTTGAAGCGCTCATCGCTTTCTTCGTAGATCAGTGCGTCGTCTATGGCGGCGTCTCCGAGGCGATGGCGGAAGAGTTTGTCCTGGCGCTTCGTTACTTCGTCTTCGGTGGTATAGAAGAGCGTGTGCGAGTCGGCAGCCCAGGCGATGGAGCCGGTGCGCTCGGCAGTGTCCGGCAGGTCGTTTCCGGTGTTCAGGTCGCGGATGTGCAGGGTGTATTGTCGGAAGCCGGTGTTGTCGGTCGAATAGGCGAGCTTCGTGCCGTCAGGGCTGACGGTTAGCGCACCGAGTGACATGAAGGGCTGCCCCTCGGCCAACTTATTGACATCGAGTAAGATCTGCTCTGGCTGTGACTCGTCGTACTCCGATCCCGAAGCGGTCTTCCGGCAATAGATAGCGTATTGGCTGCCTTCGACGGTGCGGATGTAGTAGTACCAGTTGCTGTCGCGGTACGGGACAGATTCGTCGGTCTCCTTGATGTGAGACAGCATTTCGGCATACAGCTTGCCTTGAAGCGATTCGGTTGGCTTCATGATGGCGCTGGTGTATGCGTTTTCCGCTTCCAGGTATGTGATCACCTCAGGTGAAGACTTGTCCCGCATCCAGCGGTAATCGTCTTCGAGAGTTTGTCCGTGCAACGTTGTGGGCGTAGGGTCCTTGCGGGCGAGCGGGGGCGTAAGGGCTTCTTGCGTCATTAATATTCTTGCTCCAGAACAAGAATACCGTGCTGGCCCGAACCTCACAGGGCAACCCTTTCGTGTGTGCGCTACACCAAATTGACTAGACGAATATAGGCCGGATGGGGTTACACTTGTCGGCCAACAGGAGCGTGGGCCATGAAATCGATTGGGATTCGCGTTGTGATACTCGGTGCGGCAGCTTGGATACTTCCGGGGTACGCCATTTGCCAGATGGACTCGACCGCTGTTCTGATCTCTTCGGCGCAGACGAGTCAACCGGGCCAGCCAGCGTCGGAGCAGATTACGCCTCCGTCCGAACAGGATTCAGCTCAGAACGCCACCGACAACAGGCAGGTGGTGCGGGACAAGATGTTCCTGCGGGGCGCGGCAGAATCCGGCATTGCGGTTGGGAAGTTCAGCCAGCTTGCGGTCGAAAAATCTCCCAGCGACGATGTGAGGGCTTTCGCACAGAAGATGGTGGACGAGCATGCGAAGATGAATGCAGATCTTGGCCGTGTCGCTGACTCGCTTGGCATCATGATGCCAAAGGAGATGAATAAGGCTGATAAGGCTGAATACACGAAGCTTCAATCTCTCTCCGGTAGCGATTTTGATAATGCTTATCTCTCACTGATGGTGCGGGAACACCATCGTGCCATGCGTGAATTCCGTATGGAGTCGAATACGGTCAACGACGCCTCGTTGCGCGAGGCTGTGGATAAAGATAAGCATGTTATCCACGAACATCTGGTGGAGGTCAACAAACTTGCGCACGATAAGGGTGTGCCGATGCCGGAGCATGCCCATAACCCTGAGCCGTCTCCTGCACCGCCATCGACGCCACCTTCCATTTAGTGCGGCAAACGTTCAGGATGCGAATTGTATGTAGCAGAGATATTTGCTCGGCGTAAAATAGCTTTTGATGAAACGCATTTCGCGTTGGCTGGCAGTCGCCGTTCTTTTGTTTGTACCGTCAGCCTTTTTGGCGGCTGAGTCGGTCGATTCGCTGCCCGCGCCAGTTGGCTATGTTAACGACTTTGCCGGTGTTCTTTCCCCTTCCACCATTCGGAATGTAGATGATCTCTGCGAGCAGGTTGAGGTCAAGGCCCACGCGCAGATTGCCGTAGTCACCATCAAGACGCTCGACAATAATCAATCCATTGAAGAGTTCGCCACTGCGCTTGAGGATAAGTGGAAGGTCGGCGAGCGGGGCACTGATCGCGGTGTTTTGATGATCCTTGTCATGACGCCGCGTCGTGGCCGCATTGAGGTGGGCTATGGGCTGGAAGGCATCCTGAACGACGCCAAAGTAGGAGATATCGGGCGTTCGATGGTGCCTGCGGCATCGCGTGGAGACTACAACACTGCTGTACCCCTCGGCATCGGGCAGATTGCACAGATTATTGCTTCGGATGCAGGTGTTACGCTCACGAACGCCCAGACAGCACAGCCCGTGCAGCAGTACAACTATTCGTCGCAGCCCGTTCACATCAGCCTGGCCGAGTTGATTATCGGCGGCGGGTTGCTGCTGCTGGTGCTCATCTTTTTGATCAGCACGGGCAACACCGGGCTGATATGGTTCCTGCTGGGCAATCTGCTCGGTGGCGGCTTTGGCGGCGGCCGGGGTCGAGACGACTGGAACCAGGGTGGAGGATTTGGCGGTGGCGGTGGCGGAGGATTCGGTGGTTTTGGTGGTGGTAGCTCCGGTGGTGGAGGCGCCAGCGGCGACTTTTGATGTTTGGAACCAGAAGAGCAGGGAACAGCAGGTCGAGTGGTAACGTAAGTAAGCCAGTTGCCAGTGATTAACCGAATAATGGGACGGATGGAAATCCAGCCAAAGGAAATTGAGACATTATGAAATCATTATGGATCGTACTTGGGGTTGTAGGGCTTCTGATTCTTGTGCTGCTGCTTGGTGCGGGCAGCTATATCAGCACAAAGAACACACTCGTCCAGAAGAATGAGGCCATTGAGCAGCAATATGCGCAGGTGAACGTGGTGCAGCAGCGCCGGCTTGACCTGATTCCGAACCTGGTGGCTTCGGTGAAGGGGTATGTCGCCGAAGAATCTACCGTGCTGACAAACATCGCCAACGCCCGGGCAGCCATTACCAGCGCGCCTGACCGTGCGAGCAGCATTGCCGCCAACACGCGGATGGATGTTGCTCTGGGACCGTTTTTCCGGCTGCAGGAGGAGTATCCCAACCTGAAGGGCAACGAGCAGTTTATGCGTCTGGAAGATGAGCTGGCTGGGACGGAGAACCGCATTGCCGTCGAGCGCCAGCGTTACAACAAGGCGCTTGAGGACTACAACGTCTACGTCCGGCAGTTCCCGAACAGTATCTGGGCCAATATGGCAGGGTTCCACTATCGCGATGAGTACTTCAAGGGCAATCCAGCGAACAGCGAGGCCCCGAAGGTGGATTTCTCGAAGTAGCTGCTCAAGAAAGCAGGTGCAGCAAAAGGCCGTCGCATCCGCGGCGGCCTTTTTGCTCTACAGAAAAGGGAAACGATACTTCCTGAACTATTTGCTGAATGAGGAGATTGCCGACGCTTCATCGTCTTTCACGTCGAAGACGGTGTAGAGCTTCGTAATCTGGAGTAGGTCGTGGACCTTCTTGGTCAGGTTCAACAGCTTCAACTCGCCACCTGCGTTCTTCACGGTGGTGAAGGCGCTGACCAACTCACCGATGCCGGAGCTGTCGATATAGGTAATCTCGGCCAGGTTGAGCAGGATCTTCTTTGAACCCTTGGCGAGCACATCGCGCACGGCGTCGCGAATTGTCACGCTACCTTCGCCGAGAGTGATGCGGCCGCTTAGGTCCAAAATGGTAACGCCGTCGACGAGGCGGGTCTGTACTTTCATGCTCATGTGTAGTTTTCTCCTTAAGTCCCCGGCTGAGCCGGTGTGCGGTGTTTGATAAGAGTCAATTCTGTGCCGGGATGCAACTGGCGAAAGTTTACCTCATCCATAAAAGCACGGATAAGGAAGATGCCGCGTCCGGATCCACGCAGGATGTTCTCAGGCGCCAATGGATCGGGCAATGTGTCCGGATTGAGACCGGGGCCCTGGTCGGCGATGCGGACGATCAACGATTCCGGCGTGGTCTCAAATGATGCCGTGATGTGCTTTTTGGGATCATAAGCATTTCCGTGGAGCACGGCGTTAACTGCAGCTTCGCGTACGGCCATCGCTACATGGGAGGCCGTGTCCTCATCGAAGCCTGCCCGTTGGGCCGAGACCTCGGCTGTCTGCTCAATCTTGTTCACGCTGTCGAGGGACGAGTCGAGCGTGTAGCTGACGCGGCTTGTCGTTGGATCGGCCAAATCTTTCCCTGCGTGAACTCTGTGCCAGTCGTCAACTGCGGACAACAGCAATGATGGCAGTGTGCTTGTGGATTTCTCACTTGTCAAGACTTCCCGTCCCATCTGCTTCCCGTTCCCCATCCTGGCGACCTTCACTCCTGCTGGCAATATCGGCTCGCCGCGGAATTAACATGCGGTACGAGGAATATACGCAGGTTGATACCGGTAACACAACTTGCACCTTCTAGAGTGGCTGATCGCACGGCGGAGTCTCAAGCATGTAAAGTTTGGATAGAGCGCCCTGTTGAGCCGCCTATGACGAAACACCTCAGTCAACAAAAGACCAGCGTCGCTACCTTGATGGGCACCCCGATTACAGACGCCGGGGGGGCTGTGCATGGGCGTGTCCGAGAGGTCGTAGTCTCGCCTGCTGTAGATCCTTCGCACGTCTACGGATTGATTCTTCGTGGGGCAAAGAATGACCGCGGTGACCGCGATGTAATGGTCCTGATAACTGAGCTGATGCTGACTGCGCAGGGAGCGATGCAGCTTCGCGAGTCCGTCCGGCCCGGTCTGCTGCCCGATGACGAGTCCTATCTATTGCTGGAGCGAGACTTGCTCGATCAGCAGATTATTGATGTGCACGGTCACAAGGTCGTACGAGTGAATGACGTGGACCTGGTGTGGGAGTCGCCGCAGCAGCCAGGAGGTGATCTTCGGTTGCGCGTCGCAGAGGTTGAAATCGGCCTGCGTGGTGCTTTGCGGCGTTTGCTAAAGGGTCTTCCGGGTGCAATGGTCGCGAGAATTACTACACGACTGACTCCTAGCATTATTCCGTGGGACTTTGTCGACCTGATTGGCCGCGACCCTGCACGGCGTGTGAAGCTGAAGATCGAGCAGGATCGCCTCTCGCAGATGCACCCCTCGGATATCGCAGACATTCTGGAAGATCTTGCTCCGGCCGAGCGTCACGCTGTTTTTTTGAGTCTCGACGAGGAGGTTGCCGCTGAGGCGCTCGAAGAGGTCAAGCCGAAGATGCAACAGGCGCTTATCGAGGCGCTCGATTCTGAGAAAGTCGCCGACATTGTCGAGGAAATGGACCCTGCGGCAGCTGCAGACTTGCTCTCCGAACTGCCTGAGGAGCGATCGGAAGCCATTCTCGAAGAGATGGACCCTGAGGAGCGGCAGGAGGTCGAAGATCTGCTCGAGTTCTCAGGCAACTCTGCCGCGGGACGCATGACGACCGATTACATTGCGCTGCCCCAAAATGCCATCCTGTCCGATGCAGTCGAGGCGCTGCGCCATTTCGAGGGCGACAACGAGACGATCAGTGACGTGTACCTACTCGATGACGAACAGCGCATCAGTTCGGTAATTCCTCTGGTACAGCTTCTGCTCGCCACACCTGCTGCACCATTGGCCGACCTGCCCGGGGCTCACCTTGTTACCTGCGACATCGATGCAAATGGCCGCAAAGTAGCCGAATTATTCGACAAGTACAATTTGCGCTCACTCCCCGTGCTGGATCATGACAAGCGACTGGTGGGTGTCGTCCACGCTGAACAGGTGATTGGGCTCCTACGCGCCGAGCATTAAACGTAGATCAGAAAGAATTGGGAAGAAAAACGCGACTTCATGAAGATTTTGTACGCATCTGGCCTCTCGCCCAACGACAGCTCGCTCTATCGCCTTTGGGCGCTTGAGCGGCTGGGCCATGAGGTTATTCCGTTCAACACTTATGATTACGTTCCTGCTAATCCTGTGACTCGTCAGATTGTTCTGCGTTATCACACAGGTTCTTCTGTTGCTCGGATGAATAGAGACTTGCTTGGCATAGCAGAACGCGAAAAGCCAGATGTGCTCTGGGCGGACAAGCTGCTTGCGATGCGTTCGGCGACACTCGACCGGCTGCGCACGATGGGTATTAGCCTGGTCAGCTATATGATTGACAACCCATTTGGCACGCGCCAGGATCCGGGATGGCGTCTCTATATGAAGTGCATCCCGCACTATGACTTGCATGTCGTCCAGCGCGACAAAAACATTCTTGACTACACCTCGCGCGGTGGCCGAGATGTCATCAAGATTCAGACGGCCTATGAGCCTACGCTGCATTATCCACCGCCTGTGGACTGGAGTGATAAAAACCGTGACCGTGAGGTCTCGTTTATTGGGACGCCTTACGATGATCGGGCTACCATCCTCAGCAAGCTTGCACAGCTTAATGAGTTTCAGGTCGTGATCTCTGGCAGTCAACGACAATGGCAGAGGGAACTTGCGCCGAAGAGCTTCAAGCAGATGTATCGTGAGGGCGAACTTTTTCAAGAGAATTATCGTGAAGCAATTTGGCGATCAAAGATTAATCTTAGTTTTCTAACGCACGCCAATCAGGACGAGTTCGTTCATAAGAGCTTTGAGATTGCAGCCTGCGGAAGCTTCCTTTTGGCGGAACGTTCCGAGGGGCATCTGCAGCGCTTCAAGGAAGATGAAGAAGCTGTCTTCTTCTCTAACTTCGACGAACTGGTGCAGAAGATTCGGCGCTATCTGCCGGATGAGGCTGCGCGTCAACGCATTGCTGCGGCTGGCCGCCTGCGAGCCGAGCGTGACGGCTATCACAACGATCGGCAGGTGGGGCTGATTATCGAGCGCATACAGGCTATTCGTGCGCGGTCCAGATCAAACGCAGCGGCGGAGGTCAGATGACCGAAGCGCGCCGCTGGAGGACTCGCATCATTTTATTTCTGGCTGTGCTTGGGCCAGGTTTTATCACTGCCAATGTCGATAACGATGCTGGCGGCATTTTGACCTACTCGCAGGCCGGCGCGCAGTTCGGCTATACGCTGCTGTGGACGATGATCCCTATCACGCTTGCACTGATCGTCGTGCAGGAGATGTGCGCGCGTATGGGAGCAGTCACGGGCAAAGGACTGAGTGACCTGATCCGCGAAGAGTTCGGGCTGCGCCTGACGTTTGTGATGATGGTGCTGCTCGTCATCGTCAACTTCGGCAATGTCATCACTGAGTTCTCCGGTATTGCGGGTTCGATGCAGCTCTTTCACATCACTAAATATGCGAGCGTACCGATCTGCGCGTTTCTTGTGTGGGTGCTCGTCGTCAAAGGCGATTACAAGAGCGTCGAGAAGATATTCCTTGTTGCGAGCTGCTTTTATATTGCTTACATTGCTGCTGGTGTTTTGAGCAGACCTGACTGGCATTTGTCTCTGCTGGAGACGGTCAAGCTGCCTCAGCGTGCAGTCTGGAGCGACAAAACTTATATCTACATGACCGTCGGTGTAATCGGCACGACGATTGCACCGTGGATGCAGTTCTATCTGCAATCGTCCATCGTCGAGAAGGGAATCGGCGTGCGACAGTACAAGGCTTCGCGTCTCGATGTCATTGTCGGCTCGTTCTTCACGGATATTGTTGCGTGGTTCATCATCATCGCGTGCGCAGCTACCCTGTATGTTCACGGCATTCGTAACATCGTCGATCCAGCAGATGCGGCTGGGGCGATGAAGCCGTTGGCTGGCGACTACGCCTTCATCCTCTTCGCTGCAGGATTATTCAATGCGTCGCTTTTTGCTGCGTCGATTCTGCCGCTCTCTACGGCTTATACCGTGTGCGAAGGACTGGGGTTTGAGAGTGGACTGGATAAGAGCTTTCGTGAGGCGAAGTTCTTTTACTGGTTTTACAGTCTGCTGCTTGCTGCCGGCGCTGCTGTTGTGCTGATTCCGAACTTTCCGTTGGTGAAGTTCAGCATTCTGTCGCAGGTGCTGAATGGAGTGTTGCTGCCGATTGTGCTGGTCTTTATGCTTCAGCTCATCAACAAGTATGAATTGATGGGAGAGCATACGAACTCGCGTTTTTTCAATATTGTTGCGTGGCTGACTGCGGCTGTTGTGACTGGGTTGTCGCTGGTGTGGCTGTGGGGGATTGTGCGAGGTTGAGTTTCTACAGCAGCTTGCCTTCGGCCAGGTCGTGGATGAGTCCGAGGTCGGCGGCGAGGAAGTCGTAGTCGGGCAGCGTGGTCATCGGAGCCCAGCGGACGTCGTTGAAGATGCGGTTTTCGATCTCTCCGGTGAACTCGCGGACGGTGAAGAACTGGAGATCGACCGCGCCGCCATTGCGGTACTTGTGGCGGATGCGCGCGACGCGTGGGCCGATGGCGGCGGAGATGCCGAGCTCTTCGTCCAGCTCGCGGGCCAGGGCGGCTTCGGGGCCTTCGCCGGGTTCGATCTTGCCGCCGGGAAACTCCCACTTGAGACACATGGGCTGGTCGGGCTTCCGTTGGCAGATGAGGACTTCGGGGGTATCGCCGGAGCTGCGCAGAATCAGGGCTGCAACCACAAACCGGACCGGCTTATGTGCTCCCGTTTCAGCGTGTTCGCCCAACTTCCTGATCTGCGCTTTCACAGCTAACAGTTTAGACGACCGTTGCCGGTAAATGCTGCGTTACTTCGGTGTGACCGATGCTGGGTAGTAAACGGCCCAGCCTTCGCGGGCGCTCTGTTCGAGCAGGGCTGCGGTGGGATTGACGGGGAAGGCGCGGCGGGAGATGGCGAGCATCGCGGCGTCGTGGATGGAGTTGCCGAAGACGGCGTCTGGGGTGATGATGCCCATGCGAGCGAGCGAGACGACCTTGCCCTCGTCGGTGGGGACGTCGAGGACGGTCTCGGTGACGATGCCGTCGCGGACCTCGACGCGGGCGGCGAGAACGCGATTGGGCGGTATGCCGAAGCGGGTGACGCCTTCTTCGATGACCCAGTCGTTGGTGGAGCTGACGGCCCAGATGTCGACGCCTTTGGCGCGGAGCTCGTTGACGAGAGCGAGCATCTCGGGGAAGATGTTCCGCTCGATGCGCTCGGCGAAGAAGTCGCGGGCGGCGTGGCGCATCTCGGACTCGCGGAGGCCCTGGTACATCTGGACCATCTCGCCGCAGATGGCGAGCTCGTTGACCTCGCCGTGCTGGTAGCCGAGGTAGCGGCGGTTGATCCAGTCGACCATGTCGCGGGAGACGAGGCCGCGCTCGAGGGTCCAGTTCATGAAGGACGAGCCGGCGTCGCCGGACCAGAGGGTGCCGTCGCAGTCGAAGACGGCCACGGCGGGGTTGAGGTCGCGGACGGCCTGGTGGAATTGCTCGGTCGCGAGGGGGGTACCCCCCTCCCCGTACTTAGGCACTAAAGTATTCATTTTGCTTGGGTTAAGTACGGGATTTGCGGACTGGTCTGGCATTCTGGCTATTTTGCCTCTGATTTAAGTCTAGCAGATTCGAATGGGAAAACCGCCAATGGTAAGTGGTTTGGTTTGTGCTGGTTGGGTGGTGTTGGGGCTTGACAAGACGAGTGGGTGCGAGAGGTTGTGGCCGAAAGGGTTCGAAGGTATGGGTGAGTTGTGCGGCATCGGGGTCCTTCGACTCCGCTCCCTGCGGTCGCTTCGCTCAGGATGACGGCTCTTTCCTCACAATGACAATCCTGGCTCAGGATGACGGCTCTTTTTGCGGAGCGTTGCGTTTTTGCGCTAGATGGGTGGGAGGCCGTTGACGATGGTGACGCCTGCGGGGGCGTGGAAGATGAAGTCGGAGGATTTGACGGGGACGTTCTCTTCGGATTTTGAGAAGGTGAACTCGGTGATTGCGCCGCCGACTTCTTCGAGGCGCATCTTTTCGATTGCACCTGAACTGGTGACCCAGAGGGTGAGGAGCTTCACGCGCTGCTCCATGCCTTTGGGGATGCCGGTGATGCGGAAGTTCGCTCCGTCGGGGGCGACGGCGAGGTTGTCGAGTTCTTTCTGCAACTGGGTATGGCCGAGCAGAAAACGGAGTGGGGAGCGGAGGTCGTCGAGTTGTTTGGCAGGGACTCGTTGCGCCTGCGCGTCGCCGGGCGTGTAGAACCACGCGTACTTGCCGTCGAGGACGAAGACTTTGCCGATGGGGTCGTCGTAGCTCCAGCGCATTTTGCCGGGCTTCTGGAGGACGAGGACGCCGGATTCGGTCTTGTTCATGCCCATGCCGCTGTATTGCTCGGTGAAGTAGGTGCGGAGCGAGGCGAGATGGTTGTAGTGGTCGTCGACTTTGTGGATGAGGGCGGTGTTGGTTTGGGCGGCCAGTGGCGCGGCGAGGAGGGTGAGGGCGACAACCCACCTTAGCGACGATAAAACTGTCGCGAAGGTGGGGCACCCGATTTTTCTGGGTTGCTCGTGCTGCATTACTGGATGAGTTGGGTGCAGTTGGTGCCGCCCTGCGGGTCGTAGTGGATGGCGTTGTTCTCGTCGGAGCAGAAGCCGCGGTCGCCTGTCTTGCCTACTTTATTGGGCACCGCCGTGATCTCGTAGGAGGTGTACTGGTCCTGATTGTTGATGGTGACCTTGGAGCAGTTGGTGATGGCGAAGGTGTAGCCGGCCTTTTCACCGGAGGCGAGGTCGGGGGCGATGAGCTGGGCGGAATCGGCTGTGGGGGCGCCGGATTTGGGGTCGCCGCCGAGCTGGGCCAGAGAGCAGGCAAAGCCGCGCGTGGGGTAGGTGGAGTTGTATTGCAGCTCGGCTTCGGTGATGGCGCGAATGGATGTCATTGCGGAGGTCTCGTGCGCCTGCTTGGTGAGCTTGAGCAACTGGGGGATGGCCAGTGTCATCAGGATCAGCATCACGCTCATGACGATGAGCAGCTCGATCAGGGTGAAGCCTTCTTCTGTGTTGTGTTCCTTCTGGCTGGCTTGGAGATTCATTTGGGTCGTTGTCCTTGGGTGTGGTTCAAGAGAACTGTATCAGGTGTGGGAGTTTTCTTGATAGTGAGGAGTTTGGCGCGGGCTTTGGCCCTTATTTCTGTCACATCTTTGAGACGTGTTTTGCTGTTGGAAGGTAATGGGAGCTGATCTGAAGGGATGAGTTTTGTGGCCGAAAGGGTTGGGAGGCATGGGTGCGTGAGGAGTTCTCGGGGTCCTTCGACTTCGGTGGCAAAAAGCGCCACCTTCGCTCAGGATGACGGGGCACATTTTCGACTGTTCTTCAGCAGGCGAGGTCGGCGCGGTCTAGCTTCATGGCGCCGAGATTGCCGAGCAGTGTGAGGGCGATGGCTTCGGGCTGGAAGAGCTGCTTCGCCATGTTCTGGATGTCGTCGGGGGTGACGGCGTCGATCTCGCGCATCATCTCGTCGACTCCGAAGAAGCGACCGAAGTACATCTGCTGGCGGGCGAGGTTGGCCATGCGGCTGCCCGAGCTTTCGAGGCCGATGACCATGTTGCTCTTGAGCTGGTCCTTGGCGCGCTTCAGCTCGGCTTCGTTGGCTGTCTCCTCTTTGAGGCGGCGGAGTTCGCGGAGGGTGAGGTCGAGGACCTTGCGGGTCTTGTCGACGGCCGTGCCAGCGTAGATGCAGAGGGAGCCGGTGTCGCGGAAGGGGTTCATCTCGGAGTAGATGGAGTAGGCGAGGCCCTGGTCTTCGCGGATGGTCTGGAAGAGGCGCGAGCTCATGCCGCCGCCGAGGATGGTGTTGAGCAGGAAGACGACGTAGCGGTTGGCGTCGTTGACCGGTGGGGCGGGGACGCCGAGGCAGAGCTGCACCTGCTCGAGCGCCTTCTTGCGCTTGAGGGTGATGTGGGGCGTGGCGTGCGGCGTGGTGAGACGCGCTGCGCTGCCGCTGGCTGAGGCGAGGGCGTTGAATTTTTGCTCGACGGAGGCGACGAAGGCGTCGTGCTCGAGGTTGCCGGCGGCGGAGAAGACGATGTTCTGCGCGTTGAACTGGCCGGCGTAGTAGTCGAAGAGGGTTTGCTGGTTGAAGCTGGAGACGGTTTTGACGGTGCCGAGGATGGGGCGGCCGAGCGGGTCGCCCTTCCAGAAGTTCTGGGTCCAGACTTCGTGGACGAGGTAGTCGGGGTTGTCCTCGTCCATCTTGATCTCTTCGAGGATGACGCCTTGTTCGCGCGCCATCTCTTCGGGGGTGAAGGTGGGGTTGAGGACGAGGTCGGCGAGGACGTCGAGGGCAGGGGCGACGTTTTCGTCGAGGACCTTGATGTTGAAACAGATGGTCTCTTTGCCGGTGAAGGCGTCGAGATTGCCGCCGATGGTGTCGACCTCGCGGGCGATTTGTTGGGCGGAGCGGGTGGTGGTGCCTTTGAAGACCATGTGCTCGACGAAGTGGGAGATGCCGTTGACCTCGGGGTTCTCGTCGCGTGAGCCGGAGCCGACCCATGCGCCCATGGAGACGCTGCGCAGATGAGGCATGCTCTCGGTGAGGACGGTGAGTCCGTTCGAGAGGATGGTCTTGCGGATGTTGCGCGCGGCGTTCTTCTGGGTTGAGACTTCTTCGATCAGGGTTTGGGACATGGCTCTATTCTTTCACAGGAGGCGGTGCGAAACTGGCTTACCGGGTTGGATGAGGGTAAACTGTAGAGGGTCGAGATGATGTTTGCGATGATTTATTATGTCTAATTATATCAATTATTTAAATAAAAATATTCAAGTGGCGAGGCCACTTTTTGGCTTGCCGCTGGATGAGCTGGCTGGGGTGGTGAAAGGGCTGGGGCAGCCTGGGTATCGTGGTGGCCAGTTGGCGGAAGCTATTTATCGTCAGCGTGTTACGGATTTAAGTGAAATAACTACTTTGTCTGAAGGGTTGCGCGAGGCTTTGGCTGCGGAGGGGTACGGGGTTGGGCTGCCAGAGATCGTGCAGGCGGCTGTGTCGGTGGATGGGACGGAGCGCTACCTGATGCGGATGGCCGATGGCGAGACGGTCGAGACGGTTTGGATGCCGGATGGCGATGGGGGCGAGCGTGGGGATGGTTCAGCGGCTGCCGAGGATGAAGAGACAGAAGACGCGCTTGCTGCTCGGGGAGATGCTGAGGCGGCGCTGAAGTATCGGCGGGCGACGATCTGTGTGTCGAGTCAGGTGGGGTGCGCGGTGAACTGCCAGTTCTGCCTGACGGCGAAGCTGGGGATTCGGCGGAACCTGACGGCGGGTGAGATTGCGGGGCAGGTGGCGGCGGTGCTGAATCGGCACAAGGTGGAGCTGGGGAGTAGTCGCGGGAACCCGACACCGGCGAGGATCAACCTGGTGTTTATGGGGATGGGTGAGCCGTTTTTGAACTACGAGAACTTCATGGCGGCGGTGCGGCTGCTGGTTTATATGCGGATTCCTGAGGCGCGGATGACGGTAAGCACGTCGGGGATTCTGCCGGGGATTCTGGCGTTTGCGAAGGAGACGAGCAGGCCGAAGCTGGCGGTGAGTTTGAATGCTCCAAACGATGCGGTGCGTGAGGCGATTATGCCGATTACGCGGAAATGGAACATTGCGGCGCTGCTGGAGGCGCTGGGGACGATTCCGCTGAGCCGGCGCGAGTGGATTACGTTTGAGTATGTGATGCTGGGCGGGATCAACGACTCGCTGGCGGATGCGGATGAGCTGATTGCGCTGGTGCGGGGAATCAAGTGCAAGATCAATCTGATTGTGTGGAACGCGGGGCCGAATATGCCTTATCACGAGCCTCCCAGGGATGGGGTGCTGGCGTTTCAGAACAGGGTGATTGATGCGGGGATTCCGGCGTATATCCGGCGGCCGCGGGGGCGGGATATTTATGCGGCTTGCGGGCAGCTTAAGCGGACGGTGGAAGACGGCCTGGTAGCTATAGGCGGGTGAACAGGACTCAAGGGAGCCGAATGACGATGCCGCTGCCGATGGTCACGAGAGAAGTCGCAGGCGCAACCGGCCCGCCGTTGATTCC
This sequence comes from Edaphobacter acidisoli, assembly GCF_014642855.1. Taxonomy (NCBI): domain Bacteria; kingdom Pseudomonadati; phylum Acidobacteriota; class Terriglobia; order Terriglobales; family Acidobacteriaceae; genus Edaphobacter; species Edaphobacter acidisoli. The sequence goes on along the minus strand of NZ_BMJB01000001.1, from coordinate 1,195,259 downwards.
AGTCATTCTGGCGTAGCCCACTTCAATCAGACGAAAATCGACATGCGGGAGCACGGTAATGTCCGCGCCACCAAAGACCCCATATTGAAACTTCGTCGTGTAGTGCGTCTGAATCGAGCCGGAAGAATCCGGCCTGACCGCACCGCCACCGACGGAGAACTGCGCATACGGCTTGATCGGAAGAACAGGCGGATTGATTGCGACGCGCACACCGACCAGCCCGCTCCGGTACTTCAGGTGGTTCCCGAATAGGAAGTTACCGCGCGCATCAAGACCTGCGGCAATAGGCCCGGCGTGGATGAAGTTGTAATACGCCCCAAAGTTGGGCCCGTAGAGCCATGTCAGGCTCTGATTGTTGGTGAGATGAGTTGCGTCGAAGTTGCCGTAAATTCCGAGTTGTGCTGGAGACGATGCTGTGGCCAAAGCAAAGAAGGCAAGCAGAACGAGGAAGCGCAGTCTCATGTAATTCTTTCCTGATGAATAGGTTGCGGCGATGGTATCAACGATGCCTCGACGAAGGCAACCAAAAAGCCGCGTGGGAGGGACATCTATGCGGCTTGTGGGCAGCTTAAGCGGACGGTGGACGACGTGTCTTTGGTGGAGTTGGGGTGAGCCATTTCTATGGGTGACGAGAAAAGCAGGTCCTCCCGCCTGCGGCGGAAGGATGACAATTGCATGAGGGTACGGTTTGTTTGATATCGCTTTGTCCTGCTCAGGCGAGGCGTTCGAGCAGTCGGGATTTCACCTGGGGCCAGTCTTCTTTGATGATGGAGAACCAGACGCTGTGGCGGAGGGAGCCGTCGGGCATGATGTAGTGGTTGCGGAAGGTGCCTTCGTAGGTTGCGCCGATTTTTTTCATCGCCGTCTGCGATTGAAGGTTTTCGTGGTGGGTCTTGAGGGCGACGCGGTTGAGGTTGAGCTGCTCGAATGCGTAGGTTAGCTGGAGGAGCTTGGCTTCGGGGTTGATGCCTGCGCCGTGGAACTCGGGTGCGAGCCAGGTGTTTCCCAGCTCGGTGGTGCGGTGCTCGTGGTCGAAGTCGAGGAAGCGCGTGCTGCCGATGACGCGGTTGGTGGATTTGAGCACTGTGACCCAGGGCTGATCGGTTCCGGCTGCTTCTTTCTGGAGTGAGGCTTCGACCCAGGCGCGGAGGTCGGCTGGGGTTTTGACGGGGTGCGTCATGTAGCGCCAAATGCGATCGTCGAAGGCGATCTTTTCGAGGGCGGGGATGTGCGCAAGCGTCATTGGTTCGAGACGAACTTTGCGGCCTTCGAGCGTCGGGGGCATGGGTGCTCCTTTTTAATGATGCTTTGTTGATTTTGCTGTAAGGATAACGCCTGAGGTGTGGGTTTCTTTCAATCTTCAAGGCACCTGCCGGGGAGCAGGTTTCTTCGTCATGCGTGCCGCGGGCGGTAGAGCCGCAATTGAGGATGGGATCTGTGGCGGAAAAGGATCGAGGGCATGGGTGCCTCAGATTGCTTCGGGGTCCTTCGACTCCGCTCCCTGCGGTCGCTTCGCTCAGGATGACAGGCAAAAGCGACTGCAACAGCAACTGCAACTGCGGGGGTTCTACCCCTTCGCATTGCTCAGGGTCAGAATGACAAGCAAAGACAACTGCAAAAGCAGATTCCTCCGCTACGCTACGGAATGGAAATGCCAAAATGCGAATGCTAGTGTGTGAGGGTGGGGGCTGGTTTTGCGAAGCCGATTTCGAGGAGCTTTTCGGCGAGGCGATCGTAGTCGTGGCGGAGGACTTCGTTTTCGTGGATGAAGTTTCCGGTGATGGGCTCGACGCCGAGGGCGCGGATGCGGTCGAGGTCGGGCTCGATGGGGCTCTGGCCTTCGCGGGCGTACTGGTCGAGGCGCGCGGCGGAGATGGGCGCGGTGTTGATGAGGGCGTAGTCGAAGACGGAGGAGGCGATCTCGCCGCAGTGCTGGAGGATTTTTTCGATGTGCTGCGATGCGGAGAGGCCGAGGGACTCGTTGGCCTGGGTCATGAGGTTGCAGACGTAGACCTTGGTGGCCTTCGATGCGGCGAGGGCTTCGGGGACGCCGCGCACGAGCAGGTTGGTGATGAGCGAGGTGTAGAGCGAGCCGGGGCCGAGGGTGATGAGGTCGGCGTTGGCGATGGCTTCGAGCATCTCGGGCAGTGGCTTGGCGTCGGCGGGTTCGAGGACGAGCTCCATGATGCTTTGCTTGCTATGGGTGATGTTGGTTTCGCCGCGCACGGTGGTGCCGTCGTGCATCATGGCGGCGAGGGTGACGTCGGTGTTGGTCACGGGGAAGATGTTGCCGCGGGCGGCGAGGATCTGCGAGGACATCTGGACGGCCTGGGCGAAGTCTCCGGTGATGTGGGAGAGTGCGGCGACGAAGAGGTTGCCGAAGCTGTGGCCTTCGAGGTCTCCGTGCTCGAATCGGTACTGGAAGAGCTTCGAGAGGAGATGCTCGTCTTCGGAGAGCGCGACCATGCAGTTGCGGATGTCTCCGGGTGGGAGCATTTTGAAGTCTTCGCGGAGCCGGCCGGAGGAGCCGCCGTCGTCGGTGACGGTGACGACCGCGGAGAGCTCGCGGATGAGGCAGGGGCGGTTGGGGCATGGTGCGGACGGGGCTTTTTCGGGCTTTGTGTCCTGCGGGAGGCGGATGCCTCGGCGGCGGTCGGGCGTGGCGACGTATTGTTTGAGGCCGCGGAGAAGGGTCGAGAGACCGGTGCCTCCGCCGATGGCGACTACGCGCAGCATTTTTTCACTGGACCCGGGGAGGTTGGACGGCGCCACGTGCGCTCCTTTTTTGACTCTCACCATGGTAGACGATGGGATGGGCAGGAAGGGCAGTGGTGAGGCTGGTTCTGGGGGCCTTTGGTGAAATGCCTGAAGCGTTTCGGCAGGGCTGGCAAAAATGCGGGGGTTCTTCGCTCCGCTCAGAATGACAAGCAAATGCAAGTGCAAAAGCAGGTCCTCCCGTTTCGCGGAAGGATGACAACTGGGTGGCGGGGGATGACAAGAAAGACAACAGCAACGACAACTGCAACTGCAACAGCAGGTCCTCCCGCTGCGCGGAAGGATGACAACTTATTTGGACCTGGTCTGGCTAGGCTTCCGGGTAGAGGAGTTCGGTGAAGCGGGGGTCGTCGGCCATGTCCTGGAAGTCGGAGTCGGCGCGGGCCTGGATGCGGTTGCGCGGGTTCTGACGGATGGCTTCGGTGAGATGCTCGAGGCAGGTGTGCGAGTCGCCGGTCATGCTGGCGAGCACGGCGAGGCCGTAGAAGGCGTAGTCGGCCTTGTCGTTTTCCTTGAGGATGGCCTGGAACTGCTCGCGCGCGTCTTCGTAGTGGCCGTCGTTGAGTAGGGAGACGGCATAGTCGTAGTGCTCCTCGTGATTGGCGAAGGCGGCTTTACCCTTTTTCGTCTGTTGGAGGCAGGCGCTGACGTACATACGGATGCGGTCGGCTAGATCGCCGGGGCCAGCGGCCAGCATCTTCTCGAACGCGGTGTGAGCCTTGTCGAACTTGCCCTCCTGCATGAGGCGGATGGCGGCTTCGTAGCTCTGGAGCATCTGAGTGCGGGCTGCATCGTTTGCAGGTGCGCCAGCGAGGGTTCGGGGAGATTTTTTGGCGGCAGAGTGTTCGTTCTTAGAGTTGGCCATGGTCTTTCCTGTTGCGAGGAGCTTTCCTGAGCTTGCCATTTTAATGTGGGCAGTTGCGTCGTGTTAAGTCTCGTCTCGGTTTTATACGCAGAGAGACGCCTTCCGGTCAACTCCGAGCAGTGCCGTACATAGCTGGATTGAGTTCGGGATCGTTGTACATCTTCATCTGGCGGTAGAGTTTGAAGCGTCTTGTGCCGTTGAGGACTTCGGCCCAGAGGGTGTCGAGACAGGCGGCGAGATCGGCGCGCTGCTCTTCGAGAAGGGCGAGGCGGTTGCGGTTGCGCTGGTGGTGTTTTTCGGTGGCAGAGTCGCGGTGGCTTTCTTCGCGGGTGTGGTAGATCTTGAGCGCGAGGATGGAGAGGCGGTCGATCATGAGGCCGGGTGTCTCGGAGTGGAGTGGCGCGGATTCGTTCTGGTCGAGGTGGTCGAGGAGCCAGAGGTCGATCTTCTCCATGAGGTCGTTGCGGCGCTGGTTGAGGGCGTCGATGGCGTGCTTGATGCGGGTGATCTCGGAGTCGGAGGCGCCGGGACAGCGGGCCTTGTCTTCCTCGTGCCAGAGATCGAAGTTGGCGCGGTGCTGGGCGATGGCAATGGCCATGAGGCCGTCGGCGGGGGCTTCGATTGCCAGTTCGCCTTCGGTGTTGTGCAGGGCCTCGGTTACTTCGTCCTGCATGCGGGTGATGAGGATTGCGTCGAGCATAAGCGGGCTATTCTTCTCGGAATCTGCCCCAGAGAGAACTCTATCAGGTTCCTCGGTAGTTCGGAGTTGATGAGTCTTTGAGTTGCTGGAACTGCCAGGAGCAAGCAGACTAATTAACGATGGATGCGGCGAAGCGGGTACTGATCTATCGGCTGGGAAGTCTGGGCGACACGGTGGTGGCTCTGCCAGCGATGCATCTGGTGGCACGGGCATTTCCGGAGGCCGAGCGCAGGATGCTGACGAACTTTCCGGTGAATGTGAAGGCGCCGCCGGCGGCGGATATTCTGGCGAGCTCTGGCCTGGTGCAGGGGTACTTTCGCTATGTGGTGGGGACGCGGAGTCCGGTGGAACTGGCGGCGTTGTGGTGGAGGATTTGGCGGTGGCGTCCGGAGGTAGTGGTGTATCTGGGCGCGGCGCGGGGTGTGGAGTCGGCCAGGCGCGATGCGCGGTTCTTTCGGCTTTGCGGTGTGCGGCGGCTGGTTGGCGTGCCGGTCACGGAAGACATGCAGCAGAATCGGACGGAGCGGGATGGGACGCTTGAGCCTGAGGCTTCGCGACTGGCGCGGAATCTGGCGGAGTTGGGGAGCGTGGACCTGGAGGATGCTGCGAGCTGGGACCTGCGGCTGACTGAAGAAGAGCATGCGCGCGCGGGTGCTGCGCTAGTTCCGACGGGTGGAAGGCCGTTTGTTGCAGTGAGTGTGGGGACCAAGGTGCAGGCGAAGGATTGGGGCCGCGAAAACTGGCGCGCGCTGCTGGGGGAGATTGCGCGGCTTTGTCCGGGATATGCGCTGACGCTGAGTGGGTCGCCGGAGGAGAGCGAGGCGAGTGAGTTTGCCGCGGAAGGATGGCGCGGCGCAGGTGGCGGGCCGGTGGTGAATCTGTGTGGCGCGCTGACGCCCAGGGAGAGCGCGGCGGTGTTCGCGCGGGCACGGATATTTGTGGGGCATGATAGCGGGCCGATGCATCTTGCAGCGACGGTGGGGACTCCGTGTGTGGCGATCTTTGCGGCGAGGAATAAGCCGCGGGTGTGGTTTCCGTATGGCGGGCGGCATCGCGTGGTGTATCACAAGGTGGATTGCTGGGGCTGCGGGCTGGAGACGTGCGTTGTGGAGAAGAAGAAGTGCATTACTTCGATTACGGTGGATGAGGTGCTGGCGCAGGTCGCAGAGGTGCTCAGTGCGGTTCCTGTTCATGGCGCTGAACGGTGAGGGTGCGATGATACTTCTTGAGGAGTTGACGAGACGACGATGCTGCCGGAACTGCATGCGATATTGAACCTGCTTGAGGGCGGGTTTGGACAACTGAAGGTGCTGGTGGTGGGCGATATTATGCTCGACCGCTATATTCATGGCGATGTTGATCGGATTTCGCCTGAGGCGCCGGTGCCGGTGATTCGTCATGCGCAGCGGTATGAGCGGGCGGGTGGCGCGGCTAATGTTGCAATGAACCTGGCGGGGTTGGGGTGCCAGACTTTTCTGGCGGGGTTCTGGGGCAACGACGCGGAGCAAGCGGAGTTGGCTGGGATTCTGCAGCGGGTTGGTGTCGATACGACGGGTGTAGTTTCGAGCTCGCTGCCTACGATTTCGAAGACGAGGATTGTGGGGCGGAATCAGCAGTTGCTGCGGCTGGATATTGAGAGCCGCGATGTGCCGCCTACGGTTGAGATGAAGCGGCTGGTGGATCGGGCGGCTGCGTTGGCGACTAAAGTTCATGCGGTGGTGCTTTCGGACTACGCGAAGGGTGCGCTTTCGAATGAGCTTTGCGGCGCGGTGATTCATGTGGCGAGGACGGCTGGGGTTCCGGTGCTGGCTGATCCGAAGACGCCGGACTTCAGCAAGTACTCGGGGGCGACTACGGTTTGTCCGAACCTTGGAGAGCTGGCGCTGGCAACGCGTGTGGCTGCGCACCAGACGGAGGCGCTGCTGGAGGCAGGACAGGCGCTTGTTGGCGAGCATGACTTCGAGTTTCTGACGGTGACGATGAGTGAGAAGGGAATTACGCTGCTCAGAAGTGACAGCAGATATCACTCGCCGGCGCGGGCGCGAGAGGTCTTTGATGTTTCGGGTGCGGGCGATACGGTGATTGCTACGCTGGCGGCTTGTCTGGCGGGCGGGTTGAAGCCGGAGACGGGTGTGGAAGTAGCGAACTTAGCCGCTGGAATCGTAGTAGGCAAGGTGGGGACGGTGCCGATTGCGCGGCATGAGCTGGTGGCTGCGCTGACACCGAGCACGGCTACGACATCTGGTGAGAAGGTGCTTGATCTGGAGCGACTGAAGCGACGTGTGGCGGAGTGGAGAGCTTCGGGCGAGACGATTGTGTTTACAAATGGCTGCTTCGACCTTCTACACGTGGGGCACATTACGCTGCTGGAGGAGTGCAGGAGGTTTGGCTCGAAGCTGGTGTTGGGGCTGAATGCGGATGATTCGATCTGCCGCTTGAAGGGACCGTCGCGTCCGATTGTGGGCGAGCGGGAACGTGCGCGGGTGATGGCTGCGCTGGCGGCTGTGGATGCGGTGACGTTATTTGAAGAAGACACTCCGCTGGAGTTGATTCGTGCTGTTCGACCGAATGTGCTGGTGAAGGGCGGCGACTACACTGTGGAGACAGTTGTGGGACATGAAGACGTGATTGCCGCGGGTGGGCGCGTTGAGATTGTTCCGACGGTGGAAGGGTTTTCGACCACCAATATTGTGAAGAAACTGGCGAACAACGAAGGGAAATAGATCGTGATTATTGTTACGGGTGGCGCGGGTTTTATTGGCAGCAATATCGTTCACGAGCTCAACCGCATGGGTGAACGCGACATTCTGGTTGTCGACAACCTTGCGCCTGCGCCGAATTTGAGTGGGCCGAAGTTTTTGAATCTCGCTGGCGCTGAGTACTCGGACTATATGGACAAGCGGGAGTTTCGCGCGGCGCTGAAGGATGGTGATTTTGACAGCGTGAAGGTGAGGGCAGTACTGCATCAGGGGGCGTGCTCGAACACGCTGGAAGATGATGGGCGCTACATGATGGACAACAACTTCACCTATTCGAAGGAGTTGCTGCACTATGTGACGGACCAGCGGATTCCGTTTGTGTATGCCTCGACGGCGGCGGTGTATGGCGCGAGTACGGAGTTTACTGAGGAGTCTGCGAATGAGCGTCCCCTGAATGTGTATGGATACTCGAAGCTGGTGTTTGATGATTACGTGCGGCGATTGATGCCTACGTTCAAGAGCACGGTGGTTGGGTTGAGGTACTTCAATGTCTATGGGCCGCGCGAGCAGCACAAGGGCAGGATGGCGAGCGTGATGCACCACTTTACGCGGCAGCTCAAAGAGACGGGGACGATCCGGATGTTTGAGGGCTCGGGCGGCTATGCGGACGGGGAACAGAGGCGCGACTTTGTGTTTGTGCGCGACCTGGCGGCGATCAATATGTTCTTTGCCGGGATTGGGCCGAATGCGGTGAAGAAGCAGGTCCATGCGGTTGTGAATGCGGGGACGGGCGAGGCGCGGACGTTCAAGGCTGTTGCCGAGGCGCTGATGCAGGTGCATGGGCCGGGGAAGATTGAGTACATTCCGTTCCCGGGTGATTTGAAGAACCGATATCAGCACTACACGCAGGCGGATGTTGCGGGCCTGAGGGCGGCTGGGTATGCGGAGCCATTTACTTCGCTGGAAGAGGGCGTGAGGGAGACGTTCGCTGAAGGATAGAGCTAGCGCCTGCGGCACATGACGTAAAAACGCCTGTTTTATTGTAATTGGGCCAAATAGTGAAAGTAGCAGTGGAGAGAAGATGGTGAGAGCGCTGGGGCTCGAACCCAGGACCAACGCCTTAAAAGGGCGATGCTCTACCAACTGAGCTACGCTCTCAAACCACTGTATTCAAGTTAGCACATTTGACCGTGTATTTCCGCAGGCCGCGGCGGGACGGGCGAGATGAAAGCGGAGAGTGATTCGGTTGGGCAATTGACTTGATTTATCCGGGTTTTTCCCACTGTTTTCTGGCGCTGTAACCCGAAAGTCGCACGGCAATTCATTGACTTGAGAGGACGGCGAACGTAGCCTGAGGCTATTGCACGAGAGGTGTCGGACGTGTGCCTGTGCAATCGCGAATGAGGTGGGTTTTTAGGAAAACGGAACACGAAACGGACTGGCAGCAGGACCTGAAATGAAGGACTCACAGGACACGGACAAGATCGAAGCCCAGGAGGGCGCGCAGCCACCGGAAGACGTCGCGGTGCTGTACTCCTGGGCCAATATGCATGGTGCGCGGTATCGTGACTTTTCCGACTCTCGGCGCGAGCATCGGGCGCAGTTGAGGCAGCGTGCGGCTGAACAGTTGCACGGGCCCGCCGCTGCGAATGTTGAAGGTGATACTGAAGCTTCGAGGCAGCATGGGCCGCACGATGCAGGCCAGGATGTTCGCGTGGCTGCTTCGAATGCCGTTGTGCCTGCTGATCAGGAGATTGCAGAGGCACGTGCTGCGGCACAACGGCAGGCCGAACGTTATGTGGATGCGGAACGATTCAGGAGTGTGCCGGTGCAATCGCATCCTTCGCTGGAAGAGGTTCGTCCGGGACGTAGCCGCCGCGCGGGTGACTTTACTGCTGAGCAGGAGCGACAGGGTTCACGCAGGCCGCAGGGATATCGTCCGGATGATGCTTCGGGAGTGCGTGAGATCTATCGTGGAGCAGAATTGGGCGCTATTGCAGACGATGCCGTTCGCGTGGAGCGGGAACGCCGTGCTCCGCAGGCAGCGAGGCAGGAGATTACACCTGCTTCGGCTTCGATGTATCCGGACAGGCCTTCGGCTGTGATCTTTAAAACACCTCCGGGCGCTGGGCCACGGCGTGGAGATTCGCCGATTCAAGAGCGGCGTGTGCAGAGGCAGGAGATGGAGTTGCCAGCCCAGTTTGCGAACGCGGATCCGGGTTTTGCTGCGCGGAGGGACGATCTGGCTCAGCAGGCCGCGCTGGCGGCACAGCAGAGAGAAGGGGATTTTGCTGGTTCGTCAGAGCAGGCGGGCAGTGTGCTGGCGCCTCGTGGGCGACGTGCACAGGACGATTTTGATTACAAGCAGGCTGTGCCGGGAAGTGAGCCCGTGCGGCGTGCAGTGCCTGAACCGCTGTCGGAACCGAACTATTCCACACAGCGTGCGCAGTTTGCGCCAGAGCCAGCGGGCCCGGCGTGGCTGTATGCGCCGCCGTCACCGCAGGCAGCAGTGAAGCCGAAGCCTGTGCCTGCTCCTGCGCCGCCGGTGCAGCCTTCCGTTGCGGAGACGCTGCAGCATTCGCGCGAACGAGTTGCCTCGCGCTGGTTTGCGTTGAAGGGAGTCTTTGAACAGCCTGGGCAGGAGTTGCCGGAGGCTATTCCGGTACGTCAGAAAGAGACGCGTACGCCGGTGCTGGCGGTGTTTTCGCTGGCGGGCGGTGTGGGTAAGACGAGCATGGTCGCTACGGTGGGACGTGCGCTTTCTTCGCTTGGGGAAAAGGTTTTGCTGACGGATACGACTTCGCATGGGCTGCTGCCGTTTTATTTTGGCGCGAGTGAGTTGAGGCCCGATACGGTGAGGACGTTCTCGCCGCCAAGCGGAAGCACGGATGCGCCGATCTATTTGGTGAGCCACGATATTGAGCAGAAGGGCAGCGATGATGCCGCGCAGGAGGCTCTGGCGGACGAGATCGTCAATAACAGCCGTGGCACGCAGAGGATTCTGCTGGACCTGACTTCGAGCTCAGGCTGGATTGTGAAGAGGCTGGCGAGGATGAGCCCGACGGTGCTTGTGCCGCTGGCGCCGGATATGAATTCGGTGATCAGTCTGCAAGCGGTGGAGCGGTACTTCCAGGGAGTTGCGAATGTGGATGGGCGTCCGCTACAGCCGTATTATGTGCTGAACCAGTTTGATTCGTCGCTGCCACTGCACCTTGATGTGCGAGAGGTGTTGCGACGACAACTGGGCGATCGGTTGCTGCCGTTTGTCATTCGGCAGTCGCCGGTGGTGAGTGAGGCTCTGGCAGAGGGAATGACGGTGGTGGACTATGCGCCGGACGTTCCTGTGGCGGAGGATTACAGGAACCTGGCTACGTGGCTGCGCGGTGTTGCCGCGCCGGCGACGGCGGGCTTCCGCAATGTGCGGTGGAGCGAACGATGACGGACCTTCCTCAGTGGAGGAAGTTCGAATCAAGCGAAGGATTGAGTTACAAGGCACTGCGGGCGCTTTGCGTTGCGGTCTGCGGCTTTCTGCTTTGCTTTACAGCTACTCTTCTGTTGACGTGGCCACAGCAGATTGTGCTGGGACTGCTGACGGTGCTGGTGGTGGTGTGGCTGGACCGCAGCTCTGACTCAAAGATCATCACGCTGACGCTGATGATGGCCTCGATCTTTTCGACATGCAGGTATGGCTTCTGGCGGCTGGAGCGCACGACGCGCTACTTTCGCGATCCGGGATCGAACTGGAGCGGGCTGGATACGTTCTTCATATGCCTGCTATTGGCGGCGGAGACTTATGCGGCGGCAGTGCTCTTCCTGGGGTACTTTCAAACACTGTGGCCGTTGGGACGTGCACCTGAGCCGATGCCGGAGGATACGGCGACGTGGCCCGCGATCGATCTACTGATCCCAACGTATAACGAGCCACTGAGCCTGGTGCGGCATACGGCGTTTGCGGCGATGAATATTGACTGGCCTGTCGGAAAGCTGAATGTCTACATTCTGGATGATGGCCGGCGCGAGGAGTTTCGCAAGTTTGCCGAAGAACTTGGCATTGGATATATCACGCGCGATGACAATCTTTATGCGAAGGCAGGCAATATCAATCATGCGCTGAAGCAGATTGATGCGCCATTTGTTGCTGTCTTCGATTGCGACCACGTGCCTACGCGCAGCTTCATGCAGATGACGATGGGGTTGTTTCTGCGCGATGAACGGTTGGGGATGGTGCAGACGCCGCATCATTTTTATTCGCCCGATCCGTTTGAACGGAACCTACATCAGTTTCGCGCGGTGCCGAATGAGGGCGAGCTTTTTTACGGTGTTGTGCAGGATGGTAATGATTTCTGGAACGCGGCGTTTTTCTGCGGATCGTGCGCTGTGATTCGGCGAACCGCGCTGGATGAAGCTGGGGGAATGGCAGTCGAGACAGTGACGGAGGACGCGCACACGTCGTTGCGGATGCAGATGCATGGGTGGAACACCGCGTATGTGAATATTCCGCAGGCCGCTGGATTAGCGACGGAGCAGTTGAGAGGACATGTGCGGCAGCGGATTCGGTGGGCACGCGGGATGGTGCAGGTGCTTCGGACGGACAATCCGCTGTTTGCGCCGGGACTGACGACGGCGCAGAGGCTGTGCTACTTCAACGCGATGACGCACTTTCTATACGCGCTGCCGCGGCTGATTTTTCTGACGGCGCCGTTGATCTATTTAATGCTGGGGCATGTGAATATTCCTGGCTACTGGGCGGCGATTCTTGCGTATGCGCTGCCTCATCTTGTGCTCGCGAACCTGACAAACTCGCGGATTCAGGGACGGCACAGGTACTCGTTCTGGAACGAGATCTATGAGACTGTGTTGGCTCCTTATATATTGCTGCCGACGTTGTTGGCACTGATCAGTCCGAAGCTGGGTAAGTTCAACGTGACGGCGAAGGGCGGCGTGGTGGAGCGGCGGTTCTTCGATGTGCGCATTGCGCAGCCGTTTCTTCTGCTCTTCGGGTTGAACTTTGCGGGAGTGCTGTGCGCGATTCCGCGCATCTGGCATGTTCCGAGTTCCGGTCACAACTGGGCGCTGAGTGTGCTGGCTTCGATGTACGATGGCCAGCATGTCGGTACGATTGTGATGAATTTGCTTTGGGCGTGCTTCAACCTTGTCATTCTGGGCGTTGCGATTGCTGTAGCGTGGGAGGAGCGGCAGAGGCGGCAGAGCGTGCGGGTGACGATGCATCTTCCGGCAGAGGTAAAGCTCGCGAGTGGAAGTCCGGTGCATGGCGTGACCGCGAATGTTTCGAGTGGCGGCGTGATGGTGCGGATGGAGCGCGGGTTTAAGGCCAAGGTCGGCGGGCACATTAAGGTTGGGCTTCCGGTGTTGAGCGGAACTGCGGAGTTTCCCGCAGTGGTGGCTGGAGTCGATGGCAATATTCTTCGCGCGAAGTTTGGCACGTTGAGCGTGCAGGAAGAGGAAGCACTGACGCTGGTGTTGTATTCGCGTGCCGATGCGTGGCTGGGCTGGGGCGAGGCGCATCTGGCTGACCGGCCTTTGAAGAGTCTGCGGCATATTTTTAAGCTGTCGACTCGTGGCATCGCTCAGACGCTGAGGGGGATGGTTGGAGGTTCGAAGACGGGTGCTGCTGCAGGCCTTGTTCTGCTTGCTCTGGCTGCGACGGGAACGCTGCGTGGACAAATGAGCGCCGCTGCACCGGAGTCGGCGGCCGCGCAGGCATTGCAGGGGACGTTTGATCGTACTGCGACACTGACCGATCTCGGAGTGCAGAACACGATTGTTTTGCATGGCGAAGATGCGCACCGCACGGTGCGGTTTTCGCTGCCGCTGACAGAGCATGTGACGACTGCGGTGTTGAAGTTGCACTATCACTTTTCGCCGGGATTGGTTCCGACGATCAGCCATTTGAATGTGAGCTTGAATGGAGTGCTGGTGACGACGCTGACGGTCGCGCCTCCTCCTGCTGTAACTTCGCAGACTGTGAATGTGCCACTAGGGAATGCGCCCTCAGGCAACGATGCGGCGGATGCCTCGCGTGCTGAGCGCAGTCCTGCGCTTGATGCGACTGTTACCTTACCTGCGGAGTTGCTGGCGCGCGATAACGATCTAAACTTCGAGTTTGTTGGCCACTATAAAGCGGAGTGCGAAGATACTGCGAACTCGACGCTGTGGAGCCATGTGGATACGAGCTCCAGTATTGAGTTTACTGGTGCGCTAGAGCCTCTTCATGATGATCTTCGACTGCTTCCTATTCCGTTTTATGATGCGGCGGTCGATTACCATCCTTCCGTTCCGATTGTGTTTTTGAGTCAGCCCTCGGAGAAGGCGCTGGAGGCGGCTGGCGTCGTGGCTTCATGGTTTGGCATGTTAGCCGATTCGCGGCCGGTTCAATTTCCTGTGAGTGTCGGGAAGATTCCTCAAGGAAACGTGATTGTGCTGAGCGAGAATACGGCGGCACTTCCGCCTACGCTTCAGGTTCATGGGGGCGCGAGTGCGGTGATTGCGATGCGCGACAATCCGTCGGACCTGTACTCTAAGGCGCTGGTGATTACGGGTAGAGATGCAGATGAACTGCTGATGGCTGCGCGTGCACTTTCACTGCAACGAGATATGTTGCAGGGCGATCAGGTTGCGATCAAGTCGCTGGCAATGCCTGCGCCGCGCAGACCTGATGACGCTCCGCGCTGGCTGGACACGGAGAAGATTACGCCGATTGGAGAGTTTACTCAGCCGGGCGATCTTGAAAGCGACGGGAGCACGCCGGTGACGGCTTATCTGCGTCTGCCGCCTGATCTTTACTACGGCACGATTCAGAACCTTGGCTTGCATCTTCGTTATCGTTACAACGGTGTTCCGCTGGCCGATGGCAGCACGATGCAGGTGAGTGTGAATGGCGGGTTTGTGAACGCTGTGCCTTTACCTCATTCGGACAAGGTAGCGACCGGGCCGGAAGTGCTGGTGCCGGTGCCGGTCTCGGACATGCGGCCTTCGTCGAATACGCTGCGGATCAAGTTTGCATGGAGGGTGGCGGAAGACGCGAAGTGCCGCGACGCTGCTGCGTCTGATTTGCAGGGCGCTGTGCTGAAGGATTCTTATCTCGACCTGCGCGGGATTCCGCATTGGGCAGTGTTGCCTGATCTGGAGATCTTTGCGAATGCGGGATATCCGTTTACACGCAAGGCTGATTTGAGCGATACCGCGGTGGTGATGCCGGACGTGCCCGGGCCGGAAGAGATGGAGCTTTACCTGGCGTTGATGGGACACTTCGGGGCGCAGACGGGCTATCCGGTGTTGAATGTGGGCGTCACGAACGCTGAAGGGATGGCGCCGGGCGGCAAAGACTATCTCGTCATTGGGACGGTTGGCGACCAGGATGCGATCGCGCGGTTGAATCCGTCGCTGCCTGTGATGGTGGATGGAAGTGGCCTGCATATTCAGGACACGCAGGGTTTTTTCAGCCAGTTTCAACATGCGTGGTGGAAGGTGCGGAGCTCGGATCGCGTGCAGTCGGGCGAGCTGGAGACTTCGGGCGGTTTGCCTGATGCTTTGATCGAGGCGACACAGTGGCCTGCGCGCTCGGGCCGGTCGGTGGTGTTGGTCGTGATGCGCGACAGAGAGAATGCGAGTGGGTTAATTTCAGCGTTCTTGAGGAACTCGCAATCGTCGGACATCTCACAGACGGTAAGTGTGCTGCATGGTGGGCAGTTCAATTCTTACCGGATCGGCAATGTGATGTATGGTGTGGGATCGCTTTCGATCTGGGTACGCACGCATATCTTCTTTGCAAATTATCCGTGGGCGATGGCTGCGCTGATTGCGCTGTGCTGCATTCTGCTGGCGGTCGTTGCACGCGGTGTTCTTCGCCGACGGGCGTATCTGCGGCTGGATAAGAAAAAGGACTGAAGCGCGATCTAAGTGGAATAGTCGGCGTTGATCTTGACGTATTCCTGCGTGAGATCGCAGGTGACGAAGCGGCATTCGGCATGGCCTGTTCCGAGGTCGATGGTGATGGTGTACTCGCGCTCGGACATGGCGGCGTGGGCGGCGGCTTCGTTGAAGGCTTCAGACCTGACACCGAGTTCGAAGACGGGTTGCGCGCCGATGGTGATACGCACGTTGGCGGGATTGAAGGACACGCCGCTGTATCCGGCGGCGGCGAGAAGGCGGCCCCAGTTCGGATCGGCGCTGGACCACGCTGTTTTGCAAAGTGGTGAATGGGCGATAGATGTGGCTACCTGCTTTGCGTCGGCTTCGGTGCGGGCTCCTGTGATGTGGAGCGTGACGACGTGACCGACGCCTTCGCCGTCGTCGACAATCTGATGGGCAAGCGAAGCGCAGACGAGCTTGAGGGCGTTTTCAAAGGGCTCGCGAACGCGGTCGCTCATTTTGACGCCGCTGGCACCGCTGGCGAGGAGAAGCACGGTGTCGTTGGTGGAGGTGTCACCGTCGATGGAGATGCAGTTGAAGCTGCGTTCGACGGCTGGCGCTAATGCGGCGCGGAGCTCTTCGCTGGTGGCGCTAAGGTCGGTGAAGATGTAGACCAGCATGGTTGCATGTGGCGGACCGAGGCGTGGGTAGATCATGCCTGCGCCTTTGGCTGCGCCAAAGATACGGACCTCGGCGCCGTCGACATCTACGACAGCGCGGGCGACCTTCTTTTTGGTGTCGGTTGTCATGATCGCCTGGGCGAAGAGCTCGGCGTGTTCGTCTGCGCTGCCGATTGAGTCTTTGAGCTTCGGGAGAGCGGCGATGACTTTTTCGGCAGGAAGCGGTACGCCGATGATTCCGGTGGAGGAAGGGAAGACCTCGTCGAAGATGCAGCCGAAGGTTTCGGCTGCGGCTGAGCAGGTGGAGAGACAGGCGTCGATGCCTGGCTGACCGGTGGCGCAGTTGGCGTTGCCAGCGTTGACCAGCACTGCGCCTACGCGCCCGTCTGTTGCGGCAAGATGTCTGCGGCCCACTGTGACTGGGGCGGCTACGACCTGGTTGCGGGTGAACATGGCCGCTGCAGTTGCCATTTTGGGCGCGATGGCTACGGCTACGTCCAGATTTCCACTGGCCTTGATTCCTGCCTTGCCTGCGCCCCACTGGAAGCCTGTGGGCAGACCTGCTGCTTTCATATCCTGCTCAACGATATCCATGACACTACTCTATCAAGTTGGTGAAGCGGGTTGGCCGTCACGAATACAGAAGGGCAGATCAATTGTTCTTGAGTATTTTGCCTGGTCACCTGTATAAACGTAGGCGCAAATTGGCAAGGTAAATTCAGTTTTCTCTCAAATAAATCGATTGAGGGAGACTTGGATGATTTGAGGGATTGCGAAGTTCATGGAGGGAATGGTGACGATGCCTTTGAAGTGGGGTTCCAGATTGGCTCTATTGTGCGTGTTGTTGGTGATGGCCGCGGCTTCGGCTGCCGCTCAGGATGCTCTCTTCAGCTCAGCCGCTAAGCAGAAGGCGGAGTCTTTGCTGAAGCAGATGACACTTGATGAAAAGATTGGGCAATTGAATCAGGCGTCTGGAATCGTGCTGCAGGGACTTGCGGATGAAAAGCCGGACAACCTGATCGTTCAGGGACGAGTTGGTTCTGTCCTTTGGCTGAACGATGTTCACGAGATTAATCGGCTGCAGCATCTTGCGGTCGAGAAGTCGCGGCTGCATATCCCCATTTTGTTTGGATTCGACGTGATCCATGGATATCGCACGGTGTTCCCGGTGCCGTTGGCGATGGCCTCGTCGTGGGACCCTTCGGTGGAGGAACGGGCGCAGCATTTGGCGGCTGAGGATGCGCGTGCGGCGGGAATCGAGTGGACGTTTACGCCGATGGTGGACATTGCGCGCGATGCGCGCTGGGGCCGCATTGTGGAAGGCGCTGGTGAAGACCCGTATCTGGGTGCTGCGATGGCGCGGGCTCAGGTGCTTGGGTTTCAAGGTGAGCATATGGGGCCAGAAAGTGTGCTGGCCTGCGTGAAGCACTTTGCGGGCTATGGCGCAGCCGATGGTGGTCGCGACTACGATTCGTCGTATGTGCCGGAAGAGCTGATGCGTAATGTCTACCTGGTCCCGTTTCATGCGGCGGAACAGGCGGGGGCAGGCAGCTTTATGAGCGCATATATGGACCTGAACGACGTTCCTGCGAGCGGGAACCATTGGCTGCTGACGGATGTGCTGCGGAAAGACTGGGGGTTTCAGGGGCTTGTGTTGTCGGATGCGTTTGCCGTTCAAAATCTGCAGACGCATGGCTATGCGAAGGACCCGGAGGATGCGGCTTACAAGGCCATTACGGCTGGCTTGAATATGGATATGGCGAGCGAGACTTATACACACAATCTTGCCAAGCTGGTGAAAGAGGGCAGGGTGAGCGAGACCTATATCGACCAGATGGTTTTGCCGGTTCTGGAAGCCAAGTACGATCTTGGGCTCTTTGATCATCCTTATGTGGATGAGTCGAAGGTGAACACGGTACTGGATCGTCCGGAGGGTTTGGCACTGGAGCGGAAGCTGGCGGGACGGTCGATGGTTCTGCTTCGCAATGAAGACCACACGCTGCCGTTGTCGAAGGGCTTGAAGAAGGTCGCCGTCATTGGACCGTTGGCGGACTCGACTCAGGACATCGAGGGAGGATGGACGGTCGAGGGTTTGTTTGGGCCGAGTGGCAAGAGCCATCCTGTCACGGTGTATGCGGGAATTAAAAAAATGCTTGGATCTGATGCGGAGGTTACGCTTGTCTCGGGACCGGTGCCTTCGCGTCTGTATCCGGGGCTGCTGGATCAGCTTAAAGGCGTAAAGATGTCTCCTCCTCCGACGCCTGAAGAGACTGCTGACTGGATTACGAAGGTTAAGGCGGCTGCTGCGAATGCTGATGTTGTCGTGGCCGTTATGGGTGAAACGGCAGATATGAATGGCGAGGCCGCATCGCGCGCCACGCTCAATATGCCAGGGATCCAGGAACAGATGCTGGAGGCTGTAGCTGCTGCGGGCAAGCCTGTTGTACTGGTGCTTGAGAACGGACGGCCACTGGATATTCGTTGGGCATCGGAGCATGTGCCGGCGATTCTGGAGGCATGGTATCCGGGCACCGAGGGCGGGGATGCTGTGGCCGATGTGCTCTTTGGAGATGTAGATCCGGGAGGGAAGCTGCCGGTGAGCTGGCCTCGCGTGGCTGGAGAAGAGCCGCTCTACTATAACCACAATCTGACGCATGAACCTGAAGACCAACCTGGGTTCACTTCGCGCTATTGGGACATGAATTCAAAGCCGCTCTATCCCTTTGGGTATGGGCTTAGCTATACGACGTTCCAGTTCGCGAATCTTCGCCTGAGCAAAGCGAGCATGGCTGCGGGTGATACGAATGAGGTGAGCGTCGATGTGACTAACACTGGCTCTGTGGCTGGCGACGCAGTTGCGCAGGTTTATATCCATCAGCGTTACGGATCGGCTTCGCGGCCGGTAAGGCAGTTGGAGGGATTCAAACGAGTTAGCCTGCAGCCAGGTGAGAAGAAGACACTCACGTTTCCGCTGGGGTCGCACGAGTTGCATTTCTGGGACCCTCAGACAAAGAAGTGGGTTGTGGAAGCATCGGAGTTTGATGTGTGGGCTGGAGGAGATTCGAAAGCCAGCCTGCACGCCGGTTTCGCTGTGACTCAGTAGGCCAAATGTTCGCGAGCCCGGACTCGATTGTCTGGGCTCGATCTTTTATGAAAGTGATGTAGTTGGTTTTGGTGGAGTCACTCAAGTTTTCTGCAAGGAGGCTTAGAAGCAGGGTACGGCGCAGCGACGGGGGAAGGCTGCGGCGAAGACAAGAAAGAATTTGGGGTAATCCATATTCATGGGTGAAGATGTTGACATGAGAGTGGAAAGCCCAAGCCCGGAGGAGATTCAGGCACAGGTTCACAAGGTTGCCAGCAGTAGTGGTTTCGTGAGCTCTGAAACGGTGCGGAGTGTCTTTGTTTATTTGACGCAGCAGGCGGTGGAGCATCCGGGGAAGACCGTCAAGGAATATGAGATTGCGACTCAGGTGTTGCGTAGGAACTCGAATTTCGATTCGCGGCTCGATTCGACGGTACGGGCGATTGCCAGCCGGTTGCGCTCCAAGCTGGCAGAGTACTATCTGCATGAAGGGCTGCACGACCCTATTCTGATTGAGCTGCCCAAAGGTAGCTATGCGCTGTCTTTTTCTTTCAGGGAGACGGTACATGCGCCTGCTGCTGTGAGCGCGGGACAAGCAGAGTCACTGGAAGCCACTCAGACCACAGAACAAGTGCGGGCCCAGCGGAGTAAGTGGCCTAGTGCGCTGTTGTGGGTGTTAACGGCATGTCTTGCCGTAGCATGTGTTTCCGAATATGTGGCGATGCGCCGTCCGCCAAAGGCGCAGGTCCCTGCTCCTATCGAGACGTTCTGGGGAGATTTCCTGAGGGGCGGCGACCCACTGATGATTTTTCCCAATCCGACATTTCGTGGGTTGCCGGAGACAGGAATGAAACTGGTCGAGCCAGATGACTCCCATGCGGACGGCACGATCGATATGTTGACGGGCACGGGAGAATCGATGGCGCTGGTGGCCATTACGAAGCGAATCGAGCAGATGGGGCATGATGTGACCCCGAAGCGGGCTCACCTGTTTACATGGGATGATGCAAATCATTCCAACCTGATTTTTCTGGGCGGACAGGTGCAGAATGCCGCCTTTGCGCTCTTGCCGCAGCTGCAGCGGTTCAGCCTGAAAGGTG
Source organism: Edaphobacter acidisoli (assembly GCF_014642855.1). Classification (NCBI taxonomy): domain Bacteria; kingdom Pseudomonadati; phylum Acidobacteriota; class Terriglobia; order Terriglobales; family Acidobacteriaceae; genus Edaphobacter; species Edaphobacter acidisoli. The sequence continues at coordinate 1,175,486 of NZ_BMJB01000001.1, read as the reverse complement.
CGAATGCGGAGCCGTTCCAGGGACAGGGTGCGGTTCTTGACAGTAAGCCGGCGTCGGGAGGGCAACAGTATTACTTTGCGAGCAAAGATTTTAATAACGGAAATGATTATGCCATTGTCGCGTTGACGGAGGGGACAACTCCCGAGCACCGGATTCTGATCCTTGCCGGAACCAACACATACGGGTCCGAGGGCGCGGCGGACTTTTTGTGTAATCCCGATTTGTTGCAGGGGCTGTTGAGCAGCCTTGGGGTCGGTCCGGGAGGACGCGTTCCTCCATTTGAGGCCTTGCTTCTGGTGCCCGAACGGGGTGGCGCACCGATTTCGCCACGGCGGGTTCTGGTATACAAACGGCAGCCTGAGGCTGCTAATGCTGCTTCGGATCACCACTGATTCGGATCGTTTTCTATTGTTCTCGAACCTTCCTTTATTAGAAAGTTGCTGATTCTCGTGCCTCTCATCGCGAGGAGAGGCATGATTCTGCTTTGTTGCCTGGCGATGGCTGACTGTGATCGCGGCCAGCATCTTATTGAAAATAATAGGCAAGTACGGTTCGTACCCTCAGATTACCCGTTTTTACTTTTCAAACACACTCTAAAAGGGCTCCAATTCACCCTATCGCTTTTCTATGTGATGTTTTTATTTCGCTTATGAAAGCCAACTGCTGTTCTTTCATTCGGGGGTGAGGTATGGAAATGATTCGGCAATTTAGAGGGGTGTTGGGACACCTCTTACTTACGATTCTGATGGTGGGAATTTGTGCTGGTGCCTGGGGACAGACGACCAGTGGCGTGATCAACGGAGAGGTAGTGGACTCACAAGGAGCAGCAATTGTCGGGGCAAATATTACCCTGATGGAGCAGCTGACCGGGGTGACGCAGGTGACCCAGACAGATGCAAAGGGTCTGTTTGTGTTTCCGGTGGTGAAGCCGGGAACGTATACCGTCAGCGTGGAGAAGGATGGCTTTAAGAAGCTGGACAAGAAAGGCATGGTGCTGCTGGCGGCAGGTCACCTGTCGGCGGGAACGCTGGCGCTACCGGTAGGGTCGGTGAGTGCGGCGGTGACAGTGACCGCGGACGTGACGCCGGTGCAGACGACGAGCACAGAGCGGTCGACGGAGATTACTTCGGAACAGATGCAAGGGTTGATGTCTCTGGGACGCGACTTCAGCAGCCTGATGCGCATTTTGCCGGGGTCCGATTATGAGGGCAATGGCAATGCCATGCTGAATTCGGCTAGTGTTGGAGACTTCAATGGCGTCAGCAACAACTATGTCAGCATCAACACGGATGGCGTAGCTTCGAACACGCGCAATGTAGGTGTGGTGGAAGGCCCACTGAATATGGACGCGATCCAGGAAGTGAAGGTTCTGGATGCGAACTATCAGGCGGAGTATGGCAAGGTGGCCGGAGCTATTGTGGATGTGGTCAGCAAGTCGGGAACGCGGAACTTCCACGGCAGCTTGGCCTATTACTTCCGCAATGAAGACCTGAATGCGAATAGCTATTTCAATAACCGGAATGGGGTTGCTCGTTCGCGGTATCGGTACAACACGATCAATGGGACGATCGGAGGGCCGATCTTTGGACCCGGCAGGTTGCGTTCTCTGCGGGACAAGTTGTTCTTCTTCTTCTCCGAAGATTATGAGCCGAACTCGCAGCCGGAAGGTATCGGCTATTACACTTTGCCGACGTCGCTGGAGCGGCAGGGCGATTTTTCGCAGAGCTATCAGCCGAATGGGTCACTGTATGTGGTGACGGATCCTGAGACGGGGTTGCAGTTTCCGGGCAACGTAATCCCACAGAATCGTATTAACACGGTGATGCAGAAGCTGCAGAGCATCTTCCCGTTGCCCAACTTTACCAACACTGCGGTAAGCAAGAGGCAATATAACTTCGTCACTTCAGACTCTGCAAGCGAGCCCGCAAATCAACAGATTCTGCGTTTGGACTTCGATCCGTCAGTGAAATGGCGCATCTACTTTCGCGGCACGAATCTTACAGATAACGATACCGGGCGCGCCACTCCTGGGGGCAATGGCGCCTATTGGATGACAGGCACGGAGTTCTATGACACGCAAGCACCAAGCTTTGCGCTGAATATAACCTATGCACCTACCTCAAATATTGTGAACGAATTGGCGTTAGGTACAGGTCTGTGGTTCGAATCTTCGGGCTTGTCGGCGGCGTCATTGAATGAGTTTAGTAAGACAGCACAGGGAATCAGCCTGGGACAGCTTTATCCGCAGAATAATCCGCTGAACTTGATTCCAGGTTTGTCCTATGGTGTTATCCCGAGTTCGCCGGGGATAGGATGGGACCCACGTACCCCTATGGATGATGTGGTTGTGATGGCCTCGGTGTCGGACGGACTGAGCTGGGTACATCGCGAACATACGATGAAGTTCGGAATTTACGCAGATGACGCTGTCTACAAGCAGTCTCACCACTCTGGTAATGCTTCTTTTGCCGGTGCGCTTACCTTCACCGGAGCGAATCCAAATAATCCATATAACACTGGCTATGCTTTTGCAGAGCCGCTGCTCGGCTATTTTGATACCTATCAGGAAAGCTCGGCGCGCCCAAACTACTATGGTCAGGCGAACAGCTTTGAGTGGTATGCGCAGGACAACTGGAGAGCGACGCGAAAGCTGACGCTGGAGTATGGTCTGCGTTTCACTCTGGATATTCCACAAGGTTTGAAGGGTAACGAAGGCGCTGCACTTGTGCTAAGTCAGTACGACGCTTCGCAGGCTCCCCCAATGTATCGTCCTGTGGAAGGAACCAACCCAGCCACGGGGAAGCCAGGCCGAGTAGCCGAGGACCCGACCACCGGAAAGATCTATCCCGCTGCCTATATAGGAGACTTTGTGCCAAATATTGGGAATCCGGCGTCTGGATCGGTAGCCGCATCCAGCCCGAACTTTCCCGGGTTCTTTAAGAGCCAGGGAGTGTTGGTGGTTCCCCGTGTTGGCTTTGCCTATGATGTCTTCGGCAATGGCAAGATGGCGATTCGCGGCGGCTTTGGTATGTTCAACAACCAGAGAGCGTACCAGGGGCAGGTTGGTGGACAGGCATTCAATCCGCCAACGATCTTTTATCCAACGCAGTACTACGGCAATGTGGCGACATTCCTTCAAGCGCAGGGACTGTTGAGCCCGTCGTCCACTTCACTGTTGCAATACAACTCTCATCTGCCACAAACGATGAACATGACGCTGGGAGTACAGCAAGACATTGGCTTCCAGACGGTGCTGGACATCGCTTACGTCGGCGTTCTGTCGCGTCATCTACCTTATGGCATCAATCTAAATGAAGTTCCGTACGGTGCTGAGTTCCTTCCACAGAATCAGGATCCGACAACTACGCAGTCCGCTGCAGGGCCGAACCCGGGCTTGGCATGTACCTCTACCTTGGCTTCACCTCATAATGGACTATTGCCGGGATGCACGCCGCTGCCAGACAACTTCTTTCGCCCACGCCCTGGTTATGGCAGCATCAACTACACCGCATGGGGAAATACAGGAAGCAATCATGCATTGCAGGTACAACTTAATAAACACTTCTCCAAAGGATCTCAGTTTGGTGTGGCTTATACATGGTCGAAGTCGCTGAGCTATAACGCGTCGACGTTGTATCTGCCGCAGCGGACGACATATGGAGTAACCAGCATGGATAGGCCGCAAAGGCTGGTTGCAAACTGGCTAGCCGATTTGCCCAAGGTGCGTGGCTCCATAAACAACTGGGCTACGCGCTCGATCTTGAACGGTTGGCAAATCTCCGGGATTACTACATTCAGCGTTGGCGCGCCGCAGACCGTGAGCTACAGCACTAACACTGGCGAGAACACAACGGGCGGCGGCGACGGAGCCAAGGTTACGGTAGTAGGCAATCCGAAAGTAGCCCGCGGGTCACGGACGTTCTACCGGTACTTCAACACGGCGGCATTTGCATATACCCCCGTGGGGTCTGCTGGAACTGGATGGCATCCTGAGTTCTATGGCCCGGGTATCAATGACTGGGATATGTCACTTATCAAAAATATTCCGATTGAGAACAAGGTGACATTTCAAATTCGGGCAGAAACTTACAATACCTTCAACCATACCCAGTTCTCCAGCGTGAACACGAGTGCGCAATTCGACACGTCGGGATCAGCGTCAACGAATCCAACTTATCATCAGCAGATCAATCCAGCTTTTGGCAACTACACAGGTGCTAGAACGCCGCGGCTGATGCAGCTTGCAGCTCGTATAACGTTTTGATGCACTATGCCTCGCAGCACTGGAAGCATGAAAGATTTCTATCATCCTTCCGGTGCTGTCCTTTTTAGAGCTCAAATTGTGGAGATTTATATAGTATGCGTTGGTCTCGAAGAAGTTTTCTTGGTTGTGCCGGATCGGCCGCGGCCATGCTTTGTGTTTCTTCGTCTGCATGGGCCTTCAGTGAAGGTGAGGAGTCATGCGAAGCGTTGGCTAAACCGACACCATTGCAGCTTGCATGGCAGAACGTGCAGATGGGCATGTTTATCCATTTTGCGCCAAATATTTATTACGATATGCAGGGAGATAAAGGTGGCGTCAGCGATCCGAAGATTTTCAATCCTTATCGGCTGGATGTGAACCAGTGGGTTGATGTAGCTGAGTCGATGAGCGCACGCTACATTGTTTTGACGGCAAAGCATGTAGGCGGTTTCTGCCTTTGGCCTACGTCAACTACAGATTATTCGATTGCCAGTACGCCCTATAAGGACGGGAAGGGTGACATTGTAGGTGAGTTGGCTGTTGCATGTCGAAAGCGCAATGTGCGTTTCGGTGTCTATGTTTCTCCAAGAGATGATCATCATCGCGCGGGACTTGCAGGTAAGGTTCTTTCTGGTAATCCGGAGGAACAGGCGAGATATGACAATATCTATCGTCGGCAACTAATTGAGCTGATGACACGCTATGGCTCGATGTTTGAAGTGTGGTTTGATGGCAGTGCCCGAGCAGAGCTGATTGGTCCTATCGTTCACAAGTATCAACCGCAGGCGATGATCTTCAATACAGCAGCAGGAACGATTCGTTGGGTGGGAAATGAAGAAGGGCTGGCACCGTATCCGTTGTGGGATACAGTGACGCAGCAGGAACATCTGACGGGAGGTGCGTCAGGTGCGGGAAGTCCGGATGGGGATGTGTGGTTGCCGGCAGAATGCGATGTGCCGATTCGCGATGACTGGTTCTGGTCTACAACAAATGCTAAAACGCTGAAGTCGTTAGACAAGCTGATGGAGATTTACTACAAATCTGTCGGCCGAGGAGCCAACCTGCTGTTGAACCAATGTCCGGACAGAACCGGCGTAATTCCGCAAGCGGATGCGGTGCGCACGGCCGAGTTCGGTAGTGAGTTGCGTAGACGATTTGATGCGCCGCTTGCTGAAACCTCCGGTGAAGGTGTGCAGATTGAATTGCGACTGCATGAACGAAGGTGGATTGATCATGTCGTTCTGCAGGAACGAATCGCCGAGGGGCAGCGTGTACGGGAGTACGTCGTGGAAGTAAGGGATGGTGGTCAGTGGAGAACGTTGCTGACGGGAAGTTCTATTGGCCATAAGAGGATCGAGGCTTTTCCGAAGGTAGAAACTGATTCGCTGCGATTGAAGATTATGAAATCTGTATGTACGCCAAAGATTGCATCGTTCGCAGCTTTGTTTGTAGATCGCACCTAAATTATCTGGACAAAATAGATGCCAAATACTTCACGTAGAGAACTTCTTGCCGTATTAGGATCAGCGGTTGCATTCGCTGCTGCTCCTGTCAGTCTTCGCGCGGAAAATAAGAAGGAAATAGCGTACAGCGAGGAGGCTCCTTATACCGTAGCGGACTCGCCGTGGTCGCATTTGTTGGGAAATCATCGCGCGAAAGTTTATGTCGGTGAGCCGAACGTAGCAGTCTGGGCGCATATCAAGTGGAGGCGAGCAGATGCTGATCCAGATCAGAAGGCAGTGTTGGTCTATGCTCCGGATGGTACAGAGGTGCTGAATGCTGCTGCGCCGAATGTCTATGAGGATTACGGTGATGTCGTATTTGAGGCAAAACAGGCGGGAAATTATTTCATTTATTATTTTCCGCAAATGAATGCTCGCCGCTCTGTACTTGGACCGAAAGGGCAGTACAGAAAGCCGGAACAGCAAAGTGAGGCTGGCTGGCAACGGCAATATGCTGGCGCAAAAGATAAGTTGCAGAGTTTGCCGCGAGCTGTGCTTGTCGAATTCCAGTCACGTACGGCACTGGATTCGTTTTATCCAATGTTGGTTCCGGCGACGAAAGACGAAGTCCAGGAGCTTTGTGCCAGGAACTCTGAGGCGGCCTTAATTTTTGTAGAAGATTGCGAGCATCCGATTCAGATGTCCGATCGTCTTCCTCTGCGCTGGGTGCAGCGTGGGACGCAGGAATTATTTTCAGCGACTGTCTTGCGCGGAGAGACCTATGTTTTGCAACTCGGAATTTACTTGCGCGAGGACCATTTCGCACAGGATGTGTCGCTTGATTTGCGGTTCGAGGATCTTGATGGCCTGGATGAGGGTGAAAAGATTCCGGCATCTGCGTGGACCTGCGTAAATACAGATATTGTTAGTGCAACGGGAGAATCGACACACACGCCGGTGAAGGCCATCCCAGGAAAGATAACTGCTTTATGGTGTGCGGTACATGTGCCGCTCCACGCTAAACCGGGTAGGTATCAAGGAAAAATAGTTGTTCGGATTGGTAAGAGTGCTGAGTTTCCTGTGGCCGTCGAGCTCGCTGTGAATAAGGAATTTATTCGCGCGGGTGGTGTGGACCAGGGATGGAGGCTCGCTCGTATTGATTGGTTGAACTCAAAAATTGGTCAGGAAGATAAGATTACAGCTCCCTATAGCCCAGTGCAGGTAGATGGGCAGACGGTGCGTTGCCTCGGCAGGGAAGTTCGCTTTGGGGATACTGGCTTTCCGGTGAGTATTTTGTCCAATCAGCGGGAGCTTCTGGCTGGCCCTGTCACGCTGTCTGTGAATCGAGATAGAACCGCATGGAAAGGTACGAGTAAGGTAGAGAGCATCAACGATGCAAAAGCGGTTCTATCTTCTGTCGGTACATCTGGATTGTTCAAGCTCGATGTGACGACTGTGATCGAATTTGATGGAGGAATCGGTTTTGATGTGAAGTTATCCAGCCGTCAAACGCAGTCTGTTTCTAACATTGTTCTTGAAATTCCATACAAGAAAGAACTGGCTCCTTATGCGGTTGGTATGGGATTAAAGGGCGGTGAGCGTTCCCGTTCATGGCAATGGAAGTGGTCGCAGCAACCTCAGAGATGGAAAGACCAGGGAAGTAATCTCGATTTCTTTTTGTGGATGGGAGATGTGGCGGCCGGACTATATTGCAAACTTTCATCATTACCAGGTGGGTGGAGAAATGATGAGAACGGCTCTGTAAGTTTCAGCGAGAATGGGGGCCGCCTTTTGTTGCGGGCCAGCTGTGGTTCGAGAAAGATATCGGCTGGGGAGGAAGTAAATTTATCCTTCAGGCTTCTACCAACTCCAGTAAAACCTCTCGATCCACAGAGGTGGAAGTATCGCTATTCCCATGCGTACCAGCCTCCGGAGGAGCTGCGCGAGCTGGGCGCGACGGTGAATAACATTCACCAAGGGACTCTCCCCAATATGTACATCAACTATCCATTTCTAAATTTGGATCTATTGACACCGTATGTCAGTACTGCTCATGAGCTGGGCATGAAGATAAAGATCTATTACACGATGCGCGAGCTGACGACTCGACTTCCTGAGCTATGGACGTTCCGCAGCCTTGGCCATGAGATTTATCGCGTAGGAGGGACGCAAGGGCAGGGTGATCCTCAGCTTGATTTTTGGCTGCAGGAACATCTACGCGACGATTATTCCGCGGGCTGGATTACGCTTACTCCCACCGGCGATATTGATACCTCGCTTCGTGTCTATTCCGATTCGCGCCTGGCAAATTTTTATCTGGAAGGTTTGAACTGGTTGCTGAAGAATGTACCTATCGATGGCCTGTATCTGGATGAGATTGGCTACACACGCAAAACTATGCAACGGGTTCGGCGAGTGTTGGAGGGTCGCCCAGGCGCGATGATCGATATGCATGGCAATGATATGTGGTGGTCATGCCAATGCCCAATTGGCTATTACATGGAGCATCTGCCGTACATAGACAGGCTTTGGCTAGGAGAAGGTTTCAATCCCGATTCGCCACCGGATTTCTGGTTGATTGAGATGTCGGGCATTCCCTTTGGGCTAAGCTCCGATATGCTGGAACATCCGAATCCGTGGCGAGGCATGCTCTTTGGCATGACAAATCGTGCTCTCTACACTGGTCCTTTGCCAACACCGATATGGCAGCTTTGGGATAGTTTCGGAATAGAAGATGCCGAGATGATTGGCTGGTGGGACAAGGAAGTTCCCATAAAGACAGGTCGGCAGGACGTGTTAGCGACGGTGTACAAGAAAAAAGATAAGTCATTGATTGCTATCGCAAGCTGGGCTAACCAGACCACCAATGTAAAGTTGGAATTTGATTGGAAGGCACTTGGATTGGATGAGCATCGAACCAAGCTAGTGGCTCATGAGATGGGCTATTTTCAAGGCGCGCAGAAGTTCGATCCTCGGCAATCTATTTCAGTCCCATCTGGCAAGGGATATCTGCTTGTGACGGAGCAGGAAGATCAGATCAGCTAAATCGAACATGCAAGGATTCTCCTCAACCTCCGCTCAAGCGAGATCTAGTTGAAGGTCTTCCGCTGCGGACCAGCCATTTTTGGGGGAAAGAAAACTCAGAAGCTAAGGTCTCTGATTTTTTGTGTGAAAAAGAGCAAGCGCTGACTACTGTTGCTGGTTGTTGTGTTGCTGCTGGCGCATTTTCATTAACTGGTTAAAGATGTCTTGCGGGGTGTGGGCACCGGTGGGCAGTTCTGAGTTTGGGGCTGACTGTGCAGGGGGCGCAGGGGCTGCTACAGCGGGGCCGGCTGGAGCCATTTCGGTGGCAGAGCCTTTGTAGGGTGCGGTTGGAGGCGGACCTGCAGGTTGCTGGTTCTGGTTTGCCGCGCTGGCCATAGGGCTTGGAGGTGTTGCGCTTCCAGAGCGTGGCGTGAGGATCAGCTCCGCAGGCGCCGGCCCGCTGCTGCCTACGAGCATCATGTTGCTGGATGTACCGTCGAGGAGCGAGTTCAACACCTGGGCGGGTGACTCCGGTCCGTAGCTGCCGAAGACCCGCTCGTCTGCGACGCCTCCAGTGATCTTTATACGGGTTTGACGGGAGATGTCGCTGAGGATCTGGTTCAAGCTAGAGTTGTGCGCTGAGACGGTGAGCAATCCGTTTGAGAATGTCACCTGAGCCGGTTGGGCGGGCAGCTCCGCTGGCGTGAGTGACGGGGTTGGCGCAGCTGACTGCTGCAAGGGAGGAGTAGGTGTTGCTGTGATGGCTGTGGATGGTTTTCTGCGCTGTGTGCGATGCGTCTGGGCGCAGAGCAGCGCCGTGAGGAAAGCGCAGGCTGCAGCAGTGAACCGGATTGTTATGTGACGGCACATCTCAGTGGCAGAACGCGAGCAGATGCTGGAAGTCATCGCTCTTCAACAGAAGAAGTTTAGAGCGATGCGGCAGAAGAAGGAAGAGGTGCTGTGTCCTGGTTTGGAAGACAACTGCAAACCCTACAACAATTCTGTAACCGCTTACTTTGTTTAGAGAATTGTGATACCTATGGATTACGAACAGTTATGGACAGACGCGATTTTTTAAAGACGACAAGCACTCTTTTAGCAGCTACCGCCCTTCCTGGCATTCCCGCACATGCCGCCGATCAACCGATCGCGGGTGGGAGGATAACCTATCCATTGAATCGCAATTGGCGCTACTCCCCCAAGAAAGTTGCGGGAGCGGAGATGATCGAGTTTGATGACTCCGGGTTCGAACCTGTTGCACTGCCACATGCTAACGTACGGCTGCCCTGGCATAACTTCGACGACCGGGAATACGAGTTTGTGTCGACATATCGGCGGCGCTTTCGAGTGCCGAGCGGCGCCCAGGGGAAGCGTGTCTTCGTTGATTTTGAAGGAGCGATGACCGCATCCACTGTGTGGATCAACGGCAGCTTGCTGGGTGAGTACAAGGGCGGCTACACGCCATTTTCATTCGAGTTGACGCCTCATCTTCAGCCGAACGGAGACAACGTTCTGGTAGTGCAGCTCGACTCTACCGAGCGTGCCGACATTCCGCCTTTTGGGAACGAGATCGACTACATGACCTTTGGCGGCATCTACCGCGAGGTCGCGTTGAGAATTGTTCCTGCTACTTATCTGGACAATATATTTGCGAGACCTACTGATGTTTTGAGCAGCAAGCCATCGCTTGAGGTGGATTGCTTCCTGGCCGGTCAGGAAGTGGCTGGTGGAGCCCTCTCGCTCGAAGCGGAACTTTGCGAAGGACAACATATCCTGGCCAAAGCGCGCCATACTGTCATGCGCGTAAACAGGTCAGATCCGGATGCATCTGCTGATCCATCTACCAGCGCACCGGTTTATAGCAGCACGGAGACCATCCACGATGGGGCGCGGCAGACGATCTCATTGAAAGAGATTGATGGAATCAAGCTATGGGACCTCGAGACTCCTCATTTGTATGAGGTCCGTGTTCGCCTGTTGGTGGATGGCCGTGTGATTGATGAGGATGCGCGCCGCATTGGTTTTAGAGAAGCGATGTTCACGGACCATGGATTTTCACTCAACGGGAAGATCATCAAGCTACGGGGGCTGGACCGCCATCAGACTTTTCCGTTTGTGGGACAGGCCATGCCAGCACGAGTTCAGCGCCAGGATGCGAAGATTTTGCGGGAAAATTTGCATTGCAACATTGTCAGAACGTCCCACTATCCGCAATCACGACACTTCCTTGACTGCTGCGATGAGATTGGACTGCTGGTGCTGGAGGAGATTCCGGGATGGCAGCATATCGGGCCGGAGGCATGGAAGCAGGTTGCAATTGACAATGTTGGCCGGATGATCCGGAGAGACTGGAACCATCCATCGATCATTCTTTGGGGTGTACGTATTAATGAGTCCAAGGACGATCATGATTTCTACACAAGCACGAATGCACTGGCCCATTTACTCGACCCGACTCGACAGACTGGAGGAATACGAAATTTTCAGGAATCGGAGTTTCTAGAAGACGTATTCACTATGAATGATTTCGGGTTCCCGCTTAAAAAGCCGAATCATCCGCGCTATCTCAATACAGAGTTTGTCGGGCATACGTTCCCAACGAAGACGACCGATGATGACGAAAGACAGCGTGAGCATACCTTGCGCCACGCGCGGATTCACAATCAGCTAGCCTCTGATCCTCAGTACGCAGGCGGCATTGGATGGTGCGCGTTTGACTACAACACCCATGCAAACTTTGGCGCAGGCGATCGCATTTGCTACCACGGTGTGATGGATATCTTCCGTGAGCCGAAACCTGCTGCGGGATTTTATAAATCGCAGTGCGATCCAGCGAAGGAGATTGTGCTGGAACCTGCATTTCATTGGGCGAACAGTGATGAGTCAACCAGCTTTACAAAGGCAGTTGTCTGCTCTAACTGCGATCATCTGAAGTTTTATATCCGCACGGACAGCGTGGAGAGCAATCCCTGGGAACTGGTGGCTGAACTCGATCCAGCACGTGAAGAGTTCGATCACCTGACCTATCCTCCGTTTATTCTCGATCGGAGAACGATCCCCTCCAGCAACAGGCATGGGTGGGGCGATCTCCGGATCGACGGCTACCTGAAGGGTGAGAAGGTCATATCAAAGTCGCTTTCGGGTAGAGGAGTTAACAGGAAATTTATGCTCTTGCCGGACGACACCTCTCTTGTGGCAGATGGTGCGGATACTACACGCGTAGTGTTGCGTGTTACCGATGAGTTTGGCGCGATACGAACGTATGCGAATGATGCCGTCATCCTGAAGCTGGAGGGGCCGGCCGATCTGATTGGCGACAATCCCTTTTCCCTGATCGGAGGGACGGGTGCGGTGTGGGTACGTGCCCAGGAGAAGTCTGGAACAGTCCACCTAACAGCTACGCATCCTCGGCTGGGCTCACAGACGGTGGAGATTATTTTGAACACTGCTCCACCTGAGCTTGTTTGATTTGCTTCACTGGTGGGCATGACATCGCAGCGCCAAATCTGATTTGACGCTGCGATGCGCTAAGGCTCAGGCTACTGAGCTTTCATGATGTGCAGTTAGCCCATGCCGTTGAATTTTATATAAGAGGCTGCGGTAACTGATGTTGAGGTTAATCGCGGCCCGTCTGCGGTTCCAGCCCGAGGCCAACAGGGCGTCTTGAAGCATCCGAATCTCTGCCTGATTCTTGACATCCGAGATTACGTCTTTCATGCCGACAGGGATCGCAGCTTTCTTTTCCTGGATAGGAACTTCGACGGCGACTGCTGTTGTGCATGGTGCCTCAGTCCGGATCTTGGCATGCAGATCGTTGTAGGCAGATCGCTCGTCCTGCAAAATTAGCGTACGGGTGACGAAGTTGCGGAGCTCGCGGACATTGCCTGGCCAGTGGTAATCCTGTGCCGTTTCGATCAGGCGACGAGAGAAGGCAAAGGGTTGCCCAAGCTCAGCTGAGCCACGCCGGGTCATCTGCTCGATAAGCAGCGGAATCTCTTCGCGGCGCTCACGCAAGGGCGGCACGGTGAGGGTCAATGTGTTGAGTCGATAGTAGAGGTCTTCGCGAAATCGCTTTTGCGCGATGGCCTCCTCCATATTGATGTTTGTCGCCGCAAGAGTGCGCACATCGACTTGCGTGGTCGTGCGAGCTCCGAGACGGCAGAAGCTGCCATCCTGTAGAACATGGAGCAGCTTTGCCTGCATCTGTGAGCTCATCTCGCCAATCTCATCGAGGAGCAAAGTGCCTTTGTTGGCGAGCTCAAATTTTCCGGGTTTAGCTTTGGTGGCGCCGGTAAAGGCTCCTGCCTCGTAACCGAAGAGCTCACTTTCGAGTAGTTCGGTTGGCAGCGCGGCACAATTGACATTGAGGAAGGTTTTCTCTGCGCGGGCGTGGTATTTGTGCAACAACATAGCCACTACTTCCTTGCCCACTCCGCTTTCGCCGAGGATAAGAACGGGAATGTCGACGGGCGCAAGTGCACGGACGTCGCGGTAGAGTTTCATCATGGGGGAAGATGCGGCGAGGAAGAACCGATTGTTGTCCAACTCTTCAAGGTGGCAGGATGTCTGGGACGCACCTGTAGAGGGTTGGAAGGATGCGTACTCTTTGGTCTTTTCAGACAGGTTTTCAATATCCTGCCGCCGCAGAGGCAGAGTCAACGTGGTGGCGATGCCACATTTCGCTGCGTAATGCTCCCACGATGTGTCACTGGGCCCCGAGAGAACGCAAAGCTTTTCATCGGTAATTTTCTCAAACAGCCCCAGAGGGGAAGGGGCGGGTGCAAGCTTGTTCGCGTTTGCGTCGAAAAGGATGATCTCCGCCTGGATGCCACGATTAAGAAGATGGATCGCTTCCTGGGAGGAGGGGACGCAAATTGCTAATTGACCACGGGCCTCAAACGTTGACTGGATCAAATTGCGAATATCAACATTGTCGCTAACTGCAAGAATATGTATGGTTTGATGCATTGGAACACCCCAGGCAGAAAATTGGAGAAATACGCAATTACAACAAACAAACTCCAACCAACCGGATACTTTAGTCCGTAAGTTGGTTACATCATCCTGATGTGTAGTGAACCCTGAATAACCTGGCCCGAATATACGACACGCTGTCATAGCAGCGTGGGTTGTCCAAGGCAGCTAGCAAATGATTCAATCCTGCAAGTACAGCAATTGCCGACATCGTGGGTACCTTTCTGGGCGTAACAAGCTGGCAAGTTACTATCCAGACTGCACTTGGCTCTGAGAAAGGGCTCTTATTCGCGTTAAGTTGATGCAATTTATAACAATCCCACAAGTGTGTCAATAAAATTCACAAAAAGTTGTAGTTGGCAAACTTTTGCAAACCTTCATTAATGATGTAAGTCAACATATATAAATAGATGAGAGGCAATAGGCGTGATGCCTAGCTCTCCGAGGAGCTGCATAGGTTGCTGTAAAGTGTGAAGTTACTGACCTCAGCGTCAGTAACCATGAAGTTACCCCTTGTAAAGATTGCATCCGCTAAAGTGCGATCGACAGAGCTAAGGCTGTTGTAGGCGCGATTTCGATTATGTGATGTGAAGATTGACCTGCCGAAGATCCATCGTTAGGCTACGATCTCTCAGGTAAGAGAAATTTCGATTGTGAGCGAACAACATAGCGATCTCTTCTTCAGTTGACGTTGCGATCATCGGCGCTGGCATTGTTGGGTTGGCGACGGCGCTGGAGATTGTAAGCCGCTTTCCCGGCCTTCATGTCGCGGTTATTGAGAAAGAATCACGCGTCGCGGCTCATCAGACAAGCCACAACAGCGGCGTTATCCACTCTGGGATTTACTACAAGCCAGGGAGCCTGAAGGCGAGGCTTTGCGTGGAAGGTGCTGCGGCCCTGATTGCATTTTGCAACGAAAACAATGTGACTTATGACATTTGCGGCAAAGTAATTGTCGCGACGACAGAGATGGAGCTTCCCCGACTAGACGAACTTTACCGTCGAGGCCATGGCAATGGTTTGAAGGGGTTACGGATGTTAGGCCCCGAGGAGATACGTGAGATCGAACCATATGCGACAGGACTCAGAGGTATATGGGTACCTGGAACGGGCATAGTGAACTACCGCGAGGTCGCGGAGGCGTATGCCGCCCTGACAGTGCGACGCGGAGGGGCTATCTATCTTTCATGTGAAGTAACGGGATTGAAGTATCGGGGAACAAGCACGGTGGTGGAAACGACAGATGGAGCGATCGAAGCGAAATGGGTCATCAACTGTGCAGGCTTGCAAAGCGACCGTGTGAGCAAGATGGCTGGCGCAAAGCTTGACCTGACGATTGTTCCGTTTCGCGGAGAGTATTATGAGCTCGTCCCAGAGAAACATCACATGGTAAAGGGCCTGATTTACCCTGTTCCGGATCCGCAGTTTCCGTTTCTGGGTGTGCACTTTACGCGGCGCATCGGGGGTGGCGTGGAGGCGGGGCCGAACGCAGTGCTAGCGCTGAAACGCGAAGGATATAAGAAAACTTCGTTCGATGCTGGTGATGTCGCGCGGTTTGGCTCTTTTCCTGGTTTCTGGTCAATGGCGGCGGAACATTGGCGGATGGCGCTGGGGGAATATCGCAGGTCGTGGAGCAAAGCGGCCTTTGTTCATGCGCTCAGAAAGCTGATGCCGGAGTTGACGGCCGATGACCTACGGGCTGGGGGTTCCGGGGTGCGGGCACAGGCTCTGTCGCGAGATGGTCGGTTGATTGACGATTTCCGCTTCGTCTATACGGAGGGGATGATGCATGTCTGCAATGTGCCTTCACCGGCGGCGACAGCATCGCTGGCGATTGGAAAATATATCGTGGATACGCTGCTGGAACATAGTGGGGAGAACCTTGCCAAAAGCGGCCAGGTCAGATGATGACGTTTGCGTCGGGCAGGAGTGCTTGACTTGCGACGTATTTTTTCGATTTTTTTCGGTCCGCCGAACTACGGACATGAGTGTACTTAGTTGTGCGGAAGGAGAATATGCATAGAGTTGTGTGCATTCTTCTGCTTGATCGAGAAGCTTGGCCCCTGATATAAACGATTTCGGAAGTAACTAACTGATTACTCCAACTAGTAACCAATTAGTGTGATTGCGTAGCCCATTCGGGGATGTCAATCTCGACGAGTGAGGCATAAATGCATTCACTGTGCCGCGATTCCCGATTTGCCTTGTTCTGCGTAATGTGCTGTGAATTGTGTGGTTTTGCGCCAAGGTTCAGGGAACGGAAATCGGCAACCTGGATACCTGCTTACGGGTATCGGGCAAGAAAGAAGAACCCTACTGCATCCATAGACCTCCCCGACTCAGGCGGGTGCAGTGTGTAAGAAAACTTAAGTAGCGTTGCCTCTTGCTTTTTTTGCCTCTGCCTTTAAGTCATGCATTTTTTTGCATGTTTAAAGAGGTGATGTTAGGTGCCGCATAACTACATATTCTCCCCACTCCCCCACCATCCGGCATCAACCGCAATGGGTTTTTGTGTTGATGAAGTCCCTTTTTCGAAAAAGAAAACAGCTGTGTCGCGGAATGGGCGCCTTCGCGTTCTTTTCCTTGCGCTCGTCTGCTGCGTGACGGTAGCAATATCGGGGTGTGGTTCTGGACTCAATGGAGCGGAGGCAGGGATATTTCTGGCGGCGCCTGGGAACGTGGACTTTGGCACGGTTGCTGTAGGCGAGTCTGTAGATAGTACCGTGAGTGTGACCAATGCGGGAGACACTACGGCGAATGTGACTCAGGTGAGCATTGCGGGAGGGTCGTTCTCTCTTGTCGGCGGGGATAATACGCCGATTGCTATCCCATCTGGCGGTACGTATGCAGTCAAGGTGGCGTTTACCCCCTCTGCGGCCTCGGATTACTCAGGCCAACTCACGATGTTGGACGCGTCGGCTAAGCCTGTTGCCGAGGTGAAGATGAAGGGCAGCGGAAAAGGGCATCAACCGGGAACGACGGCGGCGGCGAACCCGCAGTTGACGGTGAGCACGGCGAGTCTGAGCTTCGGGAGTGTGACGGTGGGGTCGGCGACGACGCAGCCTGTGACGCTGACGTCGACGGGGACGACGGCAGTGACGGTGAACGCGGCAGCGATCACGGGTGGGGGGTACAGCATCGTTGGGGGCAGCTTCCCGGTGACGCTGAATCCGTCGCAGTCGCTGACGGTGCAGGTGCAGTTCGATCCATCGGCGACGGGATCAGCGACGGGTCAGTTGACGATCACGAGCAACTCGAGCACGGGGAGCACGGCTGGGGTGACGCTGAGTGGAACGGGTACGGCGGCGGCGAACCCGCAGTTGACGGTGAGCACGGCGAGTCTGAGCTTCGGGAGCGTGACGGTGGGGTCGGCGACGACGCAGCCTGTGACGCTGACGTCGACGGGGACGACGGCAGTGACGGTGAACGCGGCAGCGATCACGGGTGGGGGGTACAGCATCGTTGGGGGCAGCTTCCCGGTGACGCTGAATCCGTCGCAGTCGCTGACGGTGCAGGTGCAGTTCGATCCATCAGCGACGGGATCAGCGACGGGTCAGTTGACGATCACGAGCAACTCGAGCACGGGGAGCACGGCTGGGGTGACGCTGAGTGGAACGGGTACAGCGGCGGCACACGAAGTGGATTTGAGCTGGACGGCGCCGACTACTTCGACCGATCCTGTGGCTGGATATCACATCTATCGCTCATCCGGCAGCGGAGTATTTGCCTTGATCAACTCTGGACTGGATGTGCCTACGGCATATGCGGACAATACTGTGGTCAGTGGGGCCACGTACACCTACTACGTCACGAGTGTGGATTACAACGGTATTGAGAGTGACCCATCGAACCAGGCGTCCTTTACGATTCCATAGAGTGATCTATTTGGGGAGCTAGACCGGATTCTTGTGGAGATTATTGCGCTAGAGGTTTGCATAGCGCAGGTGTTTGCAAACGTTCGGCATGGCGATTTGCACCCCTTTGCATACTTTTAAGCGGATTGTCATTTTCTCTGGTCCCTGGAAGCTGGTTCATCTGGGATCGACATGATCCTGACTGAATGCTTGGCGATTCAGCCCATCTGCTGGGTGAGAGTAGAAATTCGACAACTTAAGTGACTTGGAAAGCTGTGCTTCCCGTGCGCACGAGTAAAGAACGCGACACGATAGCTAATAGATAGTGGTGGCTGCCAGATTCGGCATGTAACGTGCAAGTTTATCTACCGGATCAGTGCGCCGCCATAATAAGTTATAGAGTCTTGAGGGTGTTATGCGCATGGTCAGCCGGAAGCGAGGCCACTATGCCCAACTATCGACGACAGACTTCAAAATGGACCATTTCCGCGTTTCTCGCTGTGCTGCTTGCGACCTTATTTGGCGCGACTGAAGCAGTGCACGCGCAATGCAGCAATCCTGCGAATGCGATTGTTGCTGAGAACTGCCTGCCTGGTAACCCACAAAGCGAGTGGGACATTAACAACGGTGATGCGGGCGATCCCTCGATCCAGGGCTTTGCTACTGATATCAGTGTGAACCAGGGCGGCACGATCTATTTCAAGATCGACACGAATGCATCTGCTTACACAATCAATATTTACCGTATGGGGTATTACGGGGGGATGGGAGCCCGTAAGGTCGCCACGATCACCCCGTCCGTATCCCTTCCGCAGACACAGCCAGCGTGTGTAACGAATACCAGTGTTGGCCTAGCAGACTGCGGTAATTGGGCCGTCTCGGCGTCGTGGGCGGTGCCGGCAAATGCTACTTCCGGTATCTATTTTGCTCATCTGGTCCGCAGCGATACCGGGGGAGACAGTCACATTGTATTTATTGTCCGAAATGACTCGAGTCATTCCAATATTTTGTTTCAAACCAATGATTCCACCTGGCAGGCTTATAACTACTATGGCGGTGGAAGTCTCTATGGACCCAATACTCCAAACTTCGATTTATCTAATCGTTCTTATAAGGTGAGTTACAACCGTCCCGTGTTGACGCGGGGCTTCGATAATGAATCGGCGACGTGGGTTTTTGGTTCGAACTATCCCATGGTGCGATGGCTCGAAGCAAATGGGTATGACGTCACCTACTTCACTGACGTCGACGCGACGCGCTCTGGAAGCCTGATTCTTAACCACAAGATATATATGGCTGACGGCCACGACGAATATATTTCAGCTCCGCAGCGTGCCGATATTAAAGCAGCGCGGGATGCGGGCGTGAACCTGGCGTTCTTTACGGGCAATGGAATGTTTTGGAAGACGCGCTGGGAAAACAGTATCGACGGATCAAATACTCCCTATAGAACACTGGTCTGCTATAAGGAGACGCTTGCGTTTGCGAAGATCGATCCTACCTCGACTTGGACAGGCACTTGGCGCGATCCGAGTTTCAGCCCGCCTTCGGATGGAGGGCAGCCTGAGAACGCTCTTACGGGTACCCTCTTCATGGTGAATGGGCCGGGCGCAGACAATAATGGCCTGGCGCTCGAGGTTCCTGCCGCGGACGGGAAAATGCGCTTCTGGCGTAATACCGCAGTCGCCTCGCAGGCTGCAAATCAGACCTACACCATGCCTCAGGGAACCCTAGGATATGAATGGGACGAGGATGTCGATAATGGGTTCAGACCAGCGGGATTATTTGATCTTTCCACCGCGACCTATTCCCTGGATACCGATCTTCTGCTGGACTACGGTGGAACCTATGGCGCAGGGAACGCGACTCACCATATGACGATGTATCGTGCTCCGAGCGGAGCGCTCGTTTTTGGCGCAGGAACTGTGCAATGGTCATGGGGCCTGGACAGCAACCACGATAATTCGTTCGGCTTCGACACGCCCGATCCAGATCCGAATATGCAACAGGCTACGGTCAACCTGTTTGCCGACATGGGCGTACAGCCAACGACGTTGCAGCCTGGTCTGTCGGCGGCGACAGCTTCAACGGATACAACGCCTCCGGCTTCAAGAATCACATCGCCTGCAGCGAATGCGACAGTCAACACCGGGAATGGGGTTACGATTTCAGGAACAGCGTCTGATGTTGGCGGCGTCGTTGCTGGAGTTGAGGTCTCTGGTGACAATGGAACGACCTGGCATCCTGCAAGCGGACGTACGAGTTGGAGTTATACCTGGACGCCATCGGTTGTCGGCTCGGCCACCCTCTTAAGCCGCGCGGTGGATGACAGCGGAAACATTGAAACTCCAAGCAGCGGTGTTACTGTCAACGTGCAGCCGCAGACTTGTCCGTGCAGTATCTGGAATGCATCGAGTTCACCAAAGACTCCAGATAGCGGAGATGGCAATTCGGTTGAAGTAGGTGTGAAGTTCCGTACGGACTCTGATGGCTCTGTGCTCGGCATCCGGTTCTACAAGGCGACGGCGAACACAGGCACTCATATTGGACATTTGTGGTCAAGCACTGGAGCGTTGCTGGGCACGGCGACCTTCACCAGTGAGAGCGGTTCTGGATGGCAGCAGGTCTACTTCTCTTCACCGATTCCAATTACTGCTAACACGACCTATGTGGCTTCGTATTTCGCGCCCTCAGGCCACTACTCGGACGATTCTGAATACTTCCTGCAGTCGGGATATGACAATCCTCCGTTGCACGCTCTGGAAAATGGTGTGGATGGCGATAACGGTGTGTATCTATACACGACCGCAGGCGCCTTCCCCAATCAGAGTTTTCTTTCGACCAACTATTGGGTGGATGTGGTCTTCACGTCGTCGAATACCTATAGCCTGTCTGGAACGATTGCAGGGACTGGTGGCGGAGGAGCAACCGTAAGCCTGAGCGGAGCTGAGTCGCTTACAACAACGTCTGATACATCGGGGAACTATAGCTTTGATGGATTGGTGAATGGGACATACACAGTTTCGGTGAGTAACCCGGGCGTTACATTTGCCCCGCCAACTCAGACGATCACTATCGACAGCACTGCTGTGTCGAACGTCAACTTCACCGCCACGGTGACAAATCCGCTAAGTATTTCCGGAACAATTAATGGAGGTGCCGGAGCGACGGTCAATCTGGGTGGCGCTGCGACGGGGCAGATCACTGCCGATGCGTCAGGGAACTACAGCTTCACGGGCTTGATGGGCGGATCGTATACGGTGACGCCGGTCCTTCCAGGCTATATCTTTACCCCGTACTCGCAATCAGTAAGCCTGTCTGCCACGAATGCGACGAACGTGAACTTCCAGGGCCAGGTGTGTGCCTGTGTTTCGATCTGGCAGCCGTCGTCAGTGCCTACGCTGGCTGACAGTAACGATGGTACGCCGGTTGAAGTTGGCGTGAAATTCAGGGCGGATGCGACAGGCTACATTGCCGGTGTTCGCTTCTACAAAGCAGCTACCAATGTGGGTACGCATGTGGCCCACCTCTGGTCGGACACGGGAGCATTGCTGGCTACAGCTACTTTTACCAATGAGACAGCATCGGGCTGGCAGCAGGTCAACTTCTCTGAGCCGGTCGAAATATCGGCAAATACGACCTATATCGTCTCTTACTTTGCTCCGTCTGGACACTATTCAGCTGACACGAACTACTTTGCGACGACCGGAGTGAATAACCCGCCTCTCCATGCCCTCGCTGAAGGTGTTGATGGTTCCAATGGTGTTTATATCTATACCTCCAGCGGAGGAGTCTTCCCGGTCAATTCCTACGACTCGACCAACTATTGGGTTGATGTGGTGTACATGGGGTATCAATCCTACAGCATCAGTGGGACAATCAGCGGCGCAGGCGGAGCAGGGGCGACCGTAACGCTTAACGGATTGAATCCGACTACAACAACAGCAGACAGCTCGGGAAATTACAGCTTCAGTGGCCTCTACGCAGGAACCTATACCGTAACTCCGAGCGAGTCCGGTTACGTCATGGTTCCAGGAACCCAGACGGTCACAATAAGCAATGCCAGCGTAGCCGGCGTTAACTTTACTGTTCCGTCTATCTGCCCATGTGACACGATTTGGCAACCTTCGACGGTGCCAACCGTGGTTGATCAGAATGATCCACAATCAATTGAACTTGGTCTGAGGTTCCGCGCGGACAACGACGGCTACGTTGTGGGCGTTCGCTTCTATAAATCCGCCGCCAACACGGGCGTGCATATTGGGAACCTGTGGACCAGTGCGCAGACCGGATCCGGCAGTTTGCTGGCGACGGCTTCATTTGCTAACGAAAGCGCTACGGGATGGCAGCAGGTGACATTTGCCAATCCAGTACCTGTTACTGCGAACACAACGTATATTGCGTCCTACTTCGCACCAGCGGGGCATTATTCAGCAACGTCGGGTGCCTTCGCAACCGCTGGCGTTGACAACCCTCCGCTTCACGCGCTGGAGAATGGAGTTGACGGTCTGAACGGCATCTATTCGTACTCGTCAACGAGTACCTACCCGAGCAGCAGCTATAACTCAGCTAACTACTGGGTAGATGTGATCTATGCTCCAGCTACGACTTTTACCCTTGCGGGTACGATTACTGGGGCGGGAGCAAGCGGAACTCAGGTGACGCTGACTGGACCGGTAAGCTTGACAACGACAACCGGAACAACCGGTGCCTATGCATTTAGCGGCTTGCCCAATGGGACTTATACGGTGACACCGAGCAACGGCGGGATTGCCTTTAGTCCAGCAAGCCAGACGGTGACCATTAATGGAGCCCATCAACTTGCCGTCAACTTTAGCTCGAACCTCCCGTATAGCATTTCCGGCACGATTACAGGCGGTGGCGGTGATACGGTTGCTCTGACGGGTTCGGCCACGCTCACTACGACGGCGGATGCTTCCGGCAACTACACGTTCCAACAGGTGACAAACGGGACCTACACGATCACTCCTGGAACAGCGGGATTTACGGTGAGCCCGGCGAGCCAGAATGTGACGGTGAATGGAGCATCTGTCACGGGGGTGAACTTTACAGCTACGGTGGTTACGTATGCGATCAGCGGAACCATCACTGGAGGAGCTGGAGCGACCGTTTCTCTGAGCGGTCCAGCAACGGCGACAACGACGGCGGATGCCTCCGGAAACTATAGCTTTGGGGGACTTGTTAACGGGACCTACACAGTGACGCCGTCGGTTCCAAACCTGATCTTTAATCCGGGCAACCTAACTCTGGTCGTGTATGGTGCGAACATTACCGGTGCCAATTTTGCTGTGTTGAGCAACTGCCCATGCGACACGATCTGGCAACCCTCCGCCACACCTGGGTCGCCTGACGTGGGCGACACGAATTCGGTGGAGCTGGGCGTGAAGTTCCGTGCTAATGCGGACGGATATGTGTCCGGTATCCGGTTCTATAAGTCGTTCTCGAATCAGGGAACTCATCAGGGGAACCTGTGGACAAGCACGGGAACGCTGCTGGCAACGGCAACCTTCATCAACGAAAGCAGCACTGGTTGGCAGCAGGTCATCTTCTCGCAACCTGTTGCTGTGAAGGCGAACACGACGTATGTAGCGTCGTACTTTGCGCCCGATGGGCACTATTCAGCCGATTCAGGGTTCTTTACCTCGCAAGGGGTGAATGCGCCTCCGCTAGATGCGCTACAGAACGGTGTAGACGGACCGAATGGCTTATACGGCTACTCGGCAACGAGTGTATTTCCAACCAGCAGCTCCAATGCTGCCAACTACTGGGTGGATGTGATCTACTCACCGACCACGACCTATACCGTGGCGGGTGTCATTAGCGGGGTTGGAGGGCCTGGTGCAGTAGTGAACTTGAGCGGAGCTGCGACAGCCACGACGACTGCGAACGCTTCAGGTGCATTCAGCTTCAATGGGCTTGCGAACGGGACCTACACGATCACTCCTGTCCTGGCGGGCTATGTATTCAGTCCCGCAGCGACGACGGTGACGATCAACAATGCTCATGTACTAAATGTGGCAATCTCATCGAGTCAGGCTTTCAACATCTCCGGCACAATCAGCGGTGCGGGAGGGTCGGGGGCAACCGTAACTCTGGGAGGCGCAGCAACGGGTACTGTTACCGCTAATGCGTCTGGTGTGTACACCTTTACCGGATTGGCCAATGGGAGCTATACCGTAACACCAGCAAAGGCGGGATACGTGATGACACCGTCAAGCCAGGCGGTGACGTTGAACGGATCCAACGCAACGGCCAACTTTAGCTCGCAGTTGCAGACCTATACTCTGAGCGGCACGATTAGCGGAGCCGGGGGCAATGGAGCGACAGTGACCCTGAGCGGAACATCGTCAGCGACGGTAACGGCGAGCAGTACGGGTGCGTATAGCTTCACGGTGACGAACGGGTCCTATACGGTGACGCCGACAAAGGCCGGCTTCATCTTTACTCCAGCTAATCGGGCAGTGACGGTAAGCGGCGCCAATACGACGGCGAACTTTACCTCAGCACAGACTTTCTCGATTTCGGGAACGGTCAGCGGACTTGGCGGAGCTGGAGTTACGGTCTCTCTGAGTGGAGGTGCGACTGCTACGACAGTTACAAACTCATCCGGAGGATTTACTTTCAGCGGGCTGGTGAGTGGTACATATACGGTGCAAGTAAAGAAGTCCGGAGTAATCTTTGTCCCCTCAAGCAAGTCAGTCACTATCAAGACAGCGAATGTGACGGGCGTGAACTTCCTTGCGCTATAGGAGACAGGGCGATGAACGATGTGTACCAGGAAGCAGAGGCAGGAGTGCTGGTGGTTTTCAGCCAGCACTCTGAGCCCTGTCTGGAGATCTGCGGGTAGCAGGACTTCAGCTCCATGCCTGGGAAGGTCTTCTCAGAGGACTATGGTCTGGAGTGACTCAATGATGTAGTCCTGCTCGGTCTCGGTCATCTGATGGAAAAGCGGCAAGATGAGTCCGGTGTCGGTGGCCAGATTGGTGTGAGGCAGTGAGCGGTCCCATGCCGGGGAGCGGTAGGGAAGTTCGCGGTGGATGGCCATAATCGCGCGGCGGGTGGAGATCTTCTTTTCGAGTAACTGCTGCATAATTGCATCACGATTTTTTGCGTGGTCGCCGATGAGGCGCACCATGTAGGACTGGAAGTTGTGGCGGCAGTTGGCAGGGACTGCGGGGGTGATCATCCAGGGAAGATGCTGGAGTGCGGCGGTATAGCGCGCGGCGAGATGACGCCGGCGCGCAAGGAAGCTGTCCAGGCGGCCAAGCTGTGTGATGCCGATCGCGGCCTGCATATCAGTCATGCGAAAGTTGAAACCGACTTCGTCGTAGGTTTCGGTGACGACCTGCTTTGCATTGTGACGCGCCACGTCGGAAAGGCTCATGGCGTGTTGTCTAAGGCGGCGGAGACGTTCGGCGATCGCGGTATCACTAGTGGTAATCATGCCGCCTTCGCCAGTAGTCAAAACCTTTCTGGGATGGAAGCTGAAGCAGGCCATGGTTCCCACTGGCGCACCGATCAAGTGTCCTGCGTATTCGGAGCCGATGGCGCAGGCGGCGTCCTCGATGATGGCAAGATGATGCTTTTGGGCAATCTGCGCCAGGGCGTTCATCTCCGCGGGTAGTCCGATCTGGTGGACGACGAGAAGAGCTTTCGTGCGCGGTGTAATGAGTGCCTCGATGCAGTGGGGATCGAGGTTGTAGGTGGCGAGGTCGATGTCGCCGAAGACAGGAGTTGCTCCGACATAGGCGATGGAGTTTGCTGTAGCGATAAAAGAGAGGCTGGGGCAGATGACTTCGTCGCCCGCGCCGATATTGAGCGCGATCAAGGCCAGGTGGAGCGCGGTGGTGCAAGAAGACACACCGACTGCGTGTTTGCAGCCGACATAGGAGGAGAATTTTTGTTCAAATTCGGCTACACGCGGGCCCTGTGTAACCCATCCGGAGCGCAACACCTCGATGACTGCTTGTTCTTCTTCGGCGCCGACGAAGGGGCGCGCAACAGGGATGGTTGTCGAAGGAGTATCTGTGAGAGATGCGAGAACGCTCATCGGACACCTCCGGCGGTCAACTCAGATCTGGCCGCTTCGCGCCACTGAATCAGTGCCTCGAGTCCGCTTGCAAGATCGACCTGCGCTGTGAACCCAAGCATTTTTTGCGCCTTATCGATAGCCGCCCTGCGTGCCTGGACATTATTAACCTTGCGCGCGGGAAGATACTCTGGCTGGAGAGAGGAGCCGGTGACCTTTAGCAGGAGATGGCAGAGTTCGTTCAGCGTTGTTTGCACTCCGCGGCCGACATTGAAGACCTCGTCGGTTGTGTCGGAGACCAGGCCGGCAAGATTGGCGCGAGCGACATCTTCGATAAAGACGAAGTCCATGGACTGCGAGCCGTCGCCGAAGATCTTCGGCTGCTGGCCAGCTTCGATGGCGTCTAGCCAACGGATAAGGACTTCGGTATAGACTCCATCGATGTCCATGCGCGGGCCGTAGATGTTGAAGTAGCGGAAGGCGACGTAGGGAAGTCGGAACATCTCGTAATAAGAGCGAAGCATCTGCTCGTTGGCGATTTTTCCTGCTCCGTAAAGCGTGCGGTTGTTGAATGGGTGAGCCTCATCCATTGGGAGGTAGGAAGGATTGCCATAGACAGAGGCCGAGGAAGCGGCCACAATCTTTTTGACCTTGTGGCGCACGGAG
Organism: Edaphobacter acidisoli; assembly: GCF_014642855.1. Classification (NCBI taxonomy): domain Bacteria; kingdom Pseudomonadati; phylum Acidobacteriota; class Terriglobia; order Terriglobales; family Acidobacteriaceae; genus Edaphobacter; species Edaphobacter acidisoli. The sequence continues at coordinate 1,149,233 of NZ_BMJB01000001.1, read as the reverse complement.
CTTTCAAGGACGTTTGACATACCGTCGATGAGAACTTCGACAGCCTCGCGCGGTGCCTCGGCGCACCTTGTGATGCGCAACGCAGCTTCGTGGAAGACATAGTCCACGCCAGCTATGGAGCTGTCGACCAAGTCGCGGTCGCGGACATCGCCTTCAATAACAACCAAGCGTCCTGTGCTTCTAGCCTTCTCGACGTTTCGGAGGTTTCCACGGATAAAGTTGTCGAGCACGCGGACTTCGGCCGCGCCAGCTTCAATTAATTGGTCCGCGGTTGTACTGCCGACAAACCCAGCCCCGCCGGTGATGAGGATCGTCGTTCCTTGAATGGGGTTCATTGCTCTCCTCCGCTGCCTGTTTGGCTGTCTAATGCCGGTCTTCCTGTTATAGGTTTAAAGCCTGCCGTCAAAAATATATGGAGGCAGATTAGGACAGGTTACTCCTTGCGGTGCCGGATAATCCTGGCGGGCACGCCCGCGACTACCGAGTACTCGGGGACATCCGCCGTAACGACTGCGCCGGCACCGACGATGGAGTGAGCGCCGACGTGAACGCCGGGCAGAATGGTTGCGTTGGTACCTATGTCGGCGCCATAGCCGATTACGACAGGCTCAATTGTGAGTTCGGTTGCGATGATAGGTACGTCGAGCGGTTCGCCAGTATGTGCGGAACCGAGCACTTTAGCTCCTGGACCCCATCCTACGTAATCCTCCAGGACGAGGTTGCGGGCATCGAAATAGGCATGGGGACCGATCCAGACATGACTGCCGATGCGACAGGTTCCATCGAAGCGGCCCTGGATCATTGTCTGCGCACCGATGAATACCGCGTCGCCCAGTTCCATGGTCTCGGGATGTTTGACGACAACTTCGGGGCCAACCTGCAGCGCATGTCCGGCAGTGCGGCACATGGCGCGAAAGATGATGCGACGCAGCAGAGACTCGAATGAGCCCTCTTCACTGCGATATCTGGAATAAAGCGCGAGCAGTTCTCCGGGCGAATGAGTCTGTTTCAAGTGAGCGGCAAAGTCCCACTCCCAGGCAGGGTCGTTCATGACTTGCGCGCCGCCAAAAACAGCAGGGACGATGCGAGCACAAGTGACGTCCGTGGGTTGTTGATCAGACGACAAGGCAACCCTCCTTGAGTTCTGCTGCGACTCTTTCGATTGCCTCAGTCTGGATGCCCGGATACATCGGTAGCGAGAGGATGCGGTTCTTCGTCCGCTCTGTTATAGGGAAGTCGCCTTTCTTATAGCCGAGCGAGCGGTAGGCTTGTTGCAGATGGAGGGGTATGGGATAGTGCAGGCCGGATTCTATGCCTGCGTCGGTCAACTGCTGGCGCAGAGCATCTCGGTTCTCGGATTGGACAACATAGAGATGGTAGACGTGGCGACCGTATGGCATCTCTGTGGGAGTGGTGATCCCGGAGCCAGCCAGTGCATGGTTATAGGCCGTGGCGGCGTGACGACGCTGGTCGTTCCACCGGTCAAGATGTTTGAGCTTGACGGAGAGAATGCCTCCCTGAAGTCCTTCCATCCGCATGTTGAGCCCAGGGAAGACGTGCTCGTAGCGTTTGGATGATCCGTGGTCGCGCCACATGCGGATCGATGCGGCGAGTTTCGAGTCGTTAGTGGTGACTGCACCGCCTTCGCCACATGCGCCGAGGTTCTTCCCGGGATAGAAGCTGAAGCAGCCGGCGATGCCGAAAGAGCCAGCCTTTCGGCCTTTGTACTCGGCTCCATGCGCCTGACAGGCGTCTTCTACGACGGGGATTCCGCGGCGTTCGGCGACTTCTAGGATGGGATCCATGTCCGCAACCTGGCCGTAGAGGTCAACGGGGATGATAGCGCGAGTGCGAGTCGTGATGGCCGATTCGAGAAGCGTAGCGTCCATGGTAAAGGAGACCGGATTAATGTCGACGAAGACAGGTCGTGCACCTACTGCGGTGATCGCCTCAGCGGTGGCGATGAAGGTGTGGGGAACAGTGATGACCTCGTCGCCAGGACCGATGCCCATCGCAGCCAGCACAAGATGAAGTGCGGCAGTGCCTGTATTGACTGCGATGCAGTGCGCAGTGCCGGTATATGCGGCGAACTCCTGTTCAAATTGCTGCACCTCCGGTCCGAGGACAAAGGTCGAGTTGTCTAGGACTCGGACGAAGACTTCGCCGAGTTCTTCTTTGATCTCGTTGTGGAGGGACTTCAAATCGACAAAGGGAACCTTCATTTCTCCTCCGGCGCGTTCACAATCGTTCTCAGCACACGGGCGGGGTTTCCCGCGACGATCGTGTTCGGGGGGACGTCACGGGTGACGACGCTGCCCGCACCAACGATGGCTGATTCTCCTACAGTGATTCCGCACAGAATGGTGGAACCGGTGCCGATCGAGGCTCCCCGCTTGACTACCGTGGAGATAACCGTCCAGTCGTCTTCTGTTTGAAGGCCACCGCCGTCGCTGGTGGCGCGGGGATATTTGTCGTTGATGAAAGAAACATTGTGACCGATGAAGACGTCGTCTTCTATCCTCACGCCTTCGCAGATAAATGTATGACTGGAGACTTTGACATTGCGTCCAATGGAGGCATTTTTTTGAACTTCGACGAAGGCGCCGATGCGGCTGTTGTCGCCAATGGAGCAGCCGTAGAGATTGACGAATGCGAAGAAGGTCACGTTTGCGCCAAGCGTCACGTCCGGAGCAATGCGGCAGAAATCCGGAACACGGGAAGGCGCCTGCAGGTCTTCTTTGGCCTCAGAGTCGAGGTGGGCTGGTACTGACATCATGCAACTCCAACGGTTAGGACAGGATTGAGCGCAGGGTTGAGAGTATGGGGTAGCAGGGAGCCGGGTACAGGAACCGGCGGCCTGAGATCGACCAACCGGCCACGGTGCTTCATTGACCGGGAAGCGCTCTCAAGAATGCGCACTACACGGAGTCCGGCTTGGCCTCCGGTAATTGGCTCGGCGCCGGTGCGGATGCACTCGACGAAGTGCTGTATCTCAACCTTCAGGGCCTCAGATACATCCAGATGCGGAGCGTACATGTCGCCGGAGCGGTAGCCGACCAGCGCTTTGTACACAGAATCGCGCGACCCGTTCACTGTGACACCCTTGTCGTATACTTTGATTTTTTCACTGGGCTCCATATCGTCGTACACGACCATCTGCTTGCTTCCGCCGACCAGAGTGCGGCGTACCTTCACAGGAGAAAGCCAGTTGACGTTGACGTGAGCGATGACATTTTCGTCGAAGAACATAGTGAGATAGGCGAGGTTTTCGACACCTCCGAAGAGGTGGTTGATCCCGGTCGCTGCGACGGCGCATGGGGATGAGGGCAGGATATAGTCCATGATCGCGAGGTCGTGGACCGCCAGGTCCCAGATGACATCGACATCACGCTGAAACAAGCCAAGGTTGATGCGTGTGGAATCGTAGTAGAGGACGTCGCCCAGTTCTCCCGACGAGACAATCTCCTTAATCTTGCGCACGGCTCCGGTATAGACGAAGGTATGGTCGACCAGCAGAGTGAGTTTGCGGCGGCGAGCCTCTTCGATCAGGTGGGAGGCTTGTTCGGAGGTTGAGGTCATCGGCTTTTCAACGATGACATGCTTGCCGTGCTCGAGTGCCTGGAGCGCGAGTTCATAGTGGGTCGAGACAGGCGTCGCAATGGCGATTGCGTCGATATTCGGGTTTTCGAGCAGATGACGATAGTCTGTCGTTATTTCAACTGAGGGATAGCGGCTTACAACCTGCTGCAATCGATCTTCTCGCATGTCGCTCACTGCGATGAGCTGCGTCTCCGCTACTTCGAACAGGTTGCGAACCAGGTTCGGTCCCCAATAGCCATAACCAATGACGCCAAAGTTAATCACAAGTCCTCCAATCATCTGCGTACGGGCTAAATTCAAAGTTGCACCATTCGAGTGCAAACATGTTGACAATTGCTTGCATAGCCACAGTTTCAGGGCGGTCTGGATGAAAATGTCTCGTACTTCCATCCCTGAATCAGGACACTTCGTGCAGTCTGGAAGTGTCGCTTATGGTTAAGCATGTCTGTTTCCAAAAAACCTACGGGGCACCGACCTTTCCCTGACCCTGTATGGAGCATTGCTCCAGCGGAGGTTTGGTGGAGCGTACTGAGGGCAGTCCAACTTCCTTGATCTTGTGCAGCAGCGCACGATAACTAATGCCAAGCGCAAGAGCCGTCTTGGTGCGGTTCCATGAGTAGGTTTGCAGCGCGCTCAAGATTACATTGCGTTCCAGGTGTTGAACTGCGCGCTTGGTCTGAACACGCAGGGGCGTGTCGAGATCAACGGTGGAGGGCGATGCTGCGCGAACGGCCTCGGCGCCACGGAGCACTGGGATGAGGTGCTCTTCTCCACCAAGCAGCACATATCGTTTGGCCATGTTTTCCAATTCGCGGATATTGCCCGGCCAGTGGTAACACTGCAGCAGATTGATAAAGGGTCCACGTAAAGGTGCGGGTGTTCTGGAGAATTGTTCGGCATATGTCTTGATGAAGTGTTCCACCAGGATGGGTATGTCCGAGATGCGGTCCCGCAAGGCAGGCATGTCGATATGTAGAACGTCTATGCGATGGAAGAGATCGATTCTGAATCTTCCTGCTGCGACTGCCTCTTCGAGATTGTGGCTGGTCGCACAGACCAGACGGACCTCTGCCGGAGGGCCATCCGGAGTGCCAAACCGTGCAGGAGGGAAGCCGTTAACCGCGCGCAGCAGACGGGATTGCAAGGGAAGATCGAGTTCCGCGATCTCGTCGAGGAATAACGTGTCACGGTGGGGTCGAAGGCGATCCTCCGTAGGTGGTATCTCAGGGTTATCTTCCACCGTGTCAGCACCAAAAAGTTTGTCCTCGAATATCTCGTGCGGAACGGAGGGGCAGTTGATTTTAAGAAATCTGCCGTATCGGCGTGCGCTAAGGTTATGCACAGCTTTAGCGGACAGTTCTTTGCCGGTGCCGCTTTCACCTGTGATAAGGACGGGAACATCCGTCTGGGCAGCTCTCCTCAACTGCTCACCGACGCGAAGGATTGCCGGTGACGTTCCCAGAAGAGATTCTGCCGGCGCACTGTGCTTGATATCGAACATCGGTCTTCTGGAATCTCGGGCATGTGAGTTGCCATTCCTTCCGAAAGAGAAGAGTTTTCAGCGAACACCTGCAGATGAATTTCGTCTGGGTCTGTGCGGTTGAGCCTGAAGAAGTGGTGTTTCACGGGAATAGGGCCCCGATAGCACGAAATATGTGCATAGTTTGCAAAATGCTGCAAAGATTGGTGCCGTCTGGTTGCATGCCGGGACAAGATGCCTGGGATTTGCAAATAGATTGTGGTGGAAGCCAACCTGCTATGTAATGGTGCGGGGATGATCGTCGCACATTCCCTGGGAGAGGTGACAGGGAAGTGCTTGATCGGCGGAATTACAAAAGAGTGGTGTTGGCTGGATTTCTAGTGTTTGCGGCGATTGCTGGCTCCGCGCAGACGAGCGAAGGAACGGCTTCCATGAACGGGAAACATGCGGAGGTGCCTGCGCAGCCGGCCGGTGTTCCCCAAAAACATGGTGTTATCCGCACATACTATATTGCGGCCGACGAGGTGGACTGGGACTATACACCGAATGGTCGGCATCTGGCCGGCGTGCCGCGTAGGGAGACCGGAGACGATGAGAGCTTGACGGGAACACAACATCGCGTCTATCACAAGGCAATCTATCGCGAGTACACCGATGCGACATTCAAAACGTTGAAGACGCGGCCGCAGCAACTAGCGTATCTGGGCATTCTGGGGCCGCTAATCCGCGCTGAGGTGGGCGATACAGTGCGGGTCGTCTTCCACAACAATACCCATCTGTCGCTTACCATGCATGCGCACGGTCTGGAGTACAAGAAGGATGCGGAGGGGGCGATGTATGAAGACGGGACGACAGGGGCGGCGAAGGCAGACGACCTGGTAGCACCAGGGCATACCTATACCTACATCTGGGCGGTGCCTGAGCGTAGCGGCCCTGGACCAATGGATGGCAGCTCCGTAATTTGGATGTATCACTCGCACTTTGTCGAGTCATCTGATATGAATACGGGACTTATCGGACCCATTATCGTGACCAGGCGAGGCATGGCGCGTCCGGACGGATCGCCAAAGGATGTAGACAGGGAGTTTGTTCTCGACTTTGCAATTTTCGATGAGACAGATAGCTGGTTCTTTCACGGCAATTCGAATGGGAAGTCAACACCGATTCGCGTGAAGTCGGACGACCCAGTGGTTCGCGAGCAGAACATGCTGTATTCGATCAATGGATACATTGAGGGCAACCTACCCATGATGACGATGAGACGGGGCGAGCATGTGCGCTGGTACTTGCTCTCTAACAGCAACGAGGATGATGTGCATATGGCGCATTGGCATGGCAACACGGCGCTGTGGAATGAAATGCGCGTAGACTCCGTCCCACTAGAACCTATGTCGATGGCGGTAGCGGACATGGTTCCTGACAATGCAGGAATATGGCTGCTCCATTGCCATGTGAACGAGCACTTCAAGGGCGGGATGGTGGGTAGGTATCAGGTATTGCCCTAGCCGATCGAAACGCGCGAGTTGGCAAGAGATGGGGACACGTTGTGCAGGTTGTTTCATATAGTTGATACGATCTGAGGTCCGGTGGGGTGGGCGCGGGCGGCAGGTTGGGGTAGAGCGTGGGTTTAGAAACGCTTGTCGCGGTGAAGACTGGCATCGGGAATGGCTTGCAACTGGCAGTTAAATTGCAAATGACTCGTGTAAGTGAGCATCTGGCTTGAATGGAAGGCTTCCTTGACCGATTACGAATCATTCATCGGTTGCGGTGGACGGAACGAGAGCAACTCCTTCAGTCGGTCAGAGACAGATTTTCCACAGTGACACTTTGTGAGTCACAAGCGCGGAGCGTTGCATAAAATAGTCGCTCCATATTGATTCTGCAAGGTTTAGGGGGAATGTTGAATCGTCTGGCGAATCCAGTATCGAACCTGTCTCCTTTGCCTATGCTGCCTTCGGATGTGGCGACCCGGTGGTACGCGGTCTATACCCGCCCGCGTCATGAAAAAGCTGTAGCAGACGGTCTTCGGAGCAAATCGATCGAGGTCTTTCTGCCTACGGTGGTGACGGAAAGCAGATGGAAGGACCGGATAGTGCGCATCGAGTCGCCGCTGTTTCCGGGGTATGTGTTCACGAGGATTCATTTGGGTGAAAGGGGTAAGGTGCTGAGGGTATTCGGTGTAGTACGGATGCTCTCCAGCCATGGGGCGCCGGCATCGATCGACGATGCCGAGTTGGAGTCAGTGCGGCTCTGTGTTGAGCACGGTGTTCGGCTGGAGGTGGGGCCGTTTTTGAAAGTGGGACAGCGGGTCCGGGTGCGAGCTGGCCTGCTCGAAGGGGTTGAGGGAGTGATCGCACGTCGCAAGGACTCTCGAAGCCTGATCGTTCCGGTCTCGTTGATTCATCAATCGGTAGCAGTAGAGGTGGATGCTGGTCTGCTGGAGCCACTAGGATCGTCGGCGGTCGCGAGCAGAGCAGTTGGCAGTGGACTTATCGAGAGAGGGCGCAGAGGAAATGCTGCGGGACCGATGCACATGGCGAATGGCCATGATCATGATGTAGCTAGCATGTATCGGGCTTGAGTTGGGTTCTGAGGTAAAGCATCTTGAAACATCAGATTGCATGAAGGACTGAGGATTTTATATGGGTACTCAGAAAGTTGTTCCATTGCCTTGGATAAGAAAGTCGACCAGCCAAAAGGACTCAATGGTTGTCGCAGAGGTACGGCACAAGGCGGCAGTGGTTGATGAAAGCGCCTTTCTTCAAATGCTGCGATTCGAGCGCCGCCGAAGCGAACGGTCGTCGAGGTCCTTTATGCTCGCGCTGGTGAGCGGCGCCGATCTCGACCCGAAAGCAGGGAATTCCCTGATTCATGAGATTGTGGATGCAATCTTAGCCTGTACGCGGGAGACCGACATTCTGGGTTGGTACAAGAGCGGCCAGACGCTGGGCCTTCTGATGACGGAGATCGGTTGCGCCGATTCAGCAACGGTAAGCACGCTGATCCGGAAGGTTTCTGATGCAGTGGGACGGGCGGCGAGCCCGGACCGAATCTGCAGACTTAAGCTGACCTTTCGGGTGTTTCCGCAGGATGCTGCGGAACTGCCTACCGATGAGTTTGACGTGTTCTTGTATCCAGACATCTCCGGGGGAGGATGTGTCGACCGCCGCGCGCGCACACTGAAGCGTGCGATGGACATTGCTGGGAGCCTGATGGGGATTATGGCGTTTTTGCCAGTGTTTATGATCGTTGCGTTGCTGGTGAAGCTGACTTCGCGCGGTCCTGTGTTCTTCTCCCAGAAACGGGTAGGTCAGTATGGCAAGGAGTTTAATTTTTACAAATTTCGCACCATGCTTACCGGCAATGATCCCCAGGTCCATCGTGAGTACATTGCAAAGCTGATTGCCGGAGGCACGGATTCGAGCTACGAAAAGGGAGTGTACAAGATCACCAAGGACCCACGCGTGACACCAGTAGGACGGTTTCTGCGCCGGACGAGTCTGGACGAGCTGCCACAGTTCTTCAACGTGCTCAGGAATGATATGTCGCTGGTCGGGCCGCGGCCTCCTTTGCCATACGAATATGAGCGATACCGTGTATGGCATAGAAGGCGCGTGCTTGAACTGAAGCCAGGGCTTACAGGACTCTGGCAGGTAAAGGGCAGATCACGGACGACCTTCGATGAGATGGTGCGCATGGACATCCAGTACGCGAATATCCGCTCTCTGTGGATGGACATCAAAATCCTTCTGCAAACCCCGGCGGCGATGTTTTCGGGCCGGGGCGCCTGCTAAGGCTTTTCTGCAGTAGCGACGACTGAAGTGAACAAAGACAATTTTTATGACTACGGTATCGTGCGAAACCGATTTGCATCTCGCTCCCCCTTGCACTGAGGCTGAGTTGTGCCAGGTGGAAGAGGAAAAACAGGGAAGTTACGGCCAGATACTGAAGTCGTCGGCAATGGTGGGCGGATCTTCAGCAATCAACATCGTCATAGGTATGGTGCGGACCAAAGCGATGGCGATCCTGCTTGGCCCAGCCGGATTCGGCCTGTTTGGTCTGTTTGGGTCGATTGCGAACCTTACCCAGACAATCGCCGGCATGGGAGTCAATAGCAGTGGAGTGCGTCAGATTGCAGAGGCGTCCGGAACAGGCAACAGTGTTAGGGTGGCGCAGACCACGATTGTGTTGCGGCGGGTATCCGTGCTACTGGGTCTACTGGGTGCAGTGCTGCTGATTGTATTTCAACGGCCTGTGGCGCGGTTGACGTTTGGTTCCGCGGAACATGCCCCCGAGGTCGCTTTATTGTCCGTCGCCGTATTCTTTACTCTGGTGTCGGCTGGACAGGGTGCGCTGATTCAAGGAATGAGGCGCATTGCGGATCTGGCGAAGATGAGCGTTCTGGGGCCTCTGTTTGGAACGATCGCTGGTATTGTGCTGGTGTATTTCTTCCGCGATCGTGGTGTAGTGCCTGCGTTGATTGCCGTAGCGGTGATGGCGGCAGCGGCCTCGTGGTGGTATAGCCGAAGGATCAAAATTGAAAAGCCCTCGCTGACCGCGATGTATGTAACGCAGGAAGTAGGCGCGCTTCTGAAGCTGGGCTTCGCTTTTATGTCCAGCGGTTTGATGACAATTGGAGCGGCGTACGCCGTACGCATCATGGTCCTGCACCGTTATGGGCTCACTGACACGGGGCTTTACCAATCCGCCTGGACACTGGGCGGACTTTATGTGGGGGTCATCCTGCAGGCGATGGCTGCTGATTTCTATCCCAGGTTGACGGCGAGTGCGAACAACAATCCGGAGTGCAATAGACTCGTGAACGAGCAGGCCCACGTGGGTGTGCTGCTGGCAGGTCCGGGAGTCATTGCAACCCTGACGATTGCACCACTGATTATTGCTCTGTTCTACAGCTCGAAGTTCGGCGCAGCAGTAGGGATTCTACGGTGGATATGCCTAGGAACGATGATCCAGGTTATTAGTTGGCCGATGGGTTTCATCATCGTCGCCAAAGCGCGCCAGGTCATCTTCTTCAGCTGCGAGTTGGCGTGGACGGTCGTCAGTCTGGCATTAGCGTGGATATGTCTGGAGCATTTCGGCATCGATGGCGCTGGGATCGCATTCTTCGGCTCCTACATCTTTCACGCGGTCATGATCTACACGGTTGTGAGCTGGTTGAGCGGGTTCCGCTGGTCGACAGGTACAGCACGCGCCTGTGTGCTGTTCCTCACGATCGTGGGCGTGGTGTTTGCAGGATTTCACCTGCTGCCTTTTATGTGGGCGTCGGTCGCCGGTGTCGCGGCAGCGATACTCAGTGGAATCTATTCTGTGCGCGCTCTACTGCACTTGGTTCCGGCGGGGAGCGTTCCAGTCCGCGTGCGAAAGATATTTGTGTTGTTACGGATGGCGCCGGCAATCTTTTAGGCAAGGGATATGACTCTAGCTACATCGAACATCGCTATCGGTGAAGAACCAGTTATTGGTCGAGTGGAGAGCTCAGGCATGAGTTCTGTCGATGTGATCGTGCCTTGTTATCGCTATGGACACTTTTTGCGGGAGTGCATCGAGAGCGTGCTTGCGCAGACAGAGGTTGAGGTTCGCGCGCTGATTATTGATGATGCTTCTCCCGATAACAGTGGCGAGGTGGGCGAGGCACTGAGTCGGGAGAATAGAAGGGTTTCCTGCATTCATCACGCGGTCAACAAGGGGCATATCACCACCTACAACGAAGGGATCGAATGGGTTGAAGCGGACTACTACATTCTTCTGTCAGCGGACGATTATCTACTTCCCGGTGCCCTGGGACGCAGTGCACGGCTGATGGACGCACATCCCGCCATGGGATTGTCGTTCGGACAGGCGATTACGCGGATGGAAGGTGAGGCTGCCAACCTGGTTCCGTCATCTGGAGACGGCTGGCGTGTGCTGTCGGGGTCGGAGTTCATCAGGGTGAGTGGGGCGAAAAATATAGTGCCGACACCGACGGCCGTGGTGCGGACATCGTTGCAAAAGCGGCTTGGCGGCTACCGCGTGGAATTACCTCACTCCGGCGACATGGAGATGTGGCTACGGCTGGCTGCTCACGGTGATGTCGGCATACTTGACCAGTATCAGGCGGTCTATAGGTTGCACGCTGCCAACATGTCAGCTCGTTATTATGCGAGTCAGTATCTGCCCGATTTGCAACAGAGAAAGGCGGCTGCCGATTGCTTTCTGGACACATGCAGCGACATTCTGCCAGATGCCGGGCATATGCATCGCAGGCTGATTGAACTGCTAGCGAGAGAGACGGTGGGCTTTGCCAGTTCGGCCTTCAACGCTGGCGAACTTGATCTTTCTCGGCAACTCTCCGAGTTTGCGCGCGAGTTGGATCCAGCCGTGGTACGGTCTGGACGATGGATGAAGCTTGCGTTCAAACGGTGCGTCGGAACAGAGCTGTGGAACATGATGCGCTCGCCGATGCAAAGGATGCGCAGCCGTGCGAGGCACGAAGGGTAGGTATTGCGACATGCATACGAACAAGCCGGGCCGGATGGTTCAATATATCGTCATCAGTCCCGTGCGCAACGAGGCTGAGTACCTGGAAACGACCATCCGAGATATGGCGCGGCAGACGGTCAAGCCGCTTCGATGGATTTTGGTGAATGACGGATCTACAGATAGCACGCCAAAGATCGCAGATCGCTGGGCGTCGGAGTATAGGTGGATTGTTGCGGTGCACCTGCATAGTCAGAAACGAGATGTGTCGGGGGCCACGCACGAGGGTCAACAGGAACGTGGACGCCGAGCACGCGAGGCCAAGGAGATCATTGCCTTTTATGAAGGCTATGCAACGCTTGCAAATGTGGAGTGGGACTTTCTGGTAAAGCTCGATGGCGATGTCGGTCTGCAGCCGGACTATTTCGAACGTTGCTTCCAGGAGTTCGAGCGAGACCCAAAGCTCGGCATCGGCGGAGGTGACATCTGTAACTTTATCGATGGGGAATGGCGGGTCGAGGAGAATCCGCGCTTCCATGTGCGTGGGGCAACGAAGATTTATCGCCGTGCCTGCTGGGATGATATTGGAGGCGTGGAGCGTGGGGCTGGATGGGACACACTGGACGAGGTTAAAGCGAACATGAAGGGATGGAGCACGCGCAGCTTTCCCGGCCTGCAGGTAGCTCACTACCGCTATACCGGGGCCGCCAACGGATCCTGGCAGAACGCTGTCAAGAAGGGTGAATGGAACTACATCTCGGGATACCATCCATTGTTCATGGCGATGAAGTGCGTGAAGCGAATAGCTCAGAAGCCGCTGGTTACCGGCTCTGCCGGCCTGCTTTGCGGTTATCTACTGGCGCTGTTTAGGCGCGTTCCGCAGGTGGATGACAAAAAACTTATCCGCTACATCAAGCAGCAGCAGCTCCGGCGCCTTACGTTCCGCTCGACGATATGGAAATAGTGGCACGCTGAACACATCTGCTCGGCAGATTTCAGACATGGCAGACCTTTCAATCATCATCGTGAACTGGAACTCTCTGGAGTTTCTGAAGAACTGCATCGCCTCCATTGAGGCAACCACACATGATGTGGACTACGAGATCATCGTGGTTGACAACGACTCTCCTGAGCGGGGATGTCATGAGCTTCGGGTGCGGTTTCCAGACGTGAAGCTCATTGTCCTCGAGCGGAACATAGGCTTTGGAGCGGCGAATAACGTTGGAGCTGCGCAAGCGAGAGGCAGAGACCTGCTGTTTCTCAATCCCGACACGCTGGTGACAGAAAATGCTCTAAGTCGAATGATGGCTGTGCTCGATGCGCAGGAGGAAGTTGGCGCTGTGGGGTGCAGGCTTCTGAATGGGGACGGCACGCTGCAAACGAGTTGCGTGCAGTCCTTTCCTACGATCCTGAATCAGTTGCTGGCGTTCGACTGGCTGAAGTGTCATTGGCCTAGGCTGCCGCTGTTTGGTATTCGGGCTCTCTATACGAACGAGGGGCGCGGGGTTTACGAGGTCGATGTTGTTTCTGGAGCCTGCATAATGCTGAAACGAAAGGCCTTTGAGCAGGGTGGCGGATTCCACCGGGACTACTTCATGTACGCGGAAGAGGTGGATTTGTGTTATCGCGTCCGGAATGCAGGAATGAATGTGCAGTATGTCGGTGACGCGCAAGTTATTCATTTTGGAGGGCAAAGCACGAAAAAGAAGGAAGACGGCTTTTCCGATATCCTTATGCGCGATTCTGTGTTCAAATTTCTTAGGCGTTCTCGGGGAAATCCCTACGCCAGGCTGTATCGGATCGCGCTTTTTTTGAGTGCAACGGTCCGTATGGTTGTTCTGGTGGTCGTCTTTCCTTTTTCTGCCATCCCTAACCGGTTTATCCGTCGAGATGCTGTGAAGAGGGCCTTCAAAAAATGGAGCAATATCGCAAGGTGGAGCCTTGCGCTGGCAAATCGGACACTCGGGGCCGCAACAGGTTCCGGGCTTGATTTTGCAGGCAATACTCGCATTTTTGACAGTGGCCCCGGAAGTCAGGAGAACGCATGACAGCGCTCTCGCGGAAGCCTACCGTGCTTGCCGAACACCATGTAGCATCCGCTGATCGGCCGGGCAGGAGATCGTTTATGAAGCTATTGATTGCTATGTTATTGGCGGCGTCCTTTATGCTCGCCACGGTTCCGCTCAACGCCACGACTTACTACGTAGCTAAGTCGGGGAACGACTCAAGCAATTGCACGTCCGCCTCAGCTCCCTGTCTCACGATCGGTCGCGGTGTTTCTGTGGCGACGACTCCGGGGTCGATCGTGCAGGTCGGCGCAGGCACCTATACGGAGAGCATCACGATGTCCAACGCGGGAACGGCGAGTGCGCTGATCACGGTGCGCGGACAGGATGGTTCCGGTTGTCCCACGACTGCGATCTCCGATGTCAACTCGCCAACAGGCACGCGGCCAAACTCTTCCGTCATCATTGTGGGAAGCTTTCAGGTGAATGCCAGCTATGTTGCCGTCGATTGCTTTCACCTTGAGTCCAATGGCAACGGCGGAATTGGGTCGAACTCAGGACTGATCGGCAACTCTTACACCAACATTGAAGTCGATGGCAATGGTTGCACGTCGTGTGGAGGAGGATTTTACATCGCCGGCGTTGGGTCGGTATCGTCCTCGGGTTACTCGTCAAACTTCACCATCAGCCGCAATTACGTCCATGGCGTATCCAACGGATTTTATGGTGCGTGCTCGAACTGCACCTTCTCGGACAATGAGTTTTACGCGCTGCAAGGCGACGAGCCGGGCAGCGACCACGATTACGTTGATAGCTGGGGCGTGGGCACCATCTATCGCCACAATTACATGCACGGCAACACGAGCAACTCCTGCGATGGCTACGACTGCCATATGGACTGTATTCAGACCTGGAACACGACTGGCGATGGCACGGAAGTCTCGAAGAACGTCATCGTCGATCGCAATGTCTGTTTCAACCACCACGAGGGTGTCATCGTACAGGACAATGCGGGCAACGGCGATGTCAGCAATTGGACCGTGACCAACAATGTGTTCGCGTATCCTCCCTGGGACGATGGCTCGGGGCATCCGAGCGTGGCCGGGTCGGTGCAGCCGTGGTGCTGGGTATTTGAGGATGGAAAACTCGGTGCGAACGTCTTCTACAACAACACGTGCATCGATGGCGCCGAGGGTTTCCGCAACAATTCAGGAAGCGCATCGTTCAAAGACAATCTCTTCTACAGCGCAGGCACTGATACGTCGGTGTACGACACTTCATCGGCGACGGTAACAGGTGCGAACAACCTGTACTATGCAGTTTCCGCCAACTTCGGCGGAGCGCAGTTCACGGGCGACATTACCAACAAGAACCCGAACTTTATCTCACTGGGAACCTCTACGACCCAGTGCATCGGGTGCAACTTCAACATACAAAGCACAAGTGCCGCGAAGGACGCAGGCGTGTCAACTAGTCCCACGGTGATAAACGATTTGCTTGGTACGCCTCGTCCGCAAGGGGCGGCATACGATATTGGAGCTTATGAGTATGCGGGGACGGCGAAACCTGGTACGCCTTTGAATCTGGGAGGCACTGCCCACTAATCGTGTGCAGACGGACCCTAGTCGTGCGTCAAGCCTGGACGTAAAGCCAATCCGGAGGGCGAGGGAATTGCCCTCCGGATCATTGCTACAGCCAATCTTTAGCGAAACGTAGCTTTCGCACTTCTGTGTTTATTTCAGCCTTGGAGGTGACCATGCGAGCCGACCCGCTGGTCAGTGTCATCATCCCCACATATAACCGGGCCGGAACCGTTGGCGAATCGATCGACAGCGTGCTTGGCCAGTCCTATCCCAACATCGAAGTTATTCTCGTGGATGATGGGTCTACGGATAACACGCAGGCTGTGCTGCGGAGCTACGGAGATAGCATCCGAGTAGTGACACAAGCCAATGCCGGCCCGGCAATCGCGCGCAATCGCGGTATCTCTGTCGCGAGGGGCGACATTATCGCGTTGCTGGATTCCGACGACCTATGGCTGCCAGACAAGATCGCCCGGCAAGTTAAGTCGCTATGCGATGCAGGCTCCGAGGTGACGGCATCTTTGTGCAATTGCACGGTGCTGTATCCCAGCGGCAGGCGCACGTCGACTTTTGACATTGGTGACACGATGCCGAAGTGCTCGAGCGGAATATGGAAGAACCCTGCCGAGGTGTTGCTCAATCGGTTTGTGATGTTCAATCAGGCCGTGGCGGTACGCCGCGAGGTACTCGAGCGCGTGGGGTACTTCGACGAGACATTGCGTTTTGGCGAGGACTACGATCTACCCTTCCGTCTGGCTCTCGAAGGACCATGGACGATCTTGCGCGACGAACTGGTGGTGTATCACGCAGGCAGTGAGGGAAGCTGGGCGGAGAAGGCCATGCGCGAGGAAATTCGGATGCGCGAAGACCTGGTGAGGATTCGTGAAGGCATGGCAGCCTCGGTGGCGGCCAGGCCACCTTTTGCCCATCTGCGCCGGCTTGCGTCGCGCGAATTACGGCGCGAACAGCGCGAGTTGCGGATTGCACGCTTCACAAGAAAGCAGATGCTAGGCGCGGCAGTCCTGGGCAAATCTCTCCAGGTGGTGGAGCGACTGCGGCGAGCACTATTCCGGAGAGGGCCATTTTATCCACGCCTCGTGGTGGAGAAACTGCGATAGGTCAGCATTGTGCTTTGCGGATATGACAGGAGCTTCATAGTATTACCGTTGTCGTGCGGCAGAACAGGGGAATGGAAAATGATGTCCGGCCAACCATCTTCGGAGACGGCCTCTTACCACGGTGGACAAGATCCACTGGGCGGTCTTCCTCCGTGTCAATGCCCAGTATGTGGATATCCTGCCGGTGCGCTGCATCAGGCGCGTGAGATGATGCTAGGCACACGCGATGTCTTTCCCTACTGGGAGTGTGCTGAGTGCGGATGTCTGTCGCTTTCTGCGCCGCCCGCAGATATGAGCGCCTACTACCCCAGCGACTACTATAGCCTTCAGACTAGATCCGTCAGCCTTCTGCGTGCGTTGCGAGACTTCCTCTATCTTTCGCCGGCAGGGTTTCTAGTGAACTGGAGGCGAAGGACTGATCTTGATGCGATTCGGCGAGCACATTTGACCAAGAGGCAGACGCTGCTCGACGTAGGTTGTGGCGGCGGATCACTGCTGGCCGATCTGCGAGAGCTGGGTTACAAGGCGAGAGGTATTGATCCGTTTGTCTCGTCCGATGTTTATGACCGCTGCGGTTTGCGGGTGGAGCGCAAGACGCTGGCCGAGGTCACGGAGAGCTTTGATGTTGTCTTGTTTCGCCATTCGCTTGAACATATGCCGATTGACACACTTAAGATTGCACGAGCGCGCGTGAAGCCAGGAGGAGTCTGCGTCGTATGTATCCCGGTCGTCGGCTGGGCTTGGCAGAACTATAGTACTGACTGGTCTCAGCTTGACGCTCCACGCCACCTTTTTCTGCATAGTCGGAAGAGCTTTGAGATGCTTGCCGCCAAGAGCGGATTTCGTGTTGAGAACGTGGTCTTCGACTCCAATGAGTTTCAGTTCTGGGCCAGCGAGTCGTACCGCCACGATATTCCTTTGTCGCAAGCGGTGCGACCATCACCCGCACAGGTCCGGGCCATGCGCAGATCTGCTGCGTCGCTAAATCGGCGGGAACAGGGTGACACGGCGCAGTTCTACCTGCGGCCGGTAGAACATGCTTAACCGATGTACTTAAATGACTCGTATGATTCCCAATTCCAACGTTTTTAAGGATGTAGACGGGCGATGCGGACATCCGCCACGGTATTTTAAGTGCGGCATCGCACGGTTCAGCGTCACATTTTTTCTAGAAACGCTGTTCGGAGTCTTCGTTCTTGTGTGCTCCACCAGTTCGAGTTATGGTCAGGATCTTGTTCTGTTGCACGGCAACCAGTCATATGAATTGGAGCAGCAGGAGATTCAAGCTCTTGCCAGTTTTTATGGCGTTGGTCTGATCTCCGCGGACACCAGTTCTCCGGATGCAGTGTCTAAGGCCGTCCAACGGGTAGCTGCTCCTGGTACGCTTGCGGTTCTTGCCACAGAGGATGCGCTCGCAGGATCTGACATGAATGTACTTCGAGGAGCGCTTGAACGGCACGGCAGAGCCAGTACCCCGTTGCTCATCTTCGCCGTCACAGCGCGAGGGAATGGGAATGTGGTGAAGGCGTGGTCGGCGGGCACTGTCAGCGAGTGCGCTACCTTGTCTGACCGCGCTGAACCTGACACGGTTCATGTGGAACAGGCTGAGAACCTGGCCGGTGTGCTTACCGGCATGAACTTTGCAGCCGTTGCATCTCCCACATGTAGGCTCGAAGGAGCAGCCGTTTCCTCTGCAACGGTAATCTCTTCAAGATGGGCGGGCGGCGATTCCATACCGTTGCTTGTACGGGCACAAATCGGATCGCGCGAGGTCTATTTCGCCCCACACATGCGGCAGTTTGACGATTCCTTCCTGGGCAAGCCGTCGGGAATGGAGAAGAGTTTCTCATTGCTCGCGCCATTTCTACTCTTTCTCAATCACGTCGTCGGAGAGTACGGTTGGCATCTTGACGGGCATTACGCTAACTTCACCATCGACGATCCATGGTTGACTGATCCCTATGGCGCTCTGAACTATCGTGGCTTGCTTGATCAAATGGACCGGCACAACTTCCACACAACCATCGCTTTTATCCCCTGGAACTACAACCGTAGCAAGGCAGATGTGGTCGCATTGTTTCGTGCGCATCCCGATCGCTACTCCATCTGCATTCATGGCGACAACCATATACACCGCGAATTTGATAGCTACGCCGTGAACCCGCTCGATGTACAAGCACGGGAGATACGGCAGAGCGTCGCGAGGATGGATCGGTTCCATGGGTTAACCGATATTCCTTACGACCATGTGATGGTGTTTCCTCACGGGGTAGCGCCGTTGGATACCTTCCGAGCGTTACGTGCATATGGATTTTTGGGTACGGTGAACTCACTCGATGTGCCGCTTGGCGAGCCTTTTCCTGACGATCCGGAATTCCTGCTACGACCTTACACAACGAACTATGCGGGGCTGCTCAGCATGTTGCGCACTTCAGCGGCGGTGCCGATACCCAGAACTGACATTGCCATTCAGATATTTCTTGGCAACCCTCTCCTGTTTTACGCGCACCACGACTTGTTCGAGCGCGGCATAGGCGCGTTCAACCAGATTGCGGACATGGTTAACCAGATGCAGCCTGACACCATCTGGGCTGGGCTGGGTGAGACTATACGGCACACGTATCCAATTCGTCGGAGGATGGACGGCGACTACGATGTGCGCATGCTCTCCACGGAGATAGATCTTTCCAACTCAGGCGGTAGCGGGGCTGTGTTCCATGTAGAGGCTCCAGAAGGGCTCTCACCTGAGGCTAATGTGACAGTCGATGGTGCATCCGCTGTTTTCGAACTCGACGCGGGTTCCTCGGCTCTGCAGCTGACCATCCCGGCGCATCAGACACGCAAAATTCGTATTGTGTCGAACGGCGGCTTCGACCCAAGACGCGAAGACATCCGCAAGCGCAGCCTCTACGTGTATGCCCTTCGTCGGATATCCGATGTACGAGACATGGAGATGTCTCGGTTCTCATGGGGCCGCGTCATCGTAGCCGCCTACTACGGAGGCAACGCGCAGGAGTGGGAACTTGCACTGGAACATAGTCGGTGGCTCATGCTTCTATGCGGCGCGTTGCTCGGAGTGCTTTATCTGTGGCGACGGAGCAGGCACCGTAATGTCAGTAATGTCGGCAGCAAAAAGTAACTTCGCTACGTAGCAGAAGTATCAATACAGAAGTGCCAGGATAGCTATCTGCTCCGGCCCACAGCGCGGTCATCTGGTCCGGACATAAGAATTGGAACGGGTCTCCATGATTCTTGTCATCATTCTCGACTTCCTCGTGGTTGTCACTCTGCTCGTAGTAGCCATGCAAAAGGGCTTTACCGCCACTTTGCCGGTAGCTGCGTTCTTCCTGGTTCTCTTCCCAGAGGAGTCCAAGATCTCGATCGGTGGCCTTTTCGACATAACAACTCAGCGCCTTGTCGTTTTGATGCTGTTCTTTTTGGTGTTGCTCATGACCAAGCAAAGAGGCGCCTCGCCTGAGAAGCTTCCGCTCAAAGGATGGATTGTCCTGTTGACGGTGTGGTGGACACTCTCGGCGATAAACTCCATTGCCTTTACCGATAGTGCGAAGTCATTGTTCTCACTGCTTCTTGACTACATTGCGGTCTATGTCATCTATGCCAAATACGTTCCTGATGTCGAAACTGTGAAGAAGGTTCTCTTTGGACTGGCCAGCGGGGTGATTGTTTGCTCTGTCTTCGGTGTGATGGAGGCCTATGGCCACTGGTCCGTTATCTCACTGTTTCCAGTTGAGATTCACCGCTTTGGCGCCAGCGGCGATTTGTACCAGGACACGGCTCGCGGACTTCGGGTACAGTCTACCTTCGGCCATCCGATCTTGTTCGGTACGGCCCTGGCTCTAGCTATCCCCATGACACTGTACTTGCTGTCGCTGGCTAAAAAGGGTCGACGCAAAACGTTTCTGTGGATAGGTATTTTGCTGATGTTTACCTGCATCTTTAAGGCCTCGAGCCGCGGCCCATGGATGGCACTTGCAGCGTCGCTTGCGCTGCTGCTTTTCTTTGGCCGGGGAAAGATCAAGAAATACATGGTTATCATCTCGATGCTTACCCTGACTGTGCTTGTGGTGCGGCCGGGTGTGTGGGAGACGATCTGGAACGACTACGCTGCAACAGTCGACCCCACGTCGTATCAAGGGCAGTCGTATCAATACCGTTATGAACTTTACAGCCTGGTTTCAGAGCGGCTAGACCAGAGCTTCGATCGAATGCTGCTTGGTTTTGGACCACAGTCGTTTCCGATGCTTCACCTGACTGGCAAAATTGAAGGGCGCACGATGTCATTCGCAAGTTGCGATAGTGCCTTTGCTGAGTTGTGGGCTGAGACCGGATATGTGGGCTTGCTGATTGTTTGCCTTATGCTTGCTTTGGTCATCTTCAGAACGGTCCGTTGTGCGCGTCGACTGCCATCACCCGATAACAGGTTATGCCTGCTGTTTTTTGTTAACCTGGCTGCCTTCTGCTTCGAGATGACCAACGCTGAGATATTTGGATGGGGACAGCAGGCGATCATGCTGTGGATTGTCATAGCCCTTACTTCCACTTATCCCTATCTCGTCAAGGCCACCCTTCCGTCAGAAGAAGAGATAGCCGCCGTGGACATATTAGTGAACGAATACCATACGGTTTCGTCGTGACTGCAGAATTTGGAATACTGTCGGATGAATGAGTCCGGAAGACGAGAAATGTGAAGAGCAATCAGGAAATTGCTCTGAGGTGAGTATGCAGGTTAGTGTAATTATTCCGACTTATAACCGGGCTGAGGTTCTCCGCAAGACGCT
Organism: Edaphobacter acidisoli; assembly: GCF_014642855.1. NCBI lineage: Bacteria > Pseudomonadati > Acidobacteriota > Terriglobia > Terriglobales > Acidobacteriaceae > Edaphobacter > Edaphobacter acidisoli. The sequence continues at coordinate 1,128,170 of NZ_BMJB01000001.1, read as the reverse complement.
GATTGGTTATGCGGAGCAGACTGGAGACCACAACATGAGCGAGGTGCTCGTGGTCGATGATGGCTCAAGAGACCACACAGCGGATGTGGTTCGTGAGTGTGCTCATCTGTTCTCCTTTCCGCTGCGCTATTTCCATCAGCAGAACAGCGGTCTAGCTGCGGCGCGCAACCACGCGATCCGCGAAGCAGCCGGCGACCTGATCCTTTTTGGAGACGACGATATCATTCCTGGCCCGCGACTCGCGGAGGAACATGCCCGGTGGCATAAAAAATTCCCCGAGGAACATATTGGAATCCTAGGCTTCGTTCCGTGGTTGCCCAGTGTGCGTCCCACACCGTTTATGAAGTGGTCAGGACTCTATGGGCCTCAATTCAACTTCGGCTATTTCAAACCTGGCATGGAGCTCGACTTCAGGCATGGCTACTTCTGCAATACCAGTGTGAAGGCTGCGTTTCTTGCCCGGCATGGTGTCTTCAGCGAGGCGTTTCGCACCTACGGATACGAAGACGTAGAACTCAGCTATCGGCTCAAGAAACAAGGCTATCGTCTCCTCTACAATCCGGATGCCGTTGGGTATCACAATAAATACGAGACGCTGGAGAACACTATTCAGCGTGTCGAAGCGCTTTACCGCTCATGGCCGGAGTTTGGAAGGACTGAAGCAGGACAGCACTTTCTGGAATTGTGGCGAGGGCAGCGCACAAGGCCACCCAGTGCTGCCAAGTCTGCAATGAAGACTCTCCTACGCCCGCTCAAAACTGCTGCCATTCCAATTCTAAGGCCGCTCGTGAACACGCACATTCCTTTGCCTCACTGGATGTATGACCAGATCCTCTACCACTATGTCACTCCATTTTCCTCTGTTGTTGCGGCCTCAGAGCATGCCTGTTGAGCATCCGTCCAGTTCTATGCTGGTACAAATCAGCCGGCGACCATGTACAAGCAGAAAGATAATACTGGTTCGTGTGCAATTGCCCGAGCCGGAGGTGACGAGTCGATGAGAATCTGCATGGTGGCATACACATTTTATGAGACCGACAACCGCGTGCGGCGCTACGCTGAAACCCTTGTTCGCCGTGGTGACGAGGTGGATGCCATCGTGCTGCGCCGTGAGGAGCAATCTTCTTTCGACATAATCAAGGGCGTTAATGTTTATCGTATTCAGCGTCGCGTCATCGACGAGGGAGGCCCATTCAGCTATCTCGTCAAACTGCTTCTGTTCTTCGTCCGCTCGATGTGGCTACTGACGCTGCGCCACGCAAAGCGCCCCTACGATCTCATCCATGTACACTCCGTGCCGGATTTTCAGGTCTTCTCGACACTTTTCCCCCGGTTGATGGGTGCCAAGGTGATTCTTGACATCCACGACATCGTGCCCGAGCTGTACGCAAGCAAGTTCAGGATCAGCGAGCGTTCGCTCCCGTTTCGGATGCTAGTGCTCATGGAGAAGCTATCGGTTGTCTATTCCAATCACATGATCGTAGCCAATCATCTCTGGATGGAGCGGTTGGGTTGCCGTTCGGGGCACCCGGAGAAGTGCACCACGATCCTCAACTATCCCGACCCGGTTATCTTCCGGTCACAGCCGTCGAAGCCTCGACAGGACGGTGAGTTTGTCATGTGTTATCCCGGCACGCTGAGTTGGCACCAGGGCGTCGATCTCATCATCGATGCTATGGCGCGGCTTGGAGACAAGGCCCCCAACCTGCGACTGATTATCTTCGGCGATGGTGCAGAGCGTGAGCGACTCACGGCCATGGTGAAGGATTACGGACTTGGGGACAGAGTTTCGATCGGCGGCGGTATACCGATTGAACAGGTGGCAAGCACGATGGCGAGCGTCGATCTCGGTATCGAGCCCAAGCGCAAACGCTCGTTTGGCAATGAAGCGCTTAGTACAAAGATCCTCGAATTTATGGCGGTTGGCGTTCCGGTACTTGCCTCCAACACGCGGATCAACCGCATGTACTTTGAGGATGGCCTGATTGGCTTCTTTGAGTCCGAGGATATCGACGATCTGGCGGCGGGAATACTTCGGCTGATCGAACAGCCTGCTTGCGCTTCCGCAATGAGGGAGCGTGGACTGAAATTCATTGAAGAAAATAATTGGAATATTAAGAAGCACGAGTACCTGGACCTAGTGGACGGCCTCGTGTACGGTACGGTTGAAGAGCGGGTGGAAGTCGAGACACAATAAAACCCGCCAATGGTCCACGAGTGAGAACCTTGGTCTTGTGCTCGCGCGCCTCCACCTCATGCTCAGCGTTTCAGACGGCGTAAGCCCGTGGCAGCGAGTCCGCAGATGCCACTGACGACGAGACAGATTGATGATGGTTCCGGCACAGGCGTAAATGTGAAGTTCGGGCCAAAGTCTCCCGGATCGTTGCCCGCATAACTTCCGGTCGCAAATACCGGAATGGAGGGCGGATCGCCATAGTTACCATAGCTCGCAATTCCGAACGTTACACCCGGAGCGGAAGTGAATCCTTCGGCGTCTGTAAAGTAATATTCGCCGGCAAAAAACTGCGAGACAATCTGGTATTCGGTGTTCGCGGCCAGCGTCACAGGGGTACTCAACGCGGTATACGTAAAGTAAGTGTCGATGGCGCTTCCGTATGGTGTCGTCACTGTCGCCAGTGCTCCAGGAACCATCTGCTGGGTGGCCACATCGAAGATCGCAATGGTATGGGTTCCTTGATACACATCATTGATGTATCCCAGCGAGTCCACAACGATCGGATTGTTCCCGACGGTGAACGTATAACCCAGTTCGGCGGTTCCTGGGTCGTCATCGCGGAACACGGCCGATGTGAAACTGAACGCCTGAATGCCATCGGCAAAAGAGGGAACGGCAGGCAGAGCAACAGCGAGAAATGCTGCTGCTAAGAACAGGTGGGATCCCAAGGAACGCTTCATGTTTATCTCCAACGAAACTCCGGGCCTAAGTTATACCCAAACCTTGTAGTTGCTATCGTCTTGCAGATGCAACAATGGGAGCAATTGTGTGACCATCTACTGCTACTTCGCACTGCTGAATAATCTATAGCTTCCGAAAGCCACAACCGCACAAGATTGCAATTCCTTGCGCAGGGAAGTGGTAATTCTTTCGACTCTGAAATGTAGCAGCTCGCCCGGATTCAGAAAGTGTGGCAGCCCCGCATCTAGTGGAAATTTGCTATTCCTGTGGCATTCGACATGCTGCAATTACCGCTGCAACTCGCTTGCTCAACTGCATCAGCGACAGCGTATTACCAGGAGGATGCAACTCATCTATTGATGATGGCTCCTCTGATTTCGCAATGAGGAACAGGCGTGCCAATGCCATAGCAGATATTTTCGTTGCTCGTGTCTGCGTGCAGGTACGAGAACGAGTAGTAACAAAGGGCCAGCTTTTGACCTCCCCAGAATGCGTATTTTGAAGCTCTGACTGAAACGTGAGGGGGAGAACTATGTTCGCATGTGTAACGTCAATCGCGTATCAATCGCAATCTTGCAGGCCTCAGATTATATGTAGCGCGAGTGGATGCCGACACAGACATTTGCTAGATGTGTCAAGCCGCAGGATCGTTGTGTGGCTGGTGTACATGATGCTGGCATTGCTTGCAGCCGCGTCTGCGCATGGAGCGATTGCTACCGATGTCACTGTGTCGCAGGACCACGCGACTGCGAGCACGACAATCACTAGCCCAGCGTTTTCCACTGGAACAGGAAACGAGCTATTGCTTGCCTTCGTGTCTACGGATTATCTGAGCGGCAAAAATACAACGGTGACGGGCATCTCCGGCGGCGGATTGACCTGGGTTCTGGTGCGAAGGACCAACGGGCAGAGCGGAACTTCTGAGATATGGCGCGCCTTTGCGACTTCCTCTCTCAGCAATGCGACGGTGACGGCGACCTTGTCGCAAAGTGTCATGGCATCAATGACAGTGATGAGTTTTGCAGGGGTGAATACGTCCGGAACGAACGGATCGGGCGCGATTGGGGCGACAGCTGGCGCAAGTGCATCCCGAGGGGCACCGACCGCCTCGCTTGTGACCACGGTCGGCGGATCGTGGGTGATTGGCGTAGGTAATGACTTTGACAATGCTATCGGGCGAACTGTGGGCTCGGGGCAGGAATTGATTCACCAGTACCTGTCGCCGGCTGGTGATACGTATTGGGTGCAGATGCGAACGACGCCGGTGGACACGGCAGGCACAAAGGCGACGATCAACGACACTGCTCCGACCGGCGACAGGTACAACCTGAGCATTTGCGAAATACTGCCTGCGGCAACTGGCGCTACAACGTGGGATCTTTCCGGAGCCATCACCCCGGTTGCGGGTGGAAGCGGTGCTACCGTGACGTTGAGCGGAGCGGCCAATGCAACGACGGTAGCCGATGCCAACGGGAACTACTCATTTGCCAGTCTTGCCAATGGATCCTATACCGTTACGCCGAGCGCGACCGGTTACACGTTCACCCCGGCGAGCCAAGCGGTCACGATCAATGGAGCGAACCAGACGAGTGTGAATTTTACTGCGCAGGCAGTCGTGGTAAGCGGCATCCAGCTTATCCAGTCCAACGCGAACGGAAACGAGGCGACGGCGGCATCTATATCCACGACGTTTACGGCCAATAACGTGGCAGGAGATTTTCTGCTGGTGCAAGGCACGATTGCGCGACCGGCGGGCTCGTTGGCTGTTTCAGACACGCTGGGCAATACCTACATTCCAGTTGCCACTCCAGCGACTGATCCCAACCAAGGCGTGACCTCGTATATGTGGTATGTACCCCTTTGCAAGGGTGGAGCGAATACAGTGACGTTGACCCCGGCAGTTGCTGGGGCACTAGAGATACATGTTTCTGAGTGGACGGGATTGTCCGCAACCTACCCCGTCGATGTGTCGACGTCCGCTGCAGGTACGAGCGCGAACGTGTCGAGCGGAGCAGTGACGACGACAACTGCCGGAGAGCTGATTTATGGCTACGGGTTCGTGTTCAACACCGCGACCGCGGGCTCAGGATTTACTCCGATGACTCTGGTGAACGGTGATCTGGACGAGTACGAGATTCAGGCATCGACAGGCAGCATAGCAGCAACGTTTACGCAGGTCAGCGGGACGTGGTTTGCTACGGTGGCCACCTTCAGGCCGAGCAGCGCGACTGTTCGGACAATCGCCGGCAGTGTCAGTCCATCGGCGTCCGGAGGTGGAGTTACAGTGGCATTGACCGGAACGGTAAGCGCGACTGTGACTACGGACGCGAATGGGAACTACTCGTTTGCCGGACTGCCGAATGGCACCTACACGGTGACGCCGAGTCTTAGTGGTTCCATCTTCAGCCCGGTGAGCCAGGCGGTCACGGTCAATGGGGCAGACCAGACTGGGGTGAACTTTACGGTACAGACGACCGGCTCCACGTGGAGTGTCTCGGGTAGTATCACTCCCGCGACCGGCGGCGGTGGGACGACCGTAACCCTGACCGGAGTATCGAGTGGCAGCGTAACTTCCGATGCTGGTGGAAATTATTCATTCTCTGGACTCGCCAATGGTTCCTACACCATTACGCCCAGCAAGACTGGGTACACTTTCAATCCGGTGAGTCAGAATGTGACGGTTAACGGAGCGAATCAGACAAGCGTGAACTTTACAGCCTTGGGAAATGGTCCGACGTGGAGCATTTCGGGCACGATCAGTCCCTCCTCTGGGGGGAGTGGTGCGACACTTGCGCTGAGTGGGCCATCGAGCGCAAGCACAGTCGCGGATGCTGGGGGCAACTATTCATTCAGCGGGCTGGCGAACGGCCTGTATACCGTGGCTCCAGCGAAGAACGGCTATACGTTCGATCCAGCAAGCCAGGCGGTAAGCATCGGAGGGGCAAACGCGACCGGCATTAACTTCACTGCTGTGGCACCGTCGAATTCGATCAGTCTGGATGTCGACAAGTCGCAGGATGAATCGAGTCCGATCACGACGGTAACGAGCCCAGCGTTCTCCACGGCAGCGAGCAATGAGCTGCTGCTGGCGTTTGTGTCGACCGACTATCTAAAAGGAGCGAACACCACAGTAACGGGTGTCACAGGAGGAGGGCTGACCTGGGAACTGGTCGAACGAACGAACGGGCAGAGCGGAGATGCGGAGGTCTGGCGCGCCTTTGCAACTTCTACGGTCAGCAATGCAACGGTGACGGCAACGTTGTCGCAAGGTGTCGTCTCGTCAATCACGGTGATGAGCTTTTCCGGGGTGGATACGAGCGGGACAAACGGATCGGGCGCAATCGGAGCAGTGGCAGGGAATAGCGCGTCTTCAGGAGCACCAACGGCGTCGCTGGTGACCACGGGGAATAATTCGTGGGTACTGGGAGTCGGAAACGACTTTGATAATGCGATCGCTCGCACAGTAGGTTCGGGCCAGAGCCTAGTACATCAATACCTGACACCCACCGGCGATACGTATTGGGTACAGATGTTGAGCAATCCGGTCGCTGCCGGCGGGACAACAGCTACGATCAACGATACAGCGCCTACAAAGGACCGCTTCAACCTGAGTATCGTTGAGGTGCTTGCAGGCGGAGGCGGTACGAACACGACGCCGCCGACTGTGTCGATGACCTCTCCGGCGTCGGGCGCGCTGGTGTCGGGACCGGTCACCGTATCTGCTATGGCGTCGGACCCGATTGCCGTCAGTGGTGTGCAATTCTTGCTGGACGGATCACCACTTGGGACTCAGGTCACGACACCTCCGTATTCGATGACGTGGGATTCGACAACCGTAGCGGATGGGCCGCACACGCTCGCGGCGATCGCGACCGACAACTCAGGGCTCTCAACAACATCATCCTCGGTTCCCATCACGGTCAACAACTCCGCCAATGCCGCGATTGTCGGAAGCTGGTCGTCCCCAATCGCTACGCCTGCAGTAGCAGTGAACCTGATCTTGCTCCAGAACAACCGTGTGCTGTTCTATCCGAATGGATCGGACGCGACGGTCTGGGACTATGTGGCCAACACGTTTACTAACGTTCCCGTCTCCGTGGATCTTTTCTGCTCCGGTGCAGCCATGATGTCTGACGGTCGAGTCTTTGTCGCCGGCGGCTATGGAGAGAGCAGCACGACGATTGGCATCAAGAGCGCCGAGATTTTCGATCCGTCGAGTTTAACCTGGACGACATTGCCGAACATGCAGTACCGGCGCTGGTACCCGAACGTGACGGCCTTGCCCGACGGCCGGATGCTGGTGGTGGCAGGCTGGCAGACGAGCGCGAACACCAACGCGGGGATTTCGGAGATCTACGATCCCTCGAGCAACGCGTGGACCTCGCTGACCAATGCGAACAATCCATTCGAGACCTATCCCTTCCTCTATGTCATGCCGGACGGCAGGGTCATCCACATCGGCGGTTCGGAGTATGCGACCGATACCGATATTCTGGACCTAACAACAACAAGTTGGTCGGTGATTGACTCAAACATCGTGGATGGCAGCAGCGCAACCATGTATCTTCCAGGCAAGTTCATGAAGGCAGGTAGTGCGGCCGACAGCCAGAACGTCGGACCATCGTCCAATACGACATTCGTGCTGGACACGACGCAGCCTTCGCCTGCGTGGCGTCAAACGGCTTCGATGGCCTATCCGCGGAGCTTCATGAATCTGACCATGTTGCCCGATGGCACTACGCTCGCGACCGGCGGTGAGACGGACAAGAATGGGGGAAACATTGCGAATGCAGTTTATGCGGCGGAACTGTGGTCTCCCTCGACTCAGACCTGGTCGACGATGGCCTCCATGCATACCCCCAGGGAGTATCATGGTACAGCGCTGCTGCTTCCCGATGGCCGCGTGCTGGAGTCAGGGATGGGCGACGATTTTGGCAATGTCCCGGACGAGGACAGCGCCGAGTTCTACTCGCCTCCATATTTGTTCAAGGGAGCGCGACCAACCATCACGCAGGCACCAAGTCAGATTCAATTAGGCACGACCTTCTTTGTGGCTACACCCGACGCGGCGTCGATTGCGAGCGTCGCACTGATAAGGACAGGAGCGGTAACGCATTTCTTTGATCAGAATGAGCGTTATTTGCCCTTGAGTTTTACTCAAACGAGCGGCGGATTAACGGTGACGGCACCGGTCAATACAAATCTTGCGCCTCCGGGTTACTACATGCTCTTCATCGTCAACAACTCCGGAGTGCCATCGATTGCACCGTTTGTGCAGGTTCCGTAGCTCAGGGACCCGCGTGACTGCACGCGCAAGATCAACCCGAGGATGATCCCTATGAAGAAGTTCCTACTGGCTGCCATTCTTTTAGTAACATCAGTTCCCACGATATGTCAGGAGTCGCAGTCTTACCATCTGGGCGGACAGGTCATGGGATTCACCGTGCTCAATATGAAGGGACATGCGGTGAACTACCGGAATTTTAAGGGGAAGGTGACTGTGGTGATGTTTTTCTCAACCCGGTGTCCGCTTTCCAATGCTTTTAACTTCCGCAGAAATATGCTTTATCGGGAATACAAAGACAGAGTGCAGTTTATTGTTGTGGACTCCAACGGGAACGAATCTCTGGCAGAGGTGAAGCAGTATGCCAAAGATGTGGGCTTTGCCTTTCCGGTCTATGTCGACCAGAAGAATGCTGTGTCTGACCGGTTTGGAGTGCTTGCCACCACGGACAACTTTCTCCTGGACGCCTCTGGTGTGATGCGTTACCACGGCTACATTGAGGACGCACCTAACCCGGCACGCACGACAAAGCAAGGCCTTAAACTCGCGATTGATGAGGTGCTGGCTGGGAAGGCGGTAACCATGCCCGAGACAATGGCGCGAGGATGCTCTGTTCGAAGAGCCAAACTCAAAATCCATTACATAAAATGAAATCAATAATATAGATATGGTGGAGGCGGCGGGAGTCGGATTATTGCAGTGTACTGAAAACAAATAACTTATTGTGTTTTCAACGCCGCGAGAAACGCACGAAACGCCCGAAACGCGCTTTTGAAGTACGTGTGAAGTACACGGATGTGAGGGCTACGCGCGGCCATTGATTGTCAGGTGCGAATAGGTATCCGCAGCGGGATCAAACAAGGCTTGCCAGAAGCAGTTCCTCCATCCATCACAATCACAAGCTGCGTGCGCCAATAGTTTGGAGGGTCACAAAAGGCATTGACGTAAAGCAGCTTCCTTCCCCCCTGGCGCATCGGCAGGTATTGCCTGAAATATCCTTCTGGATGATCGATATGAATCGACGTGTTTTCTGCCTTCAGATTGGCAATTTGCGAGATGCTAGCCTCGGCCCGATCAATATCGACCTTCATTGGATTCCACGTGCCTTGCGTGGTAACCAAGCCCCCAGGAATCTTCGTCTGAAGGACAACGAATTTCGCTTCTTGCTGTGCGCTGGCGCCAAAAATGCCAGTGCTAAGAACAAACAGACTGAGGGACCACATAAGGCGCGTTGCGACTGCCATGTCCTCACCGTGGGGATAACGTTGCTTGCAATTCTATGCCGATATGCTTTAGTTAGGGCATGACCCAGAAGGAGTTGGAAGAGAAAATAGCCAAACTCGAAAAGGAAGTCGAGACATTAAAGAATCGGCAACCGCTTGTCATTCCCACAATATCTTGTCCCTTACAGCACTATCCACAGAATCCTTGGCCGCCATATCCAGGCTACCCGACGATTCTCTGCTATAAGGCGGAAAACATAGTCTTTTAATCGATTCGTTTTCAATAACATGCATCGAGGCTAGGTACGCTACAAGTACACGCGCCATTTCGATGTCCGCTAAGTATAGCGGACACAATAATTTAGAGTTGGTGGAGGCGGCGGGAGTCGAACCCGCGTCCGAAAGAGCTTACAACAGAGAGCATTCATGCTTTTTCCGGTTCGTTTGGTCTCGTCGGCGACGCTTAGAACGGACGAAGATGCGGCGCTGACCAGCCTGATTGATCTTGCCGGACCCGCTCAGACGGTGCAGGGACGGCCAGCCTACTGTGCGACGGACGGTACGGGCCCATAGGCGAAGCCCGAGCGTCCGGCTACTTAGTTAATTAAGCAGCGAGTGCGAATTGAGGTTCGGCACTTATGGTTTTGTGAGCGATTACGGGTGTCCACACCCCGACATGCCTCTCTGCCACAAGCAATCCCGTCGAAGCCGTGACGCCCCCATTCGGAGCTGGCACCAACATTGCATTGGGCGCTACCAAAGAACTGTTGCCATTATAGATGTTTCCATCGTGTGCTGGATTCATCATGGTTTCTATCTGGTTTATGCGAAGACGAGCATGATGGCGCCGACGGCGATGAGGGAAATTGCTCCGAGTTTCATCAGCGACATGCCTTCGCCGAGGAAGGCCCAGGCGCCGAGGACGACGAGCACGATGCTGAGTTTGTCGATGGGCGCGACGCTCGATACTGGGCCGAGCTTCAAGGCGCGGAAGTAGCAGAGCCACGATAGGCCGGTGCAGATGCCAGAGAGTGTCAGAAAGATCCAGCCTCGGCGGCCGATCTGCGCGATGGCGTGGTGCTTTTCGAGCGCGATGGCAATCGCCCAGGTGACGACGACCACGACCGACGTGCGAATGGCCGTGGCGAGATTGGAGTCAATGCCTTCGACGCCGACTTTAGCCAGCAGCGCCGTGCCGGCGGCGAAGGTAGCGGAGAGTAGCGCCCAGAATACCCAGGTCATGCGCTGAGGATACCTGAATTGACGGGCATGACGAGAACACCCCAGCCCTTGCGGCGCTGGGGTGTTCGGTTTGCTATGGGAGATTACAAAGCTTCGGAGTAGGCAGGTTCCGGGGCGTTGAAGCGGCGGTCGGCGAGGCGTCCGAAGGTGGCTTCGAGCTGACGTTTCATCTTTTCAGCTGCTCCGGTGACGCACTGTTGTGTGTTGGACGCTGTGCCGGTGACGACGAGGGGTTGCAGCCCTCGGGGGCGGGCTTCGAGCGTACAGCGTTTTCCTCGGGCGTGTTTGGTGCGGGTTTCGCCGCTCAGATGGACTTCAACCCGGGTGAGCTGGGTGTCGAATCTGTGGAGTGTGCGGTTCAGTTCGGTTTCGACGAAGTTGGAGAGTTTGGAGTGGAGAGTCACGTTTTTGCCAGGGTTGATCTGAATCTGCATGAATCCATTTCTCCTTCGAGCAGAGGGTGAGCTCTGTTCGTTTCCCATTAGACGCTGCCCTGGGCGGTAGGGAAGTCTGCCGCACGAGGCCTCGTGTGGATGGCAATAGTAGCACCGGAGAAGGTGGAAATGCGCGGACGAAAGTTGCAGATGAGGTTCGCCGGGGTAAGGGAAGATTGTGGGGTACCCCCCTCCCCATACTTAAGTACTAAAGTATTCGAAACAAATGGGATAAGTACGAACGTTTTGCGCACGTTGGATGCCATTTGCTTGTTAAGTTGAAAAGCCCGGCGCGATGCCGGGCTTTTCTTTCTCCTGATTTAAGGTTATCAGCGGTGTCAAGGGATGGGTGTGGAAATCCTTTCCTGCAGCCATGGACAAGACGCAGAGACTCCCTGCGGGAATGACAAACAATGGAAACGACCTCTGCGGGGGGAATAGCTATGGCTGGCCGTCAGTGTTTGGGCATCAGATTGATGCCGGTGCAGGTTGGGTCGGCCTTTGGAGTGACAGCGAGCATGGTGAAAGAGCCGGGGTTTTGCCTGATTTGCGCGTAGAGGGGCGGGATGCTGTTGCTCTTTGAGTCTGTCAGATCGATTTCTATCTGGAAGTGGTTTGGGGCGGAGGTGCAGGAGCGGACAGCGCCGAAGGTTACGCCTGGAATGTCGTCGCCGTCTTTGTGGAGCGAATAATCGAATCTGTTGTGCGTGTTTTGCAGGTTCTGGCCTGGCGTGGCGGACCAGCCTGCAACTGTGCTCCAGGGTTCCTCAAGCCATTGGTTCACGAAGTCTCTCGCGTTAAGTGCGACAGGAAGGAGTATGAACTTTCCTGTGTTGGTGCTGTAGCGCAGGATGCCCGGTTGAAAGATGAGGTCTGAGTCCCTGCTGGCAACGTGAACACGCAGTTCAAGACCATTGGCTGTGCGGCTGAATCTCGTGTCGAACGTTCGGATGTAACCGTCTGCCGCGTGATCGAGATGTAGTTGGGAAGAGGTCGCCGTCGCAGGTTGGAGCAGATCGAGATCAAAGTCACTGTAGCCCGAAGTACACCATGGATGCCCGTGCACGACTGCAACCAGTGGCTGCACCTCTGTGGGGCCGGGAACTGCGTCGTAGAAGAAGATGTCTCCGAAGGCGTCGGAGGGTTTGGTGTATTTGTCGCTGTACCAGTGGAGACGCTGGCGCCATTGGCCATCTTCTTGGGTGTAAAGGAAGAGGAGATTGTCGTCGCCGCATTCGATGCCGAAGTTGAGAACGACGAAGAGTGAGTTGGGAAATGCTTTTGCCGGGATTATCTGGATTTGCAGATTTGCGCCGTAGATTCCATCAACCGCATTGCCGTTGTTATTGCGTTTGGATTGGTCGGTATGGAGGAATGCAGAGAGCTTTTGCTGGAGCGATGCGGGGTTTGAGTCATCACCTGCTTCACAGCGGAAGAAAGCCTGTGTTGCGACATCGAGGGTCTTGCGGAGCATTACAACATCGCGGCTGACGTCTGGAGGCGCGTCGAGTTCGGCGTCGTCGCCCGTGAATTTGTGCGCGAGGAGCTTGTACTGAAGCGCGAGCGGGAGCAGTGCTGCTCGTGATGCGTCGCCAGGAGCGCACGTAGATTGCGCGTGTGAAAGCGTGACCCCGAACAGCAGAATAACGGCTGTGGCGAGTTGTTTGTGCCAGCGGGTCGTTGTCTGTTTCATGCGATGGCGGCGGAGACGACGGCTTTGGCTTCGTTCTGGATTTGCTTGAGGTGGTCGGGGCCTTTGAAGCTTTCGGCGTAGATCTTGTAGACGTCTTCGGTCCCTGATGGGCGGGCGGCGAACCAGCCGTTTTCGGTGGCGACCTTCAGGCCGCCGATAGGAGCGTGGTTGCCGGGGGCTTCGGTGAGGATGGCGGTGATGGGTTCTCCGGCGAGCTGTTTGGCTGTAACTTGCGCGGGTGAGAGTTTAGCCAGCTTGGCTTTCTGCTCTTTGGTCGCGGCTGCGTCGATGCGCTGGTAGACGGGGTTGCCATACTTTTCGGTGAGAGCTTTGTAGTGTTCGCCGGGGTCGCGGCCGGTGCGGGCGGTCATCTCAGCGGCGAGCAGGCCGGGGATGAGGCCGTCTTTGTCGGTGGTCCAGACCTGGCCGTTGCGGCGCAGGAAGGTGCAGCCGGCAGACTCTTCGCCGACGAAGCCGAGTGAGCCGTCGATGAGTCCGTCGACGAACCACTTGAAGCCGACGGGGACTTCGAGCATGGGGCGGTTGAGGCCTTTGGCTACGCGGTCGATGATTGACGAGGAGACGAGCGTTTTGCCGATGCCTACGCTGGCGGCCCAGCCGGGACGGTTGGTGAAGAGGTATTGAATGCAGACGGCGAGGTAGTGGTTGGGGTTGAGCAGGCCGGTGGTGCGGGTGACGATGCCGTGGCGGTCGTGGTCGGTGTCGGCGGCGAAGGCTACGTCGTACTTCTGCTTGTTGGCGATCATCGACGCCATCGCGTAGGGGCTGGAGCAGTCCATGCGGACGCGGCCATCCCAGTCGCAGGTCATGAAGCGGAAGGTGGGATCGACGTTGCGGTTGAGGATGTCGAGCGCGAGATTGTATTGCTCGGCGATGCGCGGCCAGTAGTGGACGCCTGCTCCGCCGAGCGGATCGACGGCGAGCCTGAGTGTGGTGCCGGCGAGAACGTCGAAGTCGATGACGCTGGAGAGGTCGTTGACGTAGGCGGTGATGTAGTCGTGGCGGTGGGTCGTTTCGGCAGCGAGCGCGCGGGCGTAGGTGGTGCGCCTGACCTCTTCGAGTTTGCCGTGGAGCAGGGTGTTGGCGCGGTTTTCAATCCAGCGCGTGGCGTTGGTGTCGGCTGGACCGCCGTTGGGTGGGTTGTATTTGAAGCCGCCGTCTTCGGGAGGATTGTGCGATGGGGTGATGACGATGCCGTCGGCCTGATGCTCGCGGTGTGAGCGGTTGTAGGTGAGGATGGCGTGCGAGAGCGCGGGTGTGGGGGTGTAGGCGAGCTCGGCGTCGACGAAGGTCTCGATGTGATTGGCGGCGAGGACTTCGAGCGCGGTGGTGAAGGCGGGTTCGGAGAGCGCGTGCGTGTCCTGCGCGAGGAAGAGTGGGCCGGTGATGTCGTGCTGGCGGCGGTAGTCGCAGATGGCCTGGGTGATGGCGGCGATGTGGTCTTCGTTGAACGAGGACGCGAAGGCGTTGCCACGGTGGCCGGAGGTGCCGAAGGCGACACGCTGCGCGGGGACGTTGGGATCGGGATGCAGTGCGTAGAAGGCCGTGATGAGCCGCGGGATGTTGACGAGGTTTTCGGGAAGAGGTGGCTGGCCGGGCTGATTGGTTGTGCTCATGCGGACTGGTCCTTTTGCGGTGCTCGCTTTCAGAACTATATGGGATGCAGGCTTGGATGTGGAATGCATGGGCCGGTTTTGCCTTGGGCGATGCGAGTCGGAATGAAAAAGATGCTTGTGTTTTCCGAGGGCTTGTCCTAAAACGGGAATGCCTCCAGTTTTTTAGGGGAAATGTTGAGTCTGCTGGTCCCGAGTCTTTCGTGACAGTGGACGTGCACTGTTGAGATGGGATCGTCTGCATGGGGCTGGTTCGGGGACGTGTTGCGCTTTGGGCCGTAGCGGTGTGGCTGTGTGCCGCTTTGCCGGCGGTCGCGGTGGAGGCGACGCTGGTGGCCGACGCGCATGTGAACAGCGCGCAGCCCCAGGTGAATAGCGGGGCAATCTCCAATTTGAATGTGGGCGGCGGGTATACCGCGCTGGTGCAGTTTGATCTTTCGACTCTGCCTGCGGGGACGACTGCGGCGCAGATATCGAAGGCGGTGTTGCGACTCTACTGCAACCGCGTGGATACGGCTGGAACGGTGAGTATCGCGCCGGTGAATGGGGCTTGGGGCGAGTACAGCGTGACCTATGCTTCATTGCCTGCGCTGGGGAGTGCGGCGACGACGGCGCAGGTGTCGCAGGCAGGCCAGTATGTGACGGTCGACGTGACCGCGTTGGTGCAGGGATGGGTAACGTCTCCGGCGACGAACAATGGCGTGGCGTTGACGGCGGCAACGGCGGCGGTAGAGTTCGACAGCAAGGAGAATGATCTGACCGGCCATGCGGCGGAGCTGGATGTGACGCTGGCTTCGACTGGTGCGACTGGGCCAGCCGGGCCGCAAGGACTCCAGGGAGTGGCTGGCGCGGTTGGGCCACAAGGGCCGCAAGGAATCGAAGGGCCTGCGGGACCTGCTGGGGCACAGGGATTGCAGGGGGTTGCTGGGCCGCAGGGGCTGCAAGGGCCTCCGGGACCGAGCGGGGGCGCGGTGACGGGGCTGAACTATCGCGGGACCTATAACTCGACCGCTACGTATGCGGTGAATGACTTTGTGAACTATGACGGGTCGAGCTATATCTCGGTGATTGCCGGGAACCAGGGCAATGTTCCAAGTTCGACTTCTTTATCGTGGGCGCTGCTGGCGCAGGGCGGTACGGGGCTGATTGGCCCGCAGGGGCCGGTGGGGCCGCAGGGACTACAGGGATTGACTGGAGCGCAGGGGCCGGTCGGTGCTCAGGGGCCATCTGGCGCTGCGGGTGTGAATGGTTCGCCGGGATTGGTGTATCGAGGGGCGTACTCTTCGTCGACCAATTACTCGCTGGGCGATGTGGTGTTCTGGCAGGGGGCCAGCTACGCTTCGCTGATTGCGGGGAATCTGGGGAACACACCGTCGTCGAGTCCGGCGGACTGGGGTGTGCTGACTGCGCAGGGGCCTGCTGGTCCGCAGGGGATTCAGGGTGTGGCCGGGCCGGTGGGAGCGCAAGGGCTTCAGGGGGCGACGGGGCCTGTTGGTGCAACTGGACCGCAGGGGGCGCAAGGTATTCCCGGGCAGGCTGGAGCACAGGGGTTGACGGGATCAACGGGTGCCCAGGGATTGCAGGGGCCGATGGGGCCAGAGGGACCGGCCGGGCCGGCGGGCATGACGTTTCGCGGGACGTATGCTTCGACGACAAACTATGCGCTGGCGGATGGCGTGATCTACAACGGCTCGGGTTATGTGTCGTTGGTGGATGGCAATCATGGGAACACTCCGGACCAGAGCCCCGCGGACTGGGCGTTGTTTGCTTCGGGCGGGATTGGGCCGCAAGGGCCTGCTGGGCCACAGGGTCTGCAAGGATTGCAGGGGCCAGCGGGGCCGCAGGGAGCTACGGGTGCAACGGGAGCGACGGGACCGATGGGGCCTCAAGGGCCCGCTGTGGCGAATTACACGGGCAACTATTCGGCGGCGACGAACTATGGCTTGCATGATGCGGTGAGTTACGACGGCTCGACGTACATCTCGCTGGTCGCGGGAAATGTGGGGAATACGCCTTCGTCGAGCCCGACGCAGTGGGCGGTGCTTGCGGCGCAGGGGCCGGCTGGGCCAGCGGGTGCTACGGGTGCGACTGGTCTTCAGGGGCCTGCTGGGACTGCTGGTGCGCCGGGCGCTACGGGACCTGCCGGGCCTCCGATGAGCTTTATGGGTGAGTGGCTTTCGGGGACTTCGTATGCGGTGGGTAGTGCGGTGAGTTATGGAGGATCGAGCTATATTGCAACCGCTGCGAATGTGGGGCGAGAGCCGGATGTGAGTCCTGCCTACTGGGCGGTGCTTTCGCAGGCTGGTATACCGGGCGCGGCTGGCGCTACGGGTGCTGTAGGTCCACAAGGGCCTGCGGGCGCTGCGGGGGTGAACTTTCGCGGAGCGTGGAGTTCGGCGACCGGTTATCTGGCGAACGATGCGGTGACGTTTGGCGGCTCGACGTATCTTGCATTGACGGGGAGCCTGGCTTCGGAGCCGGATACTTCTCCGGCGCAGTGGGCGATGCTTGCTGCGAAGGGCGTTGCGGGGCCAACCGGACCTGCCGGAGCTGCGGCGACGGTGAGTATTGGCACGGTGACGACTGGTGCGGCGGGAACGCAGGCTTCGGTGACGAACAGTGGTACGGCGAATGCGGCGGTGCTGAACTTCACGATCCCGCAGGGTGCGACTGGTGCGAATGGCAGCGGCGGTGGCGGTGAGACGAGCGGGATTCCATTTTCTTCGATGTACCACGCGGTCTCATTTGCGACGAGCTACTATTCGGTGAACAACTCGAATGCGAGCGCGACTGAAGGCCAATCGGTGCTGACGTGGGTGCCTGCTGGCTGCACGGCTACTTCGCTTGCGGTTTATTCGACGCAGGGCAACACTATTACGGTAACGATGCGGCAGGGAGCTCCGGGTAGCATGGCGGATACTGCGCTGGCCTGCACGGCATCTTCCAACGCGAGTTGTACGGTTTCGGGGAGTATTGCGGTGGCTGCCGGGAGCTTTGTGGATCTGAGCATCAGTGGTGCGAATGGGACAGCGGCTGGGGTGTGGACGGCATTGTCCTGCAACTGAACTGCTAGTGAAGGGAAAAGAAGGGTTGGCCGCATCTGCATTCGAGCAGGTATGCTGTTTGTGTTTGAAGATCGAATTTTATTGGTGAGGTTGGGAAGAATGCGGTTGATTGCGGCTCTTGTGGTGGTGGGATGCGTGATGGCGCAGGTTGGCGTGGCGCAGGAGTCGCCTTCGCGGCAGATGGCACAGACAGTGATCAAGGAGTGGCCGGCGGGGATGATCTCGACCCTGGGGCACCCGGGCAAGTGGGGCTATGAAGAAGGTGTGCTGCTGGATGGCATGGCCGCGGAGTGGCATACGACGGCTGATGGCGCGGACTTTCACTACATCAAGGCCGCGGTGGACAAGTATGTCAATGACGATGGAACTCTGACTGGATATAAGCCCGGCGCGCATACGCTCGATGAGATTGAGATGGGACGCGCGATTCTGCTGGTCTATCGCGTGACGCATCAGCCGAAGTATTACAAGGCTGCGAAGTTTTTGAATGACCAGCTTGCCGAGCAGCCGAGGACGGCGAGCGGCGGGTACTGGCACAAGCAGATCTATCCGAACCAGATGTGGCTGGACGGCGCATACATGGCTGAGCCGTTTCGCGCAGCGTATGCAGCTACGTTTCAACAGCCGGATGACTTTACCGATATTGCGAAGCAGTTGCTGCTGATGGACAAGCACATGCGCGATCCGAAGACGGGGTTGCTGCGGCATGGATGGGACGAGTCGCGGAAGATGCCGTGGGCCGATCCGAAGACGGGGCTCTCGCCTGAGGTGTGGGGCCGCGCGATGGGGTGGTACGAGATGGCCTTGGTGGATGTGCTGGACTGGATGCCAGAGAATCAGCCGGAGCGCGCTGAAGTGATTCGCGCGTTGCAGCGCACTGTGGCTGCGGTCGTAAAAGCGCAGGACAAGGATTCGGGTCTGTGGTGGCAGGTGATGGATCAGCCGGGCCGCAAGGGGAACTACTTTGAGGCTTCGGCGAGCTGCATGTTTGTTTACGCGCTGGCGAAGGGCGTGAGGATGGGCTACCTTCCACAGGCGTATGAGGAGAATGCGCGGCGTGGGTGGGAGGGGATTCAGAAGAAATTTATCGCGACAGGGCCTGATGGGTCGATGGTGCTGAATGGGACGGTGTCGGTGGGTGGGCTGGGCGGCAAACCGTATCGTTCGGGGACGTATGACTACTACCTGAGCGAGAAGGTTGTTGCTAATGACGCGAAGGGTGTTGGTGCGTTTTTGAAGGCGGGGTCGGAGATGGAGCAGGCTTCGACGGAGGCGCTGGGGCAGGGCAAGACCGTGATGGTCGATGCGTGGTTCAACTCGCAGACGCGCAAGAACGCTGCCGGGCAGACGGAGCTTTATCACTACAAGTGGAATGACGATACGAATGATGGCTTTGCGTTTTTAGGGCGCGTGTTTCAGCGGTATGGAGCGCGGTTGGCTACGGAGAAGGCTGCGCCGACTCTCGTGGATTTGAAGCGAGCTCAGATCTATGTGATTGCGTCGCCCGATATTCCGGTGAAGAATCCGCACCCGCACTACATGGACAAGGCCAGCGCGCGCGCGATTGCAGCGTGGGTCAGGGGCGGCGGAGTGCTGCTGATGCTGGAGAACGATCCGGCTAATGCCGACATCGAGCACTTCAACACGTTGAGCGATATCTTCGGTATCCATTACAACGCTGTGCTGGCGAACCATGTGGTGGGCGCTGATTATCCGGCCGGGAGCGTGGCGATTCCGGAAGGAACGGGTGTCTTCGCGCATTCGCACCTGGGATACATGAAGGACACGTGCACGATTACAACATCGCGCGGCGCGAAGGCTGTCGTCACGAAGGACAGCAATGTGATGATTGCCGAGGCGAAGTATGGCAAGGGGACGGTGCTGGCGGTAGTGGACCCGTGGGTCTACAACGAGTATGTGGACCATAGGAACCATCTGCCGGTGCAATACGACAACTTTGCCAGCGCGATTGATATGGCTGGATGGGCCGTGAAGCAGGCAGAGAAGTAGGGAATCGAGGAATTAAAGGCCCGGGAGGGTTTGGCGGAGCTGCTTTGCAAGTTCGGTGAGAGTGAGGAGCGTTTCGGACGTAGGGGTTTTGAGCGCGTGTTCCATTTTGCTCGCTACTTCTGATCCTTTTGGATAGCCAAACATGCCGAGGTTGCCGGCGAGCTTGTGGGCG
The DNA here is from genome assembly GCF_014642855.1 of Edaphobacter acidisoli. NCBI lineage: Bacteria > Pseudomonadati > Acidobacteriota > Terriglobia > Terriglobales > Acidobacteriaceae > Edaphobacter > Edaphobacter acidisoli. Next base: position 1,108,496 of record NZ_BMJB01000001.1, on the reverse strand, counting down.
ATGGACTGAGCCTCTGCGCGCGTTGCTTCTGTTAGTTTGCCTGAGGCGGCTTCGGCAGCGGCGCGATCGAGCATGTCGAGACGGTCACGCAGGCTGGGCAGGTTCTTGCGCCAGAGTTCTGCGATGAGATGGTCGACTTTCGCTTCGGTCTTCTGATCCATGATGAGTTCCAGGATGAGCTCCAGCGCGCTCAGGTGGAGGGAATCGCCGGCGGAGGGTCGGACGTGCCCTCTTTCCATCCAAGAATATCGGAGATTTGTTGCGCCAGGGTGAGCGGGTCAAATGGCTTGAAGAGAATTCCATTGACGCCAAGATTGGCGAAGCGTCGCTGGTCTGCGCCCTGGACCTTCGCCGTGAGAAGCAGCACAGGGATGTGGGCGATGGTAGGGTTTTGCTGCATCAGCCGGAAGGTCGTGGGGCCGTCCACCTCAGGCATCATCACGTCCATCAGGATGGCGTCGGGGCGCTCGGCTGCGGCAACTTCAATGCCCTTTGTGCCGCAGTTTGCAGTGAGGATTTGCCAGCCCGCGGTGGCTTCGAGTGAAAGGGCTGCGACCTCGCGGATATCGTCTTCGTCGTCGATGATTAAAACGCGTCTCATGAGCGAAGTTATTCTCTCATGAGACGCGAGTTAGATGGGAGTCAGGTTGTTGATTTTCCGCTAAGCGGCTGGTCCGGCGGCGGCCAGATCAGCGTATTTTGTGCGGATGTGGTGCACCATCGAGAGGACCAAATCTTCTACCTCTTTGGGCTGCACCTTGGCTTTGGTGAGAAACTCAGTGGGGCCGAGACGCAGTTTGTTCATCTCGGGATCGGAGATCTCTCGGCCGGAATAGACGACCAGCGGCAGAGTGGCCAATGGTGGCTGCTGGCGGAGCCATTCAACCAGCGAGAAGCCATCTCCGTCGGGAAGTGTGAGGTCGAGGATGAGCAGGTCAGGGCGACGCGTGATGCACTGGCGGATGGCCTGTTGGCGGGTCGAAACGTGATCAATGTGGACGGCCGCGTTTTCAAAGCTGGCAATGACGACGCTGGCCAGGTCGTGGTCGTCTTCGACGAGCAGAACATAAGCCGGACCTTCGCCGTGATGGAGCACACGGCCCAGCTCGGCGAAGAGCATGTTTTCGTTGAAGGGTTTCTGCACCCAACCCTGCGCATCTCCGGTGAGCTGCGGACGGAGAGTGGAAGACAGCACGCTGAGAACAACGACGGGGATATTGGCCGTGACAGGATTATTGCGGAGGCGCTGGAGTGTCTCCCACCCGCTGAGGCCGGGCATGTAGAGATCGAGAAGAATCGCTTCCACCTTGTTTTCAGCCGCAAGCACGAGGCACTGTTCACCGGAGTTAGCTTCTATGACGCTATAGCCCTGGCGTGTAAGATTTTCTCCTACTACCGTGCGGATTCCAGGATCGTCGTCGCAGACGAGGATGGCGCCTTCGCCGCGTGGTGGCTGTACCGGAACGGCAACGTCGGTAGAACGTGTGGTGCGGGGGAGCATGACGTAAAACGTCGTGCCGATGCCAAGGTTGCGCTGTGCCCAGATCGAACCCGAGTGTTGCTGTGCGATGCTGCGGCAGATGGCGAGACCAAGACCCGTGCCACCTTTCTGGCGAGCGTCAGAGGGTTCGACCTGTTGGAAGCGGTCGAAGATGCTATCGAGCTTTTCTGCCGGAATGCCACGTCCCTCGTCGACGACTTTAAGCAAGATCGAATCTGCCGTCGCATCAGTGTGAACCCGGACGGTCGAAGCTGGAGGTGAAAACTTAATGGCATTTGAGAGCAGGTTCGTGATGACCTGCAGGATGCGATCAGGGTCGCCGTCGAAGAAAAGCGATTCGGGCGAAGTGACTGTAGGCGAGGAGACCAGTTCGAGGTGGACCGTGTTGGAGTCTGCCATCGCCGTCATGGTTTCTATCGCTTGTTGCGCCAATTCGCTCAGCGAGCAGCGGCGGATCTGTAAGGGCGCACGGCCTGATTCCATGCGCTCGAGATCGAGAATGTCGTTGATGAGGCGGATGAGCCGATCAGTGTTGGTTACGGCGATACGGAGCAGGTTTTGCGCCTTAGCGTCCACGTCTCCGATGACGCCGGAGGAGAGAAGGCCGAGCGCGCCGCGAATACTGGTCAGCGGGGTACGGAGCTCGTGCGAGACCGTTGAGATGAACTCATCCTTGAGATTGTCGAGCTGCGAGCGCTCGTTCAGTTTGAGGTTGTTCTGATGTTGTTGCTCACGTGCCTGGGTGAGCTGATCGGCAAGATCGCGAACCGTGCGTTGAGCACGCAGGAATGCGAACAAAAGAACGCCGCAGGTGGCGAGAAGCGAAAGAAATCCAAGGAGGGAGAAAATATGCATGAGCCAGCCGGGGTAACTTACATCGGTAACTGCTGTATTGAATAATGGTAATCTATCTTGATTCCTGCCTGGGCAGTATTTCAACGAATCGTGCGCAAAAAGTGTGGTTTAGGGGCTGGCGTAGGACAGATGGGAGGCATCCAGGAAAGGACGGCTGAGGGAGCCTGAGCTGAACCGATCGTGCTGGCTGAGGATTGGCATCTTTAGAGTCGTCCTTCCAAGGGGGTTGCAACTGATATTCAACTTCAGAGTGAGGATGCCAGAAGATTTGCAAAAACGGCAATAACACCTCAGGGGGTTATCCACGATGCAAACAGTTTCGGTGACGAATGTGGGACGAAGTTGCAGAAAAGCAAAGCCCTGGCTTGTGGCCAGGGCCTGTTTGAGGGGCTCTCTTGTTCTCAGAAACTAAACTTCAACCGTTTCCTGCACTTTATCTAGTATCTGTGACCACTGTTTGCCTTTGCGGGATGACGCTGACTGCTTGTGATAGGCATATCCGGCGATGATTGGCAAGGCCAGGGTGGCTTCGGAGTAGACCATCTGTTCGTAGGTCAGGTCTACCTTGCCCCAACTGCTGGCTTCCTTGAGGGTAGAGCCGGAGAGAGCGCCGTCGCGGGCGTCGGCCACGGTGATCTGGATGGCGTACTTGTGCATGGAAGCATCGACGCCGAGGACATCGGCCGCAACGACGATGTCCTGAGCGAAGTTTTTGGGGACGCCGCCGCCGATCATCAGAAGGCCGGTGGTGGGGTTGGCAAGCTTGAGCTGCGTCAGTTCGTAGAAGTCCTTGGCCGAGTCGATCGAGACCATCGGCTTGCCCTGGCGCTCGTGCTGGTGTGCGACGAAGCCAAAGCCGGCGGAGCAGTCCGAGAAGGCCGGGCAGAAGATGGGGACGTTCTTTTCGTAAGCGGCGAGGACGATGGAGTCGCGGCCACCTGTCTTCGATCCAGCCTGGGGGGTCTTGCCGTTCTTGACGAGCCAGGCTCCCATCTCTCGGATGAACTCGCGCGAGCTGTAGGGTCGCGGCTGGAGCGAGTTAGTGATCTGGTGGAGGGTCTCGTCGCAGATGCGGAGCTCTTCCTCGTCGATAAAGGTGTCGTAGATCCGGTCGATCATCAGCTCACGGAGCTCTGCGTCGCCCGCGCCGTACTTGTACTCGTCGCCGGCGATGTAGTGGTTGAAGCTGAGGGCTTCGAAGAAATCCTGGTCGACGATGTTGGCGCCGGTGGAGACGATGGCGTCCACCATATTGCTGCGGACGAGGGTGACGATGAGCTTCTGCAGGCCGGCGGAGATGAGCGAGCCAGCGAGGCAGAGGATGACGCCGCAGTCGGTGTCGCGGAGCATCATGTCGTAGATGTTGGCGGCGCGGGCGGTGTCGCGCGCGGAATAGGCCATATGCTGCATGGCTTCGACCAAGGGGACGACGTTGTGCTGAGCCAGATCGAGGTGCTGAATAGGACGGTTGAGGAGCTCTTTTTTGGTTGCCATGACAAGTGTAAGGATAGCAATTCTGCACCATGCGGTGCGCTATACCACGTGTGAAAATCCGCAGCGATTTAGCATTGCCTTAGAACGCAGGAAGGGGCTTTGATCGAGCGTCAGTTACTTTGCAGTTAAGTTGCAAGACTATGCATGGTAAGCGGCAGGTAATTACATTTACCGATTAGAGTTTGGTGAATTTGCACAGGCGACGTTGCCTTTTGCGATTTTGTCTCGGGATGGTCTAAATTGATTTTTTTGTGTAAGTTGCAATCGGATGCACAAGGAGTTGCAATAGCCCTGCAAAACTTTGGTGGAATAAGTGCATCCATTTAGACGCCGGGACTAGTCTGTTCCTGATTTTGGAGGCGTCGATGAAAAAGCTGCTTTCTTCCAGTGTTCGTTTTTTGCTTTGCATGCCCGCTCTATTGCTTATGACAGGGGTGCTTCACGCGGATACCGTCTTTTCCGAGAACTTTAATGAGGTCACGCCCGGATTAGGGGTTGCGACCGCTGGTGCCTTTCAGGCGATCGACGGCACCAACGTCGATGTCGTGGGCGGTGCGCTGTTTGGAAATCTTTGCTCTGGACCGGAGTCGGGCAACTGTGTGGACATGGGCGGCACGGGTGGAAAGAACCCGAGCGGCAATATCGATCTGATGACCGCTCTGAATCTGGCACCGGGAACTTATTATTTGAGCTTCGACCTGATTGGTTCGCAGCGCGACACGACGACTACGACGACGGTGAACTTCGGACCCTATTCACAGACGTTTACGTTGGGACCCGAAGACTTTACCTCGGGCATCGTGACGGACCAGGCAGTCGTCTGGGGTGGAGGAAATATTCAGTTGCAGTTTACGGATAACAGCCCGGCGAACAATATTGGAGCGCTGCTGGATAACATCACCGTTACAACGACCCCAGCTCCTGTACCTGAACCGGAGAGTCTGGTGCTGCTGGCGACCGGATTGCTCGGAGGCGCAGGATTGCTGCGCCGGAAGTTCTTCGTATAAATCGGAGGACCTGGATACGTGGGAGGCCGCGATTATTCGCGGCCTTCTTCATTTAAGAAACGAAAACTATGTGAGAGGCAGCTTGAATTGTCCGGTTGCGTGTTGGCGGCGGTCCGGGGGAGACTGAAGGCATGAACGTCAACTTTGCCGAGCGGGCGCATAACCACAACTGGAAGCTGGACCCTATCGTTCGGTCTCTGCTCGACACAGACTTTTACAAGCTGCTGATGTTGCAGTTTATCTGGAAGAACTTTCCTGGCATTCATGTAACATCCGAGGTCACAAACCGTACGACTGCTGTCCGGCTCGCAGATCATATATCGGCTGGTGCGCTGATTGAGCAGATGGAGCACGTGAAGGATTTGCGTTTTCGCAAATCGGAATTGATCTGGTTGGCGGGAAACACCTTCTATGGCACGCGAAGCATTTTCGAGCCAGCGTTTCTAGTGTGGCTAGAGGATGGCTTTCGTCTTTCGGACTACGAAGTAACCGAGCGCGATGGCCAGTTAGTACTGCGATTTTCCGGCCTATGGACTGAGGTGACGATGTGGGAGATCTATGGACTTGCACTCGTCAGCGAGATGAAGACGCGTGCAGCACTAGCCACGCTGAGTGAGCTTGAGCTGGATGTGCTCTACGCGCGGGCGAAGACAAAGTTATGGGACAAGATTGAGCGGCTGCGTGGGGTATCGGGGCTAAGCATCTCCGAATTCGGTACTCGGCGGCGACATAGTTTTTTGTGGCAGGAATATGTGGTTGAAGCGATGCGGGGGGCGCTTGGCAGGAGCTTGGCGGGTACATCGAATACGTTTCTTGCGTACAAACACGACTTGGAGGCGATGGGAACAAACGCGCACGAGTTGCCGATGGCGCTGGCTGCTCTGTCGAACACGGACGAAGAACTGCGCGCTTCACAGTATCGTGTGCTGGAGCTTTGGCAGAAGAGTTATGGTGGTGAGCTGCTGATCCTGCTACCCGACACTTTTGGGACAACGCAGTTTCTGGAGAATGCGCCGGACTGGGCTGCAGACTGGACGGGGCAACGGTGCGATTCGAAGGATCCATTTATTGCGGGCGATGAATATATTGCGTGGTTATTGAAGCGTGGCCGCGATGCGAGACGGAAGCGGCTGATCGCATCCGATGGGCTCGACGTTGATGACATTCTGCGTTTGCATGATTACTTCAATGGACGGATCCGGTTTAGTGCGGGTTGGGGAACGCTGGTGACGAATGACTTTCGCGGATGCCATCCGAGGGGAGAACATGACTTCGACCCGATCAGTCTTGTCTGCAAGCTGATGACGGTGGAGGGGCGTCCTGCCGTAAAACTGAGCGATAACGCACATAAGTCGACTGGCGTGCCGTCGGAGGTGGAGCGCTATCGCCGTATCTTTGGCACGAAAGCAGTCGAAGGCCCTGCCGTAGTGGTGTGAATTTAAAGCTGATGAGTATACTGTCGGGCATGATGAAAGCTAAAAATCTGGTGCGTTTTGCGGCAGCGGTTGCGCTGCTCCCTTTGATGCTGGTTCAGCAGGGATTCGCATGGGGCAATGATGGGCACCGAATGATCAACTGGCTGGCTGCGAAATATCTGCCGACGGATGTTCCCGCCTTCCTGCGCAATGGTGGCGCACTTGATGCGATGGATTACCTTGGACCCGAGCCGGATCGCTGGCGCAACAAAGCTGAGGCCGAATTGAATGCAGCGCAGGCGCCGGACCACTTCATCGACCTGGAAATGGCCGATATGGTCGGCACGTTGCCGAAGGAGCGCTATGACTTTATTCGCGCATTGGCAAAGGTGCAGGCTGAGCACCCGGAACTTGCCCTGACCCCTGAGAAGGTCGGTATGCAGCCGTGGCAGGTGGAAGAGGTCTACGAACGCTTGAAGGTTGGTTTCCGCGAATATCGTAAGCTGATGGCTGCGAATGAAGACACACGGCCCATTGAACTGGCGATCACTTTTTATGCTGCGTGGCTGGGGCACTATGTGGGCGATGGCTCGATGCCACTGCACACGACGATTCAATACAACGGATGGAAGGGGCCGAATCCGAATGGCTACACAACGGAGCATCACATCCATTCATTATTTGAGAGCACTTTTGTCAGCGCAAATGTGAAGCGTGAAGCCGTTGTGCCGCTAGTAGCTGCGTCGCAGCCGAAGGCACTTGATGATGAGTGGACGGATTACCTTACTTATCTGCGGCACTCGAATTCATTGGTTGAGAAGACTTACCAGATCGAAAAGGCTGGAGGCTTTGCTGGAGCGGGAACGCCGGAGGGCAAGGAGTTCACTGTGCAGTGTCTGGCTGACGGTGCGATTGAATTGCGAGACATGATCTATACAGCCTGGTTGCGGAGCGCTGATCCGGTAGAAGAGTTTCATGGCGAGGCTCGTATGCCAATGAATACCCACGCAGTCGTTGCCGGCAATTAGGCGTTGTGCTCTGCGTGTTCGATCGGGTGCAGGATAGGGTATTGATGATGCTCGACGCGAAAGAGTAGCTTGCGTAGCAATGGCGTCAGTGCCAGGGCGATGAGCGGAACTGCTACCGTTGCCAGTGCAGCCCAGAGCACAAAGGCATGCCACTCCCACTGCCATAACTGGCGGATGAGTTCGATGGGATGCTTCCGGGCGAAGTGGAAGAGTTCGTTTGCCGAAAACGGAATTGGCTCCAGATTAAACAGTTTGCTGGCGATGTGGATGAACGGAATGACGAAGAGCAGTTCGAGAGGATAAACGACGTGGTTTGCCAGCTGTGATGCGACAAGATTGAGTCGCAGGATAAAGGCTGCGGCAAGGCAAAAGACAGTTGTAGTTCCGAGTAGAGGATTGATCCCAATGAGAAGACCAACTGCGATGCTCCATGCGAGCTTTCTGGGCGATGCTCCCATGCGGAGCAATGCGAGGATAGGCAGAACGGTGCGCCGGTAAACCCAGTTGTGGTGAATGGGTCGCGCACTCTTTCGAACCGTTGGATTGCCTGAGGTCACTCATGACAGGATAGACTGCGGACGAAGATTTGTGTGCAGAGTGGTGAGGTTTTGATCTGGTGAACTTTCTTCGATCGCTGTGGCGAAGCGTCCGGTTGGCTTGCTTATTCGCGGTCGCGTGTATGGAGTTAATAGTGCAGCGCCCGAAGACGCGAGAGGCCAGAGCTGACTGGCTGCATCGATTCGCTGCTCGTACTGTGAAGCGATTGCGAATCGAAATCAGTGCTGTTGGCGAGTTTCCATGGCGTGGTGCGGTCATCGCCAATCATCTTGGCTACATGGATATTGTTGCGTTCGCCGCGCTGCATCCATGCGTGTTTGTTGCGAAGGCCGAGATGGAATCGTGGCCTGTGCTGGGCTGGATGACGACCATGGTGGGCACGGTCTACGTGGCGCGTGGACATGGTGGCTCTGCTGCGAAGGCTCGTTATGGCATGCAATCTGCGATGGCCGAGGGCTTGCCGGTGGTGTTTTTTCCTGAAGGGACGACAACCGATGGAAGCACACTGCTGAAGTTTCATGCTGGATTGTTGGCACAGGCAATGGCAAGCGGCTTTCCGGTGACGGCGGCACACGTGCATTACAGCCTCGGAGCGGGAAACGCAAAGGGCGCTTCAGTGGAAAACGACGTATGTTATTGGGGCGATGCGAAGTTGGTCCCGCATATCTTTCGCTTTCTTGGTTTGCGCGAGGTAAAGGTGGAAGTGAGGTTTGCAGAAAAGTCGATCCAGTTTTCTGATGCTGCACTGCATCGCAAGTTGGCTGCGCTGGAAGCGCGGGCGGCGGTGCTTGAACTTGCAGAGCAGGGCGAAAGCGCCGGGGTTTGCGGATGATTCAAGCTACGCCGGATTCGCTGCTGCTATCTGCGGAATGATGGCCGCGAGCAAGCGGGTGAACTGGCCTTCAATGCGGCGACCGATCTCCATGACCTCTTCGTGATGGATGGGTTCATCGAGAACGCCTGCAGCCATGTTGGTGACGACGGAGAGACCGAGGACTTCGAGTCCCATGTGACGAGCCACGATGACCTCGTGCACCGTGGACATGCCAACCAGGTCTGCTCCTAGTGTGCGAAAGGCGCGGATCTCGGCGGGCGTCTCGTAGCTTGGGCCGAGGACTGCGATGTAGACACCTTCGTTGAGCATCCAGCCTTGCCGCGCGGCTTCAGTTATTGCGAGCTTGCGTAGTGTGGGTGAATACGCGGCGGACATATCGAAGAATCGCTGCCCTGCGCCTGGGATTGCGGCGAAGCGCGGCTCGTTCAGGCCAAGCGCGGCGTTGGTTCCGGTGAGGTTGATGTGGTCGGAGATGGCGACGATGGCTCCCTGGCCGTAGCGGGGATTGATGCCGCCTGCTGCGTTGGTGACGATGAGCCTGCGCACGCCGAGCAGGCTGAGCACGCGCGTAGGAAACGTGACCTGTTCCATCGAATAGCCTTCGTAGGCGTGAACGCGGCCTTGCATGACTGCGACGCCGATGCCGGCAATTGTGCCGAGGACGAGCTTGCCGGAGTGACCCTGCACGGTCGATTGCGGGAAGTGTGGAATGTCGGCATAGGAGATCGTCGTGGCTTGCTCGACCATCGATGCAAAGTTGCCGAGACCAGAGCCGAGGATGATGCCGAGCGTCGGTGCCAGTGCGGCGCGAGAGCGAATGTATTCTGCAGCGGCGGTTGCTTGTGCGTACTGGTCGGTCATGGAATTCATCATCGGATAAGAAGAGAGACAATGCTTGCGGACATGAGGTTGGCCATGGTGCCGGCGAGCATCGCGCGGAAGCCGAGGCGAGCGAGGTCGCCACGGCGCTCGGGCGCGAGTGCACCGATGCCGCCGATCTGAATGCCGATGGAGCTGAGGTTGGCGAAGCCGCAGAGGGCAAACGTTGTGATGGTGAAGCTGCGTGAAGAGATGAGCGCCTTTTGCGCGCCGAGATCGGTGTAGGCGACCAATTCGTTGATGACGGTGCGTGTGCCGAGCAGGTTGCCGACGAGTTTCGCTTCGTGCCATGGGATTCCGATCAACCATGCGACGGGCGCAAAGAAGAAGCCGAGGACTGCATTCAGCGTGCTGGGAAACGGAATGTCGTGCGGCGCGAGCATGTTGTGGACTCCGCCGAAGACCATGTTGATGAGGCTGACGAGCGCGAGGAAGCTGATGAGCATGATGGCGACGTTGAAGGCGAGCGAACCACCATCGATGGTGCCACGCGTGATGGAATCGAGCAGATTTTCGTGCTTTTGGTCTTCGGACTCAGGCATTTTGACGATGCCTTGCGTTGCTGGTGTTTCGGTTTCGGGCACGAGCATCTTGGCGATGAGGATGGTTCCAGGCGCGGTCATGATGACGGCGGCGAGCAGGTCCGATGCGTGGATTCCATAGGCGATGTAGGCGGCCATGATCCCGCCGGAGACGTGGGCCATTCCGGAGGTCATGATGGTCATCAGCTCGGAGTAGGTTGCGCCGTTGAGGAATGGACGGATGGTGAGCGGAGCCTCGGTCTGGCCCATGAAGATGCTGGCGGCGACGTTGGTGGATTCGGCTCCGGAGATTCCCATCGTCTTCTGCATAACCCAGGCGAAGGCGCGGATGACGAGTTGCATGAATCCGATGTGGTAGAGGATGGCGAAGAAGGCGGAGATGAAGATGATGGTTGGGAGGACGCGGAAGGCGAAGACCGCGACCGCGGAGTTGTTGCCGCCGAGTGGGCCGAAGACCATCTCGGAGCCGGCGACGGAGTTCTCGAGGAGTTTGTTGACGCCGTTGCCTGCGAGCTGGAGGAGGTGCTGGCCGAGGGAGGACTTGAGGACGACGAGGGCGAAGATGAATTGCAGGCCGAGGCCCCAGGCGACCGTGCGCCAGCGGATGGCGCGGCGGTTGGTGGAGAAGAGGTAGGCGATTGCGAGGAAGGTTGCTAGGCCGAGCAGTCCGGTGAATCTTGCCAAGGCGTGGGCTCCAGAGTGGAGGTTTTTGCAAAAGGGAAGTGTACCGGAGTCAGGCGGGTTCCTGCTGGGAAAGGCAGTGGAGGGTGCCGAGTCCCCAGACGAGGTCGACGGCGTGGATGCCGATGACGTCGCGGGTGGGGAAGCAGGAGGCGATGGTGTTGAGGGCGTGGCGGTCGTTGGGGTCGTTGAAGGTTGGGACGAGGACGATGCCGTTGGCGATGTAGAAGTTGGCGTAGCTGGCGGGGAGGCGCTGGGCGTCGAAGACGACGGGCGCGGGCATAGGGAGCTCGACGATGCGGAAGGGCTGGCCGTGGAGGTTGCGGGCGGCGCGGAGGCGGTCGAGGTTTTCGGCGAGCGGGAGGTGGTTCTCGTCGTGGGTGTTGGGCTCGATGCAGGTGAGGATGGTGTCTTCGGCGACGAAGCGGGTGATGTCGTCGATGTGGCCGTGGGTGTCGTCGCCGGCGCAGCCGCGGTTGAGCCAGATGGTGTGGTCGATGCCGAGGTAGTCGTGGAAGGCTTGCTCGAGCTGCTCGCGGGTGACGCCGGGGTTGCGTTGCTGGACTTCGGAGAGGAGACACTCCTCGGTGGTGAGGAGGATGCCGGCGCCGTTGGTGTCGATGGAGCCGCCTTCGAGGACGAGGCGGTGGGGTTTGCCGTCGACTTCGGTGTGGGGCTGGAACTCCTCGACGCCGTAGTGGCGGGCGACGTGGTGAGGGACCTGGTCGTCGCGGTGGTGGTTGGGATACTTGGACCAGGCGTTGAATTTCCAGTTGGTGAGGGCGAGGTCGCCTTCGGGGTTCTTGAGGAAGATGGGGCCGGAGTCGCGGAGCCAGACGCGGTCGGTGGGCCAGTGGTGGAAGTGGAGGCGGGCGAGGTTGGCGCCGGCGCGGAGGAGGATGCGGCGGACGCGGGTCTCGGCGGGCTGGTCGTTGACGAGGATGTGGACGTCCTCGACTGCGGAGAGGTGGCGGACGATCTCGGAGTAGACCCAGGGGATGGGCTGGAACTTGCCGGGCCAGTCCTCGGCGTTGTGGGGCCAGGCGATCCAGGTGGCGGAGTGGGGAGACCACTCGGCGGGCATGCGGAAGTGGCGATCGCGTGGTTTCGGACTGGTCATCGGACCCCCTCCCCCCGGTTTTTTGCTAAAGTCTTCCATTGATGAGGGTTAGATTCGGCGAATTTTGCTAAAGTCTTGAATCTATTGGGTGTTGTGGCTAAAGTATTCATTCTGAATGGGAAATGGGAGATTTTAGGGTCTTTTACTAGTTGTTTTACTACTTGTTTTAAGTATAGCTGTTTGGGGAAAACTCGACCGCCAGGTTTATCTTGTTTGTTTGCCTTGGTTTAGGTGAGTTTGGGGCTTGACATGCGATTTTGCTGGGGTTTTTGAGGGTCCGCTGTCGATATTTTAATCTTGCGGGGTTTCGGGCGCATAAACTCCTCTTGCTGGCCTGCGTTGTTTGAGAACTGCTACTAAGACATTATTTGAGAATTGCTCAAGATTCGGAGGTCCTGCGTGCTCTGGTTCTATGAAGCCTTCTTTCCTGTGGTGTGGATCGTCTTTCTTGTCTATTGGCAGATCGTCTGGGCCAGGACCGGCGATAGCAAAACTGTCCAGCGGAATGAGCCCGTGGCCTCGCGCCTCGTGCGTGCGCTCACCTTCGTGATTGTGATTATTCTGCTCTCGACAAATTGGGTTCCGCTGCATTGGCTTTATCGCCAGCTCTGGCCGGTTGGGCTCTGGTCTTTTTGGATTGGGGCGGCTGTTACTGTTGCCGGTCTTTTGTTCGCGGTGTGGGCGCGGGTGCATCTCGGCAGCAATTGGAGCCGCCTGGTAACGATCAAGCAGGGGCATGAACTGATTACTACCGGTCCTTATGCTCTGGTTCGTCACCCTATTTATACGGGCATTTTGACGGGGTTTCTTGGTACTGCCATTGCGCTCTCCGAGGTGCGCGGGTTTGTTGCTTTCGTTCTGGTGTTCGCTGTGCTCTGGGCCAAGTTTCGGATGGAGGAGCAGTGGATGCGTTCTCAATTTGGGGGGACGTATGCGGCCTATGCGCAGAAGACTGCTGCGCTGGTGCCGTACCTCTTCTGAGTGCTTCGTTCAATCGATGGCAACAAGCAGTGTGTCGGCTGTGATGATAGACAAACGTTTGTTTTAATATGATTGGAACTCATGGTAAGCGGCCAAGCAGGAGTGGCTGTGTATATACTCGACGTGAAATGTGGGAGAACAATATGAAGATCGATAGGGGCAGCAGCGTGCGTATGCTGAGTCGTCGGGCAGTGCTGAAGGGAGGAGCGCTGGCTGCGGCGGGGTTGGCGTTGGGCCGCGCAGGATGGGCTGCCGATGAGCAGGTTTCGATACCGCATATTCAGCTTGGCAATCAGGTGAAGATGCCGGTGCTTGGGTTTGGAACGTATGGCTTGACCGGGGATGTGTGCGCGGAGAGTGTTGCCGACGCCATTGCTGCGGGCTATCGGCTGATTGATACGGCCAAGGTATATAAGAACGAGGAAGCGGTTGGGGCTGGAATCAAGAAGAGTGGGATCGATCGCAAGTCTCTGTTTGTCACCTCGAAGATATGGGTGGACGATGCGGGATATGAGCCGGCGAAGCGAGCATTTCAAACCTCGCTCGATAAGCTTCAGCTTGAGTACCTCGACCTGTACCTGATTCATCGGCCGCGTGGAGATGTGCGGGGTTCGTGGAAGGCGATGGAAGAGCTGAACGCAGCGGGCAGGATTCGAGCGATTGGCGTGAGCAACTTCGATCCGGCTCAGCTTGCGAGCTTGACTGTGGGAGCGAAGACGAAGCCGGTCATCAATCAGATAGAGACGCATCCGTTCTTTCAGGAGACGGCGGAGCGCGAGTCGTTGCGCGGCGTTGGTGTGCAGATGGAGGCCTGGGCTCCGTTTGCGGAAGGACGCAATGGGATGTTTACCAACCCGGTGTTGGAGCAGGTTGCGAAGAAGCATGGCAAGACGGTTGCCCAGACGATTCTGCGCTGGCATCTGGATCGCGGGTCGATTGCGATTCCGCGCTCGTCGAACCCGAGCCATCGCCGCGAGAATCTGGGTGTGTTCGATTTTGCGCTTGATGCGGAGGACATGCGCCTGATCGCGGGACTGGACCTGAATAAGACGCAGTTTCCGGAGTGGAGCTAGTCGAATCAGTGAGACTGGATCAGTGAGACATGGAATCGGGCATGGGCGGCGCTGGTGAGCCGTCGGACCATTTGTCTGCCACGATGAACAGGATCGTGATGCGTTCCTGGGGATCGTTCGCCGTGATGACGGGTGAGTTGGGGGCGTCGGCCGTCCAGCTCTTCGTCATGTCGCCGGAGTAAAAGAACATGACGTGCGGATGCCATGCTATATCGTGGTCGTTCAGGTACTGCTGCTTCGACATCATGTAAGCCATCGCACCGGGTTCGAGCGGAGGCAGCTGCTTGCTGTCGAGCGCGGCCGCTATGGCCTGCGCGATTTCAGGCTTCGATTTTCCTGCAAGCACGAGCCTGGTCTTCATCAGATAGATGAGCGCAAAGCTTCTGGCGGCTTGCGCGTTGAAGCAATGGGGCGCACGCATCTTCGCATTCCAGAACTCGGCCTCGTCGGTGCTCTGGCCCCACGATCTTTCGACGAGGCAGAGAAAGCCGTTGGTGCCCTTCACGGCGGTCTTGTATCCGTCGCTGCCGAGCACCATCACTTCGGCTGCGTCGGAGATGGAAGCGGGCGCGGCGCTGCGGGCCAGCGCGATCTCGGATTCGGCGGGCATCAAATATTGATTGAGGGGAGCCATTGCGGGATAGAGCGCAGTGGGCGTCTGCGCGAAGGACTGCGGGGTTGTGCCGGGGAAGACGATCAGCAGCGTGAATGCAAGAGCGAGGACCTTGACGTGATTCTTGCGCATCGAGGCTTCCAGTCCGCACATGTTTGTGCCGGGAAAGATGTCCTGAGTTCGATGCGCCATTGTAAATCGCGCGAAATGGGCGGCGTCAAGCCGGTGGGGTGCGGGAGGATGGGCTGTGGAGATGGTATGATAAGGCCGTTCCTCTTTTATCGATTCAAAGCGTATTGAATCGCATATCGCCAATCGCTCGTTCGACCTGCCGTGACGCAGCCCGCAGAAGAGCTGAATCCCCCTTGGAGGCTGTCTTGATTTCTAAGTTGTCGCGCCATCTTTGGATGGCATCGAAGATTTCTTTTGGCGTTGTTCTCGCTGTTGCTCTGATCTTTGGTTCGGCGCGTTCGGTTCGGGCGCAGGCTTCGTCGAGCTTGTCGGGTGTGGTGACCGATCCGTCGGGCGCTACGGTTAGCGGTGCGGAGATTACGGTTCACGATGCTCATACGGGTGTCGATCGCAGCACGGTCAGCGGTGATGATGGTCGATACCAGGTGCTGGCGCTGCCGGTTGGCGACTACTCGATTACGGTGCGCAAGGATGGTTTTACGGCGGAGATGCGTACAGGTGTTTTGCTGGCTGTGGGGCAGGGAGCGACGGCTAATATTCGTTTGCAGGTTGCCGGTATTCAGCAGCAGGTGACGGTGGATGCGGATGCGTCGATTCTGAATGCGAGCACGGCGGACATCTCGGGGCTGGTGGGCACGGAGCAGGTGCGGAACCTGCCGCTGAATGGCCGCAGCTATGACGAGTTGATGACGCTTGATCCGGGTGTGGTGAACTTTACGGCGGAGAAGACGGGCGGTGTTGGCGTTTCGAACTCGACGGTGGGGAATAACTTTTCGGTCTCGGGCAATCGTCCGCAACAGAATCTTTACCTGCTGAATGGGATTGAGTTCACGGGCGCGGCGGAGAACAATATGCAGCCGGGCGGAACGAGCCAGGAGCTGCTTGGCGTGGATGCAGTGCGCGAGTTCAATTTGCTGCGCGATAACTATGGCGCGGAGTATGGCAAGCGTCCGGGTGGGCAGGTGTTGATTGTGACGCAGAACGGCACGAATGAGCTGCATGGGTCGGCTTATGAATTTTTGCGCAACAGCGCGTTCGATGCGCGGAATTACTTCAATAAGAGCTCGGTGCCGCCGTTTCAGCGGAACCAGTTTGGCGGCTCGCTGGGTGGGCCGATTCAGAAGGACAAGACGTTTGCGTTTGGCAACTACGAAGGGTTTCGGCAGCATCTGCATCAGGCTGGGGTTGCGCTGGTGCCGGACCTGAATGCTCGTGCGGGATATCTGCCGTGCAAGCTGGTTTCGCCTGCGCCGAATCCTTGCCCGGGTTCGGGGCTGGTGAATGTGGGCGTGGCTCCGGCGGTTGTGCCGCTCTTGAATCTGTGGCCTGTGCCGGAGGCGAGCTCGCCTGACTTTGGCGGGATTGCGGAGGTGTTCAATAGTCCGCTGCAGATTATTCGTGATGACTTTGGAACGGTGCGGGTGGATCGCAACTTTGGGCGGAATGATTTGCTGACGGGTGTTTACACGATTGACGATAGCAACGATGTGACGCCGACGGCGGCTAATTTGTATAGCACGGACCTGGAGAGTCTGCGCGAGCAGGTGGTGAGTTTGGAAGAGACGCATGTGTTTTCGCCTGCGCTGCTGAACGTGGCGCGTGTGGGCTATTCGCGTGCGGCTTATTTCTTTACGGGTGAACCTACTCCGGGGACTCCGGCTGCGGGTGTGGGTGGATTTGTTGCGGGCAAGCCGGTGGGCGCGGTGGTTGTGGGTGGGAGCGCGGCGGCGAATCCTTCGGCGCAGGTGAGTCTTGCGGGAAGCAATGTGGGGAGTGATCTGCGCATTGCGCGCAATCTTTATACGTATGAGGACCGTGTGACTTTGACGCATGGGCATCACAACATCAGCGCGGGCGTGTGGATGCAGCCTTTGCAGGCGAATGAGGATTTGGCGCTGACTCAATTTGGTCAGTCGACGTTTACCGGGTTGCAGCAGTTTCTTCAGGGGACAGTGGGGAGCTTTCTCTACGACCCGACGCCGACGGAGATGAACTGGCGCTCGCTGATGGGCGCTTGGTATGTGCAGGATGTTGTGCACCTGTTTCCGGAGCTGACGCTGTCGGTGGGCTTTCGCGATGAGTTTACGAATGGATGGAACGAGGCCCATGGGCGGGCCGCTAATTTTGTGTTTGTGAACGGAGTGATTCAGACTGCGCCGCGTATTGGCGGGTCGGCATTTACGGAGAACAAGGCGAAGTTTCTGCCGCAGCCACGTGTGGGGCTGGCGTGGAACCCTTTGAGTGGGACGGTGGTTCATGCGGGCTTTGGCATGTACAACGACCTGCAGGATGCGCTGGGGTATCGCATGGACCAGAATGCGCCGTTCAATCCTTCGTACAGCATTGCGAATTTGCAGGTTGCGGATTTTCCGCTGCCGATCAGCCCTGTGCCTGCGAATGCGAAGGTTGCGCCGGCGGGTGTACAGCCGGATATGAATACGCCGACGCTGGTCTCGTGGTCGCTGCGCGTGGAGCAGAGGTTGACGCCGAATACGGAGTTCACGGTGGGGTATGTGGGCTCGCATGGTTATCACGAGATTGTGAGTCTGGATGACAATGAGCCGACTCCTACTGTTTGTCCTGGTTCGCCTTGCCCTGCTGTGTACCCGGCGAACTTTCCGGCACCGCTGTCGGGAGCGGCGGTGCCGGTGGGTTCTTATTACATTGCGAGCGGGACGCCGGTGGCGAATCCGGCGCTGGGCTCGGCGTGGGCGTGGTTTTCGCGGGGCGATAGCTCGTACAACGCGCTTCAGTTGGACCTGAATCATCGTCTGAGCCGCGGGCTGATGCTGCGTGCGACCTATACGTGGTCGAAGGCGCTGGATGATGGCGACTCGCTGAATGCGACGGCTGCGGGCAATGCTCCGGGGCTTGTCTCGAATCCGTTTGACCTGAGTGCGGACTGGGGCCCGGCGACTTATGATGTGCGGAATGTAGGGGTGATCTCGGCGGTTTATCATCTGCCGTTCGGGCACGATCAGAGCTTTCTCAATCGTGGGGGCGTGTTGAATGCGCTGGTTGGTGGATGGACGGCGAACTCGGTCGTGACGCTGCAATCGGGCTTTCCGTTCACGCCTCAGCTGAGCTATAACCCGTCGAATAATGGAGACACGAAGAACCCGGTGCGGCCGTTTGCCAATCCGAATTTTCATGGCAGCCCGATTGTCGGCAAGGTGACGGAGTGGTTCGATCCTTCTGCGTTTCTTGCGCCGCCGAACGGTAGCGGCTTCTACGGGAACCTGGGACGCAACACGCTGACGGGGCCGGGAGTGGAGGAGTGGGATTACTCGATGTTCAAGGACACTCCGCTGCATGAGCGTGCGCGGCTGGAGCTGCGGGCGGAGTTCTTCAATCTGCTGAACCACACGAACTTCAACACGCCGAACCTGGTGGTGTTCACGCCTTCGGGTGTGTCGCCGACGGCCGGGGTGATTACGAGCACTTCGACGACTTCGCGGCAGATTCAGCTTGCGGCGAAGGTGCTTTGGTGATTTGCGACTGAATATGACACTGTTGGGCTGCCAGGCCCTCCCGGACGACGACGACGAAGGGGTGGACGAAGGCGCGGTTCGTCCTATAAGGTATTTTCCGTAATCCATACTCCATCAGTGCATTAGCTTGATACCGCAAGATGCATGGCGCAGATTGAATGGCGCGGACTTTCTCAGAATTGTCCTGCTGATGGTGCGCGTCGAGTTTGGAAGAGTGAAGGGCCCGTGATGAAGCGGATTGGACGAATCGTTGTTTTGCTTTTTCTGCCTGTGACGTTGATAGCCGCGACTGCTTTGGCACAGAAACCGGAGCCGCGCATTCGCGGAACGATTATGGATGCGAACCGAGAGGTGCTTGCCGGGTCGCGCGCGCGGGTGGCGCAGCAAGGCACCGATGTAGGCGCGGTAGCTCCGGAGACGACCATCCCGGGCATTACGCTGGTCTTCAAGCGTTCTCCGGAGCAGGAGAGCGCGCTTGAGGCGCTGTTGGCGGCCCAGCAGAATGCGAGATCTCCGCTGTATCACCAATGGCTGTCGCCCGATGCGTTCCGGGCGCGCTTTGGGGTTGCCGATGAGGACATTGCGGCGACGGAAGCGTGGCTCCAGTCACATGGGTTCAGGATCGATGGAGCGGGTGCGGACCGCATTACTTTCTCCGGTACGGCGACCGAGGTGCAGGATGCCTTCGGCACGGAGTTGCGCTATTACCAGGTGGACGGCGAGAGGCATTTCGCCCCTGAAGCAGACCTGACGTTACCCGCGAAGGTTGCGGCGATGACGGCCGCGGTGCTTCACCTTTCTGACCTTCGCCCGAAGCCGGAGGTCAGAGTACAGACGCATCCGCGATCTGACTTTACTTCAGTCTCGACGCAGACCCATTACCTGACGCCGAAGGACCTCTTCACGATGTATGACTTTCCCGCTGCGCTGCAGCAGAAGTTTGGCGGTGCCGGGCAGGGGATTGCTGTGGTGGGGCAGTCGTACGTCAATACATCGAACTCGTCGAAGGTCGCGGTGTTCCAGGATAATCTGACCGAACTCGACGCGATCACGCCGGTGCTGGTGCCGGGTTCGGGGATTGAGGCCGTCTCGCCCGGCGCAGAGGAAGAGGCGAACGTTGACCTTGAATACACCTCCGGGATCGCGCCGAATGCGAACATCTTCTACGTTTTCGTAGGGAACAACCAGAACTATGACGTTCTGGATGCGTTGGCGTTTGCCATCACGCAGGACATCGCGCCGGTGGTGAGCGTCAGTTATGGCTTTTGCGAGACATCGATGAGCGCGACAGAACTGGACCAGGGGAATGCGCTGCTGGAGCAGGCCGCGGCGCAGGGCCAGACGGTTGTTGCAGCGGCGGGCGATGGGGGTTCTACAGGGTGCGGCTCTCCCGGGGCTGGGCAGTGGCCGCTTGCAGTTAGTTATCCGGCTTCGAGCCCGTATGTCACAGCGGTTGGCGGGACCCAAATGGCGGCAGGGACATTTGCCTCTGGAGCAAGCCAGTATTGGGCAGGGGCCGTGACCTTTGACACCAAAACTTCGTTGTTGTCCTACGCGCCCGAGGTGGTCTGGAATGAGGATTCCCAGTTGAACGGCCTTGCGGCGGGCGGTGGTGGTGTAAGCACACACTTTGCGCGTCCAGCGTGGCAGAGTGGGGTCCCGGGAATTGCGTCGGGAGCGTTTCGACTGCTACCCGATATTGCGCTTCAGGCTTCGATCGAAAGCCCGGGGTTTCTGGTGTGTCTGGATAATCCTTATCTGCTCGATTCGGCGGGGCAGCCTATCAGTTGTTCGAATGGATTGACGAGTGGAGGCAACAATTACACGACCAGTGGCGGCACCAGCTTTGCCGCTCCCGTCTTTGCGGGTTTCATAGCGGTGCTGAATCAGATGAAGCAGGCGAGCGGACAGGGGAACATCAATCCGGCGCTGTATCAACTGGCATCGACGCCGGCGTCTTACAGTTCGGTGTTTCATGACATCACGTCGGGAACGAATGCGTGCGTGACGGGAGTTGGAGGATGTGTGGCCCCTGGCAACTCGGCCTACGCGGCGGGGCTGGGGTATGACGAAGCGACCGGGCTGGGCAGTATCGATTTCGCGCATCTGGCCGGGGCGTGGCCACTGAGCGCGCCGGCGAACATGCTGGTCACGACAACACAGATTGTTTCGCCAGGATATACGGCTTTGCCGGGGGCGAGCATTCGACTGCAGATTAATGTGCAGACGTCCGACTGGACTGTCGATGACACGCCAGTGCCGACGGGCAGCGTTTCGATTGCCGTGGATGGAGCGGTAGTGGAACCGGCACTGACGTTCTCGCAAACGAGTTCATACAACTCGCTGGCAACGGCAAACTTCAGCTTCACCGCGCCGTCCAGCGCTGGTTCTCACCTGGTGAGGGTCGCTTACTCGGGAGACGCAATGCACTCGCCTTCGGTTGCGATCTACTCGGTGATGGTGGGCAACGTGACGGCGAGCGGGGGATTCACTTTGTCGGCCGGCAACGTGACGGTTGCGAACGGAGGGACGGGAAGCACACAGATTCTTGTGACGCCGAGCGGAGGATATACGGGGAGCATTCTCTGGTCGATCAGCGCGACGAGCAGTACGGGTGGTCCGGACTATTGCTATAACATCGGCTCCGAGCCGGTGAACGGTCCGACGACGATCAAACTCAGCCTGGGCGTAGGAACGGGATGCAACTCGAGCCTGCCGTCTCCGGATGCGCGCGCGTCGGTGGGCGCGGCTGGGAACGGCAGAGGACGTTCTGTGTGGGGCGGGACATCGAAGATTGCAATTTGCATGGGGCTTCTCCTGTTCGGGTTGGGCGGGAGGCGGAGGATGCGGCTGCGTGCTCGTCTGCTGGCTGTTGTGCTATTGGCGGTGATGGGCGTGGGACTGAATGGCTGCGGCGGCAATGGCGGAGGCGGTGATGGAGGAGGCGGTTCCAACTCGAAGTATCTCTACACCTTCACGGTGACGGGAGCGGATTCGGTGAACCAGTCGATCACAACTTCGACGACTTTCATGATGACGATTGATTAGCAATGTCAAGATACCGGAGGTCGTGCCTGATCGAGGTGAGGTGGTTAGGCCAATATAGCTGCGTCGGCGCGTGTGCGTTGCGTATAGGATGGGAGCGGCGGCAAAAGATAAAATACCCGTTCAATTCTCTTCTGGAAGGCTATTCAACCGATTATGGCGATTGGCGTCAGCGCACCCTCGGGCACGCAGCATAGCGGCTCGCAGCATACCGACTACAGGGCGATGAGCATTGCAACCACCCTGTTCTTCATGTGGGGGTTTCTGACATGTCTGAACGACATTCTGATTCCACACCTGAAGAGCATCTTTGACCTGAACTATGCGCAGGCGATGCTGGTGCAGTTCTGCTTCTTCTCGGCGTATTTTGTGTTTGCGCTTCCTTCGGGGAAGCTGGTGGAGTGGCGCGGGTATGCGCAGTCGATGGTGATTGGCGTGCTCGTGATGGCTGCGGGCGCGTTTCTGTTTCTGCCTGCTGCTGCTGCGGCTTCGTTCGGGCTGTTTCTGGCAGCGCTGGTGATTCTGGCGGCCGGGATTACGTTGTTGCAGGTGGCGGCGAATCCTTATGTGGCGCACCTGGGGCCTCCGGAGACGGCGTCGGCGCGGCTGAATTTGGCGCAGGCGTTTAATTCGTTTGGCACATTTATTGCGCCGTTCTTTGGGAGCGCGCTGATTTTGACGGCTACGCAGGTTTCGCCCCAGACGATGAAGTCGTTTTCGGCGGCGGCGCTTGAAACCTACCGCACGGCTCAGGCTTCGTCGGTGCGGCTGCCTTATCTGGGGATCGGGCTGGCGCTGGTGCTGCTGGCGATTGCGCTGGCCCTGGTGAAGCTGCCGCCGATGGACTTCACGCGCGACATTCGGCCGGGTGAGCTGGTGGAGAATGTTGCGCATGAGAGCATCTGGAAGCATCCGGTGCTGATTGCGGCGGCTGTTGGGATCTTTGTGTATGTGGGGGCGGAGGTTTCGATTGGAAGCTTCCTGGTGAATTACTTTGCGCTGCCGGATATTGCGAACTTTACGGAGAAGACTGCGGCGAAGTATGTGTCGTTGTACTGGGGCGGCGCGATGGTGGGTCGGTTTGTCGGGTCGTGGCTGTTGACGAAGGTGCGGACGAGCACGGTGCTGGCGCTGGCTGCGGTGGTGGCTGGGCTGCTGGTGGTGGTTTCGATCCTGACGCATGGACCGACGGCGATGTGGGCGATTCTGGCGGTGGGGCTGTTCAACTCGGTGATGTTTCCGAGCATCTTTACGGTTGGGCTGGCCGGGCTGGGGCCGCTGACCAGCAAGGGATCGAGCCTGATGGTGCAGGCGATTGTGGGTGGAGCGCTGATTCCGCTGGGCGAGGGGCATCTGGCGGACAAGATTGGCGTGCATCACGCGTTTGTGATTCCCGTCGTCTGCTACGTGTACATTGCGCTGTTTGGGTACTTCGGGGGGCGGCGTGCTGAGCGCGAGGTGGAAGAGATTGAGGCGGCTCAGGCTGCGGCGCATTAGGATTGCGGCGCTGTCCATGCGGTGGTTTGATCGCGGCGTGAGTGCACCTGAATCTGTGGCTGAAAGGGTGAAGCGATATCGGTAGCTGGTGCGGTCGCGGGGTCCTTCGACTCCGCCCCATTCGACTCGCCTGCGGCTCGCTCAGGGGCTTCGCTCAGGATGACGTGCGGTGGTAGAGGCTCTGGCCTGTAGGGAAGATGCGTGCTGACATCAGCAAGATACGGGGGTTCTTCGCTGCGCTCAGAATGACGCCATCGAGAGGGAAGCCGGAACAACGATGAATATGCTCTAGCGGCGGGCGGTGACGGTGACGCCCATGCCGCTGAGACGGCTGCGTGCCTGCATAGCTTCGGGTGAGTTGGGGAAGCGCTGGATGAGTGTGCGGAGCTCGCGGATGCCTGCGTCACGCTGCTTGAGCGCGAGCAGGGCCTGGCCCTTGTGCAGGCGCGAGACGGGGACCTTGTTGCTGGCGGGGTAGTTGTTGATGACGGCGTCGTAGCTTTTGACGGCGTCGGCGTAGTGGCCGGCGCGGTAGTCGATCTCGGCGCGGTAGTAGTAGGAGTTGCCGGAGAGCGGGTTGTCTGGGTAGCTCTTGATGACTTCGCTGAACTCGGAGGCGGCGAGCTTGTACTTGGCGGCCATGTAGTCGCCGAGCGCGGAGCGGTAGAGGTCGTCGGCCGGCGGGGCGGAGGGCGATGGGGCGGCGCTGGCAGTGTTGCCGGGCTGGCCCATGGGGGCGGCTGTCGAGGGCTGGCCGGAGGTCAACGGGCTTTCGGAGCCGGGAGGCAAGGCGGATTGGTTGCCGCCGCCTGCATCGGGCTGGCCTGCGCCTGCCGCGGGTGCGCTCTGCATGTTGGCGCTCATGGATTGCTGCTGGCTCTGGACGTCCTGGAGGGTCTTCTGGATCTTGTCGAGGCGGGCCTTGAGCTCGTCGAGCGAGTCGTTGAGGGACTGGATCTGGCCGGAGAGCTGGTCGATCTTGCCGTTCTCGGCGCCCTGCTCGTTCTTGATCTGGAGCTGGATGTCGCCGACGCTGGAGGACATCTTGTTGACGGAGTCGGCGCTCTGCTGGACGAGGTCTTTGAGGACGCCCATGCGCTCGTCGTTGGACTGCTGGAGGCGCGCGACGGCGTCCTGGAGCTGCTGGACCTGCACCTGGAGCTGGATGATCTCCTTGCTGACGGCGAAGGCGCGCGGCGTGGAGAGGGTGGCGGCGGCGAACAGGATGGCAGCGGCGATAGCGAGGGTCTTCGACGGTTTTGTGAATTGTGGCATAGTACGCTCGTTGTCTGGTGCGGGCTTTGGTGGCGGCCCGCTTATTTAATGGACGTAAAACAGGGTATCAGGTGTGCGGAAGCATTGTTTTGCTGCCTGTGGGTGAGAGTGCGGCGAAGAAGACAATACAGGGGTCTCTCCACTCCGCTTCGCTCCGGTCGAGATGACGTGCGTTGTTGTGGCATCAAGGAGTGGCGCCCAGAGGCGAGGCGGGACCGGAGTCCCGCCTCTGTTGGTGGTTGCTTGCGTCCGCCGGTTTAGCGGTCGAGGACGAACTGCGCGCGGCGGTTCTGCTGCCAGCAGCTCTCGGTCTCTTCGGTGCAGAACTGCTTCTCTTTGCCGTAGCTGACGACGCGCATGCGGTTCGCGGCGACGCCGGCGTTGACCAGCGCGGTACGGGCTGCGTTGGCGCGGTTTTCGCCGAGGGCCAGGTTGTACTCGGCTGAGCCGCGATCGTCGCAGTAGCCGCCGATGACGATCTTGATGGCGGGGTGCGCGTTCAGGTAGGACGCGGCCTGGGTGATGCCGTTCTGGGCGTCGGGCCGGATGGAGTAGCTGTCGTAGTCGAAGAAGACGTCAGGGACGTGGGCGTGGAACTCGGCGTCGGAGCCCATGTCGCTCTCGTTCGGGCCGGGCGCGGTGGGCGCAACGGCGACGCGGACGGTGACACGGACGTCGGCGGTGGTGCTGCCGCCATCGCCGGTGGCGGTGAGGTGGAAGTTGGTGGAGCTGGCGGGCGAGACGGTCTGGGTGCCGTTGGCCGGGACGTTGCCGATGCCGTCGATGGTGACGGAGTTGGCGTTGGTCGTGCGCCAGTTGAGGACGACGGACTGGCCCTGGTCAATGGCGGTGGGGTCGGCCGTGATGCTTGCGGTGGGAGCGGGCGCGGATTCAGTGGGCGCGAGGCTCGCGGGATTTACCGCTGCTTTCTTGTGGTGGCAACCGGTGACGGCCAGCATGGCGACGGCGCTGGCTGCCACAGCAACGCTCATGCGGAGACGGGATGGTAACGCAATCATTGAATGTTCTCCTACCAAGGATCATCTTATTCGTTCAGAACTGCACCAAGGGTTGACTGCGATTGAAAGCCCGCAGGGAAGACGAGAACCTATTTCCAACTCCAGTTGGGCATGTCAGCGCCGGAACCGGTGATCGGATGCATCTGGGTGCCGTCGGCGAGCATGGTCCAGATGCGCATGTGGGCCTGCCTTCCGTCGGGGGTGTTGGCAAAGACGATGTGACGGCCATCGGGCGACCAGGATGGGAAGTCGCATTGTCCCATGCCGTGCGTGACCTGAATCCAGCGCTTGGTGGCGATCTCCATCACATAGATGTCCTGGCCGCCGGGAGCGCCGGGACCGTACTTGCGGTTCCAGGCGAAGGCGACGAAGTGGCCGTCAGGAGACCAGGAGGGTGAGGAGACGTAGCCGCCGTCGGTGAGGCGGGTGACGTTGGATCCGTCGGCGCCCATGATGTAGAGCTGGGGCAGGCCAGTGCGTCCGCTGATCCATGCGATCTGGTCGCCGGTTTTGGGATTGAAGACGGGCGAGACGTCAGGACCGCGGAAGCTGGTGATGCGGCGGGCGAGCGAGCCGTTCGCGTCGGCGATCCATATCTCGGGGTCGCCGGTGCGCGAGGAGGAGTAGGCGATCTGGTTGCCGTCGGGCGACCATGCCGGGGAGAGATTGGTTCCGCCGGAGTTGGGGAAGCTGACCATGCGTCCGAGGAGCATCGAGTAGACGCGAATCTCGAAGCCGTATTTTCCGAGCGAGGAGAAGGCGAGACGGGAGTTGTCCGGCGAGATGCGCGGCGAGATGGAGATGGAGCCGAGGTGGGTGATGGGATGCTGGTTGGCACCGTCGTAGTCCATGGCCCAGATGTCTTTGGTCCCGCCGCTCTGCTTGACGTAGTAGATCTTGGTCTCAGCGATGCCGGGGAGTCCGCCGCCGAGGCGGAAGATAATCTCGTCGGCGAAGCGATGGGCTATCTGGCGGGGAGCGTCGTCGCTGACGGCTTCGGTGTACTGCTTGGCGAGGACCTGCGGGTACTGCGTGTTCTTGGCGTCGAAGAGATAGCCGTTGACGACGACGTTTGAGCCCTGGATGTTGAAGGCGCCGAAGGCGACCATGGCGGCAGAGGCCGGCGCTGCGGACCATTGCGAGAGATTGATCTCAGAAGGCGCGCCGGGCGTGGTCTGCGGCTGGAGGCTCTTCGATACGAGGTCGAAGATGCCGGCGTTGGCGAGGTCGCTATAGAGCGTGGTGTCGAAGGTGCGCTTGAGCTCGGCGGCGTGCGGGTCTGGGGAGAGCTGCTTGAAATCTGCTGCGGCGATGCGGATGTTGGGTGCGCCGGAGGATGTTTCGGTCTTGAACCAGTCCTGTGCGTGGATTGGGATGGTGGCGAGAAAGATAAGGAGGAAGACTCCGAGATAAAAGCGACCGCGTTGGATCGAATACTTATTTTCCTGGCTGTTCATTCTCACTCCTCATGGTAGACGCAAAAAGTTTGAGTTTGGTGGGTTTCTGAACAGCGCGGGCGGTATTCGCGCAGATACCCGGGATTTGGCCGAAAGATAGGTTTGATGCAGAAAGTCATGGAAGTTTGAGGTTGAAGGTGTATTCGACGGTGATGTGGTCGCCGGCGGGCAGGGGACCGAAGGTGTCGACGCGCTGCACGGCACGGAGCGCGGACTGATCGAGCGTCGGAGAGCCGCTGGGAACTTCGACGCGCGCGTTGGAGGGTTCGCCGTTGCGGTCGATGTCGAAGACGATGGTTACGGATTTGCCATTCGATGTGCGCGGGTCGGCTTCGCCGGTGTACCAGTTCTGCGCGGTGCGTGTGTTGACGATGCGGATGTAGTAGGCGAAGCGCGCGCCGAAGGTGCGGTCGGTGACGGAGACGCTGGCGGTGCCGTTCTTGAGCTGCGTGGTGGCTTCGGGGATGCGGACGCCGGAGGTCTCGCCGGTTTGCGCTTTGGTGGGCGGCGGCGGTGTGGGCTGAATGTGTTTGGGCGGCGTTGGCTCGGTGCGCTCGGCTACTTTAGGCTGCTTCTTAATTTTGTCGGGGATGGCGACTTCGTCGGGCTTGGGCGGCGGCTGGGTCTGCTCTTTTGTGGTGACGGGCGCGGGGCTTGGCGTCTGGGAGGTGAGGACGTTCTGGTCGTTCTCGGGCTGCTTGGGCGGGAGCGGCAGCGCGTTGACCATGGTGGCCTGGATGGCCCCGGCTTCCGAGGCGCTCTCGCCCCACTTGGTGCCGTGGTTGAAGACGAACGCGGAGGCGAGAAGGAGCCCGGCTACGGCTGCGTGCAGGATGAGCGAGCCGAAGAAGTTGGTGCGGAGGTTCTCTCCGTTGGAGCGTGCGTATTGGGGAGCAGTAGAGATGACGTGCTCCTTACTGCTTGATGGGGCGGGTGACGATGCTGATGTTGGTGATGCCGGCTTGCTTCACGGCATCCATGACGGAGGCGAATGCGCCGAAGGGAACGCGCTCGTCGGCGCGGAGATAGATGATGCGCTTGGCTGGGGTGGCGTTGGCGGTCGCGTTCTTCAGCAGATTGGGAAGGTCGTGGACGTTGACGGGCTTGTCCTGGAGGAAGACGTTCTGGTCTTTGTCGATGGTGACGACCATGCGGACTTCGGTGAGCTGGTTGACGGTGCGGGTACGCGGGATGGCCACGTCGACGCCGGATTGCAGCACAGGCGCGGTGAGCATGAAGATGAGCAGCAGCACGAGGACGACGTCGACCAGCGGCGTGATGTTGATCTCGGCCAGCGCTGTTTGTGTGCGGCCTTTGACGGAGAACGCCATGGATTAGAAGCCCCTCCTGCGCTGCTCCTCTGCCTGGGACTGCTGCTGTGATGGCGGTGTGAGCATGGCGGCGTTTTCGATGGCGTTGAGCAGCTCGCGGCCGAAGTCGTCCATGCGCGAGCCGAACTCGCGGAGGCGCGCGGTGAGCTGGTTGTAGCCGATGACGGCGGGGATGGCGACGACGAGGCCGGCGGCAGTGGTGATGAGGGCTTCGGAGATGCCGGGCGCGACGGCGCGGAGCGTGGCCGCACCTTCGGTGCCGAGGCCGTGGAAGGCGTCGATGATGCCCCAGACGGTACCGAAGAGCCCGATGAAGGGCGCGATGGCGGCGATGGTGGCGAGCCAGGTCATGTGGCTTTCCATCGTGGTGAGGGATTCGGATGAGGCGGTCTGCGCGGCGCGCTCGAGGGCGACGGGGTTGCGCGGGAGACCGCGGCCGCCGTTCTGGCGCTGGTACTCGTCGTGGATCTCGCTGAAGACCGAGACGAGCGGGCTGGGCTTGAACTGCTCGGCCACGGCGGCGATTTCGCTGAGGCGCGAGGATTTGCGGAAGGCGCGGATGAAGCGCTGGCCCTGCGTCTGCGCTCGGTTGAAGCTCTTCCACTTGGTGAGCATGATGGCCCAGGAGAAGATGCTCGCGATTAACAGGATGACGAGCACGGTGAAGGCTACGGGGCCGCTGTTGTGGACCATCTCGACGATTGCGCTCGAAGAGCTGGGCGGAGGAGTGGCGGCGGAGGTGTCCTGCTGGAAGAGAAAGAGTGCCAGAGAGAGCGTGGATGCCATCATGTCGTGTACCAGTTTAACTTTATAACGTTCATGACGGTTGGACGAGATGGGGCATCTTCCGTGGTGCGGGGTGGGAAACTATATCGTTAAGCTCTGCGTGAGTGGGTTTGCGATGGGTGTGAGGCGGCGGGATTTAATGTCGCGCATGGGTGGCTGTCCGAAGAAGCGGCTGTACTCGCGGTTGAACTGGCTGGCGCTTTCGTAGCCGACTTCGAAGGCTGCGCTGGATGCGTCGAGGCCTTCATTGAGCATGCGCTCGCGCGCGATGTGCAGGCGGAGATGCTTCTGATATTGCAGCGGGCTCATGGCGGTGAGTGAACGGAAGTGGTGATGCAGGGTCGAGACGCCCATCTGCGCCATGGAGGCGAGGTCTTCGATGCGGAGGGGTTTGGCGAAGTTGGTGCGGAGCCAGGCGACGGCTTTGGCGGTGCGGTGGCTCTGCTCGCCGAGTGTGGCGATGGCGCGGAGATGCGCGCCTTGCGGGCTGCGCAGGAGACGATAGATGATCTCGCGCTGGATGAGCGTGCTGAGGAAGGGGATGTCTTCGGGCGTGTCGAGCAGGTCGATGAGGCGCAGGCAGGCGTCGAGCAACTCGGGCGTGGTTTTGCCGATGGCCATGCCTTGCGTGCCGGAGGGCTGTGCCGCGGCGGGAAGCTCGTCGGAGCTGAGGAGGCTGCGGACTTCGGGCATCGAGAGGCTGAGCGCAAGGCCGAGGTTTGGCGACTCTTTGGTGGCGGCGACGACCTGGCTGACGACGGGAAGGTCGATCGAGGTGAGCAGGAATGTGGTGCTGTCGCAGAGGTAAGTTGAGCGGCCGACGTTGATGCGCTTTTTTCCCTGCACGAAGACGATCAGGCTGGGCTCGTAAGTGGCCGATGTGCAGGCTGAGGGCACGGAGCGGCGAAAGAGTCCCATGCCGGGGACTGCCGTGGGCTGCAGGCCTTCTGTGGTGCTGCGGATGGCGATTTGGCGCGCCAGCTCTGTGCGCAGCTCGGTGACTCTTGATGGCTGATACGACGTGGTTGCGACTGTCTTTTTCATCGGGATGGTTTCCTTGTCGTTAATGTCAGCGTACTGCGAAATTGGAGTGCGGGTGTGCAAAATCTCCGGCGGGCAAGAGAATCAGGCAAGAAATAGGAAGGATCGGGATACCGCATTGGGCGCGAGAGTTTGTAGTCTGTGACTGGCAGATCACGAGGTGAATGAATGCAGAAACGCAGGCTTGGGCAGAGCAATCTGCAGGTGTCGGCGCTGGGGTTGGGGTGCATGGGGATGAGCTTCAGCTATGGCGCTCCGAAGGACAAGGGCGAGATGATTGCGCTGATACGGGCGGCTGTGGAGCGCGGGGTTACGTTCTTCGATACGGCTGAGGTGTATGGGCCGTATACGAATGAGGAGCTTGTGGGTGAAGCGCTCGCTCCGCTGCGCGGCAAGGTGGCGATTGCGACCAAGTTCGGGTTCAGAATGAAGCCGGATGGGAGTCCGGGCTGGGCAGGCGTGGACAGCAGGCCGGAACACATTAAGCAGGTTGTGGAGGGTTCGCTGAAGCGGCTGAGGGTCGATGCGATTGATCTGTATTACCAGCATCGCGTGGATCCGGAGGTGCCGATTGAGGATGTTGCCGGTGCGGTGAAGGAGCTGATCGAGCAGGGCAAGGTGAAGCACTTCGGGCTTTCGGAGGCGGGTGCGCAGACGATTCGGCGTGCTCATGCGGTGCAGCCGGTGACGGCGTTGCAGAACGAGTATTCGCTTTGGTGGCGGCGGCCCGAGGCGGAGATTATCCCTCTGTTGGAGGAGTTGGGGATTGGGCTGGTGCCTTATAGCCCGCTGGGCAAGGGGTTTTTGACCGGGGCGATGAACGAAAACACGAAGCTCGCCAGCAATGACTTTCGCAGCACGCTGCCGCGCTTTCAGGCGGAGGCGATGAAGGCGAACCAGGCTGTCGTCGATCTGCTGAGTGCGATTGC
This sequence comes from Edaphobacter acidisoli, assembly GCF_014642855.1. Taxonomy (NCBI): domain Bacteria; kingdom Pseudomonadati; phylum Acidobacteriota; class Terriglobia; order Terriglobales; family Acidobacteriaceae; genus Edaphobacter; species Edaphobacter acidisoli. The sequence continues at coordinate 1,077,851 of NZ_BMJB01000001.1, read as the reverse complement.
AAAGCGCAAGAACGCGACGCCCGCGCAGGTGGCGCTGGCGTGGCTGCTGGCGCAGAAGCCGTGGATTGTGCCGATTCCGGGGACGACGAAGCTGGCGCGGCTGGAGGAGAATATCGGCGCGGCTGATGTGGAGTTGTCGGCTGCTGAGCTGAGCGAGATTGATAGCGCGGCGCGGAAGATTCAGGTGCAGGGTGATCGGTATCCGGAGAGTCTGGAGAAGATGACTGGGATTTGAGAGTGATTCGGAATGAAATGCAAAGCGGGTTCTCCGGCTGCTGATAGCTTTTCGACGCGCGGAGAAAATACAGGGGTCTCTCCACTTCGCTTCGCTTCGGTCGAGATGACGTGCGTTGTGGTTGGGGGCAAACATCAGATTCCTTCGCTGCACTGCGGAATGGAAATGCAAAAAGGGTGCGGGATGGAAATGCAAAAAGCTAAGGAGCAGGACTATGTATAACGCGAAGGCTTATTCGGCCGCTGGGGCGGCTTCACCGTTTGTTGCTTCGACGATTCAGCGACGCGATCCGGGGGAACGGGATGTGCAGATGGAGATTCTCTTCTGCGGCATCTGTCACTCGGACCTGCACTATGCGCGCAATGAGTGGGCCGATGTGATGCCGACGGTTTATCCGTGCGTGCCAGGGCACGAGATTGTTGGGCGGGTGACGAAGGTGGGCTCGGCGGTGAAGAAGTTGAAGGTGGGCGATCTGGCTGCGGTGGGATGCCTGGTGGATTCGGACCGCACCTGTCCGGAATGCCGTGCGGGGCTGGAGCAGTTCTGCCCGAACATGACGCTGACCTATGGCTCTGTAGACAAGCACACTGGCGGGCCTACATATGGCGGGTATTCGGACAGCATTGTTGTCGATGAGCACTTTGTGCTGCATGTTCCTGAAAATCTTGACCTGGCCGGGACTGCGCCGCTGCTGTGCGCGGGGATTACGACGTATTCGCCGATGCGCCACTGGAACGTGACGAAGGGCAAGAAGGTTGGTGTGGTCGGCCTGGGTGGGCTTGGACATATGGCCGTGAAGTTTGCTCATGCGTTTGGCGCGCACGTTGTCGTGTTTACGACTTCGCCGAGTAAGAAGGACGATGCGCTGCGGTTGGGCGCGGACGAGGTGGTGATCTCGCGCAATGCGGATGAGATGAAGGAGCATGTGGGCAGCTTCGACTTCATTCTCGATGCGGTGGCCGCGGACCATGACATCAATGCGTATATTCAACTGCTGCGGCGCGATGGAAACATTACGCTAGTTGGCGCGCCGGAGAAGCCGCTGCCTGTTTCTGCGTTCGGTTTGATCTTCGGGCGGCGGAGCTTGTCGGGTTCTCCGATTGGCGGGCTCGCGGAGACGCAGGAGATGCTTGATTTCTGCGGGAAGCACAACATCACGGCGGATGTGGAGGTGATTCCGATTCAGAAGGTGAATGAGGCTTATGAGCGGATGCTCAGGTCGGATGTGAAGTATCGGTTCTCGATCGATATGAGTTCTCTGAGAGATCGATAGGAGAGAAATATGCCTCATGTGATTGTGAAGTTGTGGCCGGGGAAATCGGAAGAGCAGAAGAAGCGCCTTGCGGCAGCCATTACGAAGGATGTGATGGATATTCTGCGCTATGGAGAAGAGTCGGTCTCAGTGGCCATGGAAGAAGTCGGTCCGAAGGATTGGCTGGAGAAGGTGTACAAGCCCGATATTCAAAACAAACGGGACAGTCTCTATCAGCGCCCCGGATACGATGAGAGTGATTTATGAGTGAGTCGCAATGTAGGAAGGAGTTCAGAAGATGGAGATAAGAAGAGTTGGCTCGCAGGCTTCGGCGGTGGGACCGTCGGATTGGTTTACCGGCACGGTGCGGATTGATCCGCTGGCGAGCGCGCCTGACCCGGCGCGGGTGGTTTGTGCCAGTGTGACGTTTGAGCCTGGGGCGCGGACGGCGTGGCATACGCATCCGCTGGGACAGACGCTGATTGTTACGGCGGGGTGCGGGTGGGTTCAGCGTGAGGGTGGGCCGGTTGAGGAGATTCGGCCGGGCGATGTCGTCTGGTTTTCACCTGGGGAGAAGCATTGGCATGGCGCTGCGCCGACTACGGCGATGACGCATCTTGCTGTTCAGGAGAAACTGAATGGCAAGACTGTGGACTGGATGGAGAAGGTGAGTGATGGGCAGTATAGGCGAGGGTGAGCGGTTGCTTTCTTTGGTCGTTGGTGACCGCGAAGGAAAATACAGGGGTCTCTCCACTCCGCGCTGCGCGCTCCGGTCGAGATGACGTGAATTTGTGGTGCGAGAAGCAGGGATAAGAACAACCGCAACTGCAAATGCGGGGGTTCTTCGCTTCGCTCAGAATGACGAGGATGAGACGTTTGACGGCAAGTACGCTTCTATAGCTTGGCGTTGAGCAGGTCGAGGGTTTGCCAGTCGCCACGCTCGATGCCGGCGCGGATCTGGGCGGGAGTCTGGCCCTTCCTGGTCTGCTCATAGGTGTACATGGCTTCCTTCATGCAGGTGGAGCAGGCGGCGCCGTGTGTGCCCTCGAAGCAGCTGTGCAGACTGTTGTGGCCGAGGACGCGGTCGCAGTGGCAGTAGCAGGGTTCCTGATAGAGGACGGAAGGAACTTTGGCTGCCATCTCATAGACGACCACCTGATAGTGATGCGTGAAGTAGAGGCCGGTGAGCTGGTTGCCGCTGAGGATGGGCGGCAGGGCTTTGCGCGGCGCGGCGGCGTTGTAGGCTGGAACGTCGTCGGAGGGATTCGTCCACTGGGCCGATGCCACGATGGTGATGAGACCCAATGCTAAACAGCCCAGAAATCGCTTCATAGCTGACCATCATAAATGGAGCAGGAACGGAACACCATGGATGTGCTGCGGGAGCTGGGCTGAGATTTTTTTGGGGGTAAGAAAAAAAGACGGCACGAACAGTTTCTGTCCGTGCCGGGAGGCCAGTGACGCAACTTGTGTCAGCCCTTGGTTCGGCTGAGAACCTTCTCGGGAGGAGCACTCACTCTCACCGATGAATTCAATATACCACAATGTGGAGAGATAACAAGAAAAATATGTTCTGTCATAGAAAATGTCACGAAAAGCTGGTTTTAAGTCATCGTTTGCCTGAAGCGCTTACTGGATATAATCTGCTTATTATCATAAATTTACAGTGACAAAATTGAAGGCAGATTGGTGATTGTGGAAGTGCTTCCGTCGGCAATTCTTTTTCTTGTAGAGGTCTATCCACGAGCGGTTTTGATGGCTGGCTGTGGAAAACTTTTGGTCGTAGCGGACTAGTTCTCAGGAGAATTCTTCGCTGATCTCGGCGGCCATGGAGGCGTCGCGTTCGGTGATGCCTCCAGCGTCATGCGAGACGAGGCTGAGGAGGACGCGGTTGTAGCGGATGTCGATGTCGGGGTGGTGACCGGCGGCTTCGGCGAGTGGTGCGATTTTGTTGACGAAGGCGATGGCTTCGACGAAGTTTTTGAAGGTCCATTCGCGGGTGAGTTTGCCGTCGTGGAGCGTCCAGCCAGGATGCAGTTTGAGGAGGGCGTTGATTTCGGCGGTGGTGAGGGTCTTCTTCATAGCATCTGCCTCGCGGCTTAATAAGATGGGATGCTAGACGGGTTGGTTGGCGAGCGCAACTGAGGGTTCGCGCAGAAGCTCGCGCAGAGCGGAGATGGAGAGGTCTCCGACGCGCGTGCGGAGCTCGATCCAGGACTCGTGCGGAATGGAGCGGAAGACGACGACGATCTCGGGATCGAACTGCGTGCCGGCATGGAGTGTGATCTCTTCGATTGCGGCGACGAAGGTGGTTGCGCGGCGGTAGGGACGGTCGGAGGTCATGGCGTCGAGCGTGTCGGCGATGGCGAAGATGCGTGCGCCGAGCGGGATGTCTTCGCCGCTGAGGCCGCGTGGGTAGCCTTTGCCGTCGAATTGTTCCTGGTGGGCGTAGACGATCTCGGCGGCCTCGCGGAGGAAGGGGATTTTGCGGACCATCTCGTAGCCGACCTGGCAGTGCTGGCGCATGATGGCGGTCTCTTCGGGGGTGAGGCGGCCGGGTTTGAGGAGGATGGCGTCGGGGGTGGCAATCTTGCCGATGTCGTGGAGGAAGGCTCCGCGGGCGATGGTGCGAACCTCGTCGGGGTCGATGCCCATGGCGCGGGCGATGGTGACGGTGTAGGCGGTGACGCGGCGGGAGTGGCCTTCGGTCTCCTGGTCGCGGAGGTCGAGTGCGTCGCCCATGGCTTCGAGGGTGATGTCGTAGCTGCGCTCGAGGTCCTGCATGGTGGAGCGGAGACGACCGGTGCGGGCCTGCACGATGGCTTCGAGGTTCTGGCGGTAGGTGGTGTTCTGGCGGCGGAGGCGATGGTGCTCGACGCCGCGGGAGACGACGTCTTCAAGCTGTGCGCGGTCGAAGGGCTTGAGGAGGTAGTCGAAGGCGCCGCGGCGAAAGGCCATGGTGGCGATATGGACATCGTTGATGGCTGAGCAGATGACGACGGGGATGGAGGGGTGGTCGGAGCCGATGCGGTCGAGCAGGGTGAGGCCGTCGGGGCCAGGCATCATGATGTCGGAGACGATGAGGTTGTAGTCGGGGTCTTGCTGGAGGCGGGCGATGGCTGTGTCGGCGTCGGACGCGACCGTGGTGTCGTAGCCGCTGTGGGTGAGCATGGCGGCGATGAGCTCGCACACTGACGGCTCGTCGTCGACGACGAGGATGCGTTCCTGCGGCATGGGATGAGCGCTCCTGTTGGGGACGCCGTCGCCCGTTCGGTACAACTGCGGCGGTATGCAGGATGTATCGGCTGGTGGAGGGAAGTCTTTATGCGGGTCGAGGTGTATGGATCGCGCTGCGCGCGATGCCCACCTTAGGCGCTTCGCGCCGAAGATGGGCACCCGGCATCTGTCGTGAATTTAGTTGTCGCCGTTCTCGCGTTTGTAGGGTTTTTGCATGAGGGCGCGGGCTTCGTTGATGGCGCCTTGCGTGTTGTCGTTGGTCTGGATGGCGAGGCGGTACTCGTTGACGGCGCGCTCGCGCTGGCCGGTCACATCGAAGATGCGGCCCAGCTCGATGTGGCTCCAGACTTCGACCCAGCGCGGGTCGAGGTCGCCACGGAGGGCGTCGCGGAAGCTGTTGGCGGCGGACTGGTAGTTGCGCTGCATGAAGAAGACTTCGCCGATGCGGTAGTTGGCCAGCGAGCTGTTCTTGTTGGCGTCGAGGGCCTTCTGGTACTCGATGAGCGCCTGGGTGAGGTCGCCTTGTGCGATCTGCTCCTGCCCGCGCAGCACGGCTACGCGGACGGCGAGGTCGGGCGTGCTCTTGAGGACCCAGTCTTCGGGGTCGATGCTGATCTTGCGCGGACGGCCGAAGGTTTCGACGGAGAAGGGCGAGTTGGTGCCTTGTACGTCGACGCGGCGGATCTCGGTCTTGCCGTCGGTGTCGATGCGCAGCTCGACGGGCATGTTGAAGAGGTCGAGGTCCTGCGAGATGGAACCGGTGGTGCGGAAGCCCTTGTTATTGCTGAGGCGGAAGACGGTGTAGTTGTTGTTGAAGCTGGGCGCGCCGGTGCCGTCGCACCACTGGGAAAAGAAGGGCACGAGGTTGAGGTTGGAGTCCTTGGCGGCGAGGTCTTCAAGCTGCGAGGAGCGGATGGATTTTCCGGAGTACTGGCTGAGGGTGTCGCGAAGAAATTTGTTGAAGACGTCGTCACCCATCTCCCAACGGAGCATGTGGAAGACCATGGCGCCTTTTTCGAGCGTCATGGACTGGAACTGAGGTGAGAAGGGATCGACCTGCGCGAGCGTGGTGAGGGGCTGGGTGTCGTAGGCGAGCGCGCCGGCGGAGCTGTCCTGTATGGCGGATTGGAAGGCATTTTTGCCGGCGGAGTCTTCGAGGTACATGAGCTCGGCGTAGCGGGACATGCCGTTGGTGATCCAGGCGTCGTTCATGGTTTGAGGCGAGACCATCTCTCCCCACCAGAGGTGCGCGATGGTGTTGGAGATGAGGCGCTGGGCGTTGCGGGCGGAGATGCGGCTGCCGCCGATGGCGACGATCTCGGGGGCCCAGGCGGCGGAGACGGCGTCGTCGGGCAGCTCGACGAGGTTGAGTGCGGAGGATTCAGGCTGGCCGAAGGTGCCGGACATGTAGAGGAGCTCGCGCTGGGCGGTGCGGGCGAAGTCAATGGCTGCGTCTTTGCGCTTGGAGGTGACGAAGACGCGGATGTTGCCGGTGGAGAGCGTGGCGGGGTCGAGGAACTGACCGGCGATGATGGTGCCGGGGAAGCCGGGCTTGGTCCAGTTGTAGGCGTACTCGGTGCGGTTTCCGGGCAGGCTGTGGGGCGCGGCGATGCCTCCGCCGGAGCCGACAACGCGCATGTCGCTGGGCACGGTGATGTGCATCTCGGCGGTGAAGCGGTCGGTGTAGAGGCCGGTCATGGGGAACCATGCTCCGGGGTAGAGGAGGATGGTGATGGGGTCGTCGATGGAGGCGAACTTGATGCCGGAGACGGGGCTGGTGTCGGAGCCTTCGAGCGTGCCTTCGTACTGAAAGGTGTAGGTGTTGGTTGCGCCCTTCGCCATGGGCGACGCGAGGTTGATGCGGACGGTACTGGTGGCGGCGAGACGGTCGGAGTCGAGCGCGGTGTTGGACGCGTCGGTGAGTTTGGTGATCTTGAGGCCGTTGTTCAGCTCGAAGGTGGGGCTGGTGACGTCTTCAAGTGCGGTGAAGGTGACGGCGGCGGTTGCGGTGAGGTGGTGTGTCGCGGGGTCAAGGTCGGCGTGGATGACGTAGCCGGTGATGTTGATCTGCGGACGAAGCGGTGCGGCCACGGCAGCGGCGGCGAGGAAGCAGACGGAGAAAAGGATCGCTGCTGAAGTGCGAAGACGTCGAACGAGAGAGTCCATGCAGGCTAAGGTCCTCAAAAGTGATGGTACAGCCGCAGGTGCGACCCTAGTGTAACCGCTGTATTAGACGCGCGAAGTGTGGATTTGGCCACTTGAGGTTGCAGGATGGCCGAGAAGCGATTCGATGGCGTCGGCTACGCGCTGGATGGGTGTGTGGGTGGTGTCGGGGATGAGGCGGGTGCGGACTTCGGTGAGGTCGGCGATCATGCGGGCGCGTTCGGGGGTGTCTTCGAGCAGTGGCTTGAGAGAAGCGGCTAGGTTGGCGGCGGTGAATTGGTGCTGGAGGAACTCGGGGATGATGGGGCGTCCGGCGATGAGGTTGACCATGCCGATGGGAAGGTTGCCGTGGGCGTCGGGCTGGCCGGACCAGATCTCGGGTGGGTAGTGGACGAGGCGTTTTGCGGCTGCGAAGGTGAGTGGGGAGACTTTGTAGACGACGACGAATGGGTTGCCGATGACCGCGGCCTGCACGGTCGCGGTTCCGCTGGCGACGATGCTGGCTCGTGCGTGGTGGAGGGCTTCGCGAGCGTCGGGGACGAGGTGGATGTTTGGGGTTCGCTGCGTGATGAGGCTTGTGAAGATGGATTGGTTGAGCGTGGAGGCTACGGGAATGAGGAATTCGTAGTTGTCGCCGAGCTTCGCTGCGGCTTCGAGCATCTCGGGCAGATTGGCTTCGACCTCTTTGCGGCGGCTGCCGGGGAGCAGGGCGATCCAGTGTTTGCCGGGGTCGAGGTTGTGTTGCAGTGTGTAATTTTCAAGCGAGATGGTCGGCATCGGCAGGTACGCGAGCGGGTGGCCTACGAATTCTGCCGCGACGTTGCGGTGTTGGTAGAACGGGGCCTCGAATGGGAAGATGACCATCATGCGGGTGACGCGTTGCTGCACCCAGCGGAGGCGCTTGCGCTTCCACGCCCAGAGCTGCGGGCTGACGAAGTAGACGACTGGGATGTTGAGCTTGCGGAGTTCGCGGGCGAGGCGGAGGTTGACGTCGGGGAAGTCGATGAGGATGGCGGCGTCGGGGCGGCGCTCTTTGATGCTGGCGACGAGGCGCCGGTAGGAGGCGTAGACGCGCGGTGCGTGGCGGAGGACTTCGGTGATGCCCATGTGGGCGACGTCTTCGGCGTGGACGATGCGGTGCTGGCCGGCGGCTTCCATCTCTTTGCCGCCGAGGCCGAAGGTGGTCAGGCCCGGTAGGCGGGTGCAGAGTTCGTCGATGAGCTGCGCGCCGTAGTGGTCGCCGCTGGCTTCTCCGGCAGAGAGAAAGATGCTCGGGTTGGATGTGGCTGCGATAGGAACCAGTGTAGATTTTTCTGGAGGGGATTGCATGGCTTCGAGAGTGAAGCGGTTTCGCGCGGCGCTGGAGCCGCTGAGCGGCGGGCTGGGCTGGGTGGTGGCGCGCGTTCCGTTCGACGTGAAGACGACGTGGAAGACGATGACGCGGCTGAGGGTGAAGGTTGAGGTTGCGGGCGAGGTCTTCAGGACTTCTTTGTTTCCGGATGCTGCTCATGGTGGGCACTTCGTTCTGGTGAACAAGCAGATGCAGAAGGCTGCGGGTGTGAAGCTGGGCGGGATGATCGACCTGGCTGTCGAGCCGGATATGGAGGAGCGCGAGGCTTGGGTTCCGGCGGAGCTTGAAAAACTGCTGAAGCCGGAGAAGGCGCTGGCGAAGTGGTACGCGAAGCTGAGCGAGTCGAGGCGGCGGGAGCTTGCGAAGTATATTGAGGGCGCTGCTGGTAGTGCGGGGAGAGTGAAGCGGGCTGAAGAGACGGTGGAGCGGTTGCTGTTGACAATGGAAGGCGAGAAGGAGTTGCCGCCGGTGTTGGAGGCGGCGTTTCTTCGCGTGCCTGCCGCGCGGAAGGGGTGGGAGAAGATGACCCTGACGCAGCGGCGGGGGCATCTGCTGGGCGTGTTTTATTACAAGAGCCCCGAGGCTCGACAGCGGCGGGTAGATAAGGTGGTGGAGGATGCGCTGCGTGTGGCGGGGGCTTGAGGCGGGCCTGCACGAGTGGGTGATTGATACCACACTGATGTGGGTTCAGTTACGATGGGCGGATGAATTTTCGACAGGTGTTGGCTTGGCTCATGTTCTGGCGCAGGGGCGAGCGGGACGCCAAGGATATGCCCTATTCGATTGTTCTTCTGACCAGAGTTCCCCAGATGTTTTCGAAGGCAGACCTTGAGATGGCGAGCGAAAGAGCTTGGGGAAAGCAGTTTGATGGGAAAGAGGACCCCATGTACTTCGTGTCTTGCTCGCATGGGGTTACTTTTTTGAAAGCAGGGAAGTACGTGGTGCAGCTCATTCACTCGGAACAGCCCTATTCAGATGATCTGGAGGCTGGTGCGAAAAGTTTGCCTCGTGCTGAACAGAAGAAGGCGTGGTTTGCGCACCAGGCCTGGTTTTCGCTGGATATTTGGAACAGTGCAGTTGCGGAGAGGGACAATATCTCCAGGAAAGAGGCCTATGCAGTGTTGGCGAGGTTCGCACGAACGCTTGGAGATGCGAATTGCTGTGCAGTCTACTTCCCCAAAGAAGGCTGGATGTTGCCTAATGATGGATCGGCAGAGGAAGGACTTCAGCGCCTGATTGGAAAGTTTCCTCTGAATTAGGGGTGCGGTATGCTGCTTCGTGCTGGTGGATGGAGGTTTTGCTGTGCCCATAGACGAACAGGTTCGGAATCGGCTGGTGCCTGCCGCTGTGCTGGGCGTTTGCCTGATGCTTGGTTTGATTCTTGGCGGGTGGCTGCTGGGGTCGCAGATTAAGGCGACGCGGCTGGCTGATCGGTATGTGGCGGTGAAGGGATTGGTGGAGCGGACGGTGAAGTCCGATGCGGCTATTTGGCCTGTGACGTTTAAGGAGGCAGGCAATGATCTGCCTTCGGTGTTTGCGAAGAGCGAGGCGGACAAGAATGCGGTGCTGAAGTTTTTTGCGGAGCAGGGAATTGCTTCGAACGAGATTACGATTGGGCAGATTCAGGTGACGGACAAACAGGCGAATGAGTTTGGTGGAAGCAGCAATGCCGGGCCGCGGTATATCGTGCAGCAGACGGTGACGGTGAGCTCGAAGGATGTGGACAAGATTGCCAGGGCCGGGCAGAAGACGGCAGAGCTGGTGCAGGCGGGGATTGTGGTCGGCGGCGGCTATGGGCAGGGGATTCGGTATGTGTTCAATGGACTGAATGCGCTGAAGCCGGACATGATTACGGAGGCGACGCGGAATGCTCGCGCGGCTGCGGACAGGTTCGCGGCGGACTCGGGGAGTCAGGTGGGAGAGATTCGATCGGCGAACCAGGGCGTGTTTTCGATCTCGTCGGCGGATGCGGGCAGCGCGACGGGTGGAGATGGTGGCGACACGAGTAATATTTCGCCGGATTCGAGCATCATGAAGAAGGTGCGCGTGGTTTCGACGGTGGATTACTACCTCGTTCGGTAAGCTGCGCCGGTGCGTTCGATAAGCGAACCCGCGTTGCAACTGGCGTTCGGCGGATGATAGCCTTCGGGTACATCTCTAGCGGAGCCAAAACCTCATGCAGACCAGCTACAACGGTATCGCCGTCCCGGCGGACGGCGCGGCAATTCAGTATGTCAACGGCAAATATACGGTGCCGGATAACCCGATTATTCCTTTCATCGAAGGCGATGGTACCGGGCGCGATATCTGGAAGGCTTCACAGCGTGTGTTCGACGCAGCGGTCGAGAAGGCTTACGGCGGCAAGCGCAAGGTGAAGTGGTTCGAGGTGCTCGCGGGCGAGAAGGCTTACAGGCAGACGCAGAACTGGCTGCCGGATGACACGGTGAAGGCTACTGTGGATTTTCGCGTGTCGATTAAGGGACCGCTGACGACGCCGGTGGGTGGCGGGATTCGTTCGCTGAATGTGGCGCTGCGGCAGTTGATGGATCTGTATCAGTGTGTGCGTCCGGTGAAGTACTACCAGGGTGTGCCCAGCCCGGTGAAGCATCCGGAGAAGCTGGATGTGGTGATCTTCCGCGAGAACACGGAGGACATTTATGCCGGTATCGAGTTTCGTGAGGGGACGCCTGAGGCAGCGAAGTTCATCTCGTTTGTGAATGACGAGATGCTGAAGGGCGGCAAGAAGAAGGTGCGTCTGGATTCGGGTGTGGGCGTGAAGCCGATCTCGATTACCGGGTCGAAGCGGCTGGTGCGGGCTGCGATCAAGTATGCGCTGGACAATGGCCGCAAGACGGTGACGCTGGTCCACAAGGGCAACATTCAGAAGTTCACCGAGGGCGCGTTCCGCGAGTGGGGATATGAGGTTGCTACGCAGGAGTTTCGCGACCAGACGGTGACGGAGCGCGAGAGCTGGATTCTGGGGAATCTGGAGGCGAACCCGAAGCTGACCGCGGAGGAGAATGCTGCGCTGATTGAGCCGGGGATTGAGTTTGCGCCGAAGGAGTTTGGGGACGGCATTGTTGCCGAGGTGAAGAGCGTGATCGCCGCGATTGGCGCTTCGCACGGTGGCGGCAAGTGGAAGCAGAAGATTCTGGTGAATGACCGGATTGCTGACTCGATCTTCCAGCAGATTATTCTGCGGCCCGATGACTACAGCGTGCTGGCGACGACGAATTTGAATGGCGACTATATTTCGGACGCTGCGGCGGCGCAGGTGGGCGGGCTGGGGATTGCTCCGGGCGCGAACATTGGCGATGGCTATGCGGTGTTCGAGGCGACGCACGGCACGGCCCCGAAGTATGCGGATAAAGATGTGATCAATCCGGGTTCGGTGATGCTGTCGGGCGTGATGCTGTTCGACTTCCTCGGCTGGACTGAGGCGGCGCGGCTGATTGAGTCGTCGATGGAGAAGACGATTGCGCAGAAGTATGTGACGTATGACTTCGAGCGTGGAATGCAGGGCGCGACGAAGGTGAAGACGAGTGAGTTTGCTACACGCATGATTGAGAACATGGGGTAGGGCAAGCAAGCAGGTCCTCCCGCTACGCGGAAGGATGACAATTTTGTGTAGATGAGGAGATGAGATGGGCAGGAAGAAGGTAACGATTGTTGGTTCGGGAAATGTTGGCGCGACGACGGCGCATTGGATTGCGGCCAAGGAGCTTGCCGATGTGGTGCTGCTCGATGTGATTGAAGGTGTGCCGCAGGGCAAGGGGCTGGACCTGCTGGAGGCGATGCCGATTGAGAAGCGCGATTGCAGCATCATCGGCACGAATGAGTACGCCGACACGAAGGATTCGGATGTGGTCGTGATTACGGCCGGCATTGCGCGCAAGCCCGGGATGAGCCGCGACGATCTGCTGAATACGAACTTCAAGATCATGAGCGATGTGGTCTCGAAGGTGGTGGCGCAGTCGCCGAATACAATTCTGGTGATCGTCTCGAATCCGCTGGACGCGATGGCGCAGACGGCGTTCAAGCAGGCAGGGCTGCCGCGCGAGCGCGTGATTGGGATGGCTGGTGTGCTGGATTCGGCGCGCTTCCGGACGTTTATTGCCGATGAGCTGAAGGTGTCGGTCGAGAACGTGACGGCGTTTGTGCTGGGCGGGCATGGTGACACGATGGTTCCGCTGTCGCGCTACTCGACGGTTGCGGGCATTCCGATTACGGAGCTGATTCCGGCGGACCGGCTGAAGGAACTGGAGACGCGCACGGCCAATGGCGGCGCGGAGATTGTGAAGCACCTGAAGACTGGCTCGGCTTACTATGCTCCTTCGGCTGCGGCGACCGAGATGGTCGAGGCGATCCTGAAGGACAAGAAGAAGATTCTGCCTTGCGCGGCTTATCTGCAGGGTGAGTATGGGATATCCGGACTGTATGTTGGAGTGCCGTGCAAGCTTGGCGCGAAGGGCCTGGAGCAGATCATCGAGATCAAGCTGACTGCTGATGAGCAGGCTGCGCTGAACCGGAGCGCCGATGCGGTGAAGGAGCTTTGCTCTGTGATTGGGATGGCGTAGTGGAAGGATTAACACCGATCTGCACCGATCGAACTGATAAGACGAAGGCCTGCTCAATGAGCGGGCCTTTGCTTTCAGATTGGCTATGGCAGAAGATGCAGACCGGCGACAGGGAAGTCTTTGCGGTTGTCGGTCATCAGAGTGAGGTCGTGCTCCAGTGCAGTGGCGGCGACGAGCATGTCGGCCAGGGTCAGCGTTCGGCCTTTCTGAGCCCACTTGCCTTTAAGCGAGCCTGCTCTACGGGCGATTGCGGCTGTGATGGGATAGCATTCCAATCCTGATAAGAATGCCTCTGTTTTGGCCTCTTCGCCTGGACGCATTCCAGCATAGACTTCGCCGATGTTGAGCGCGGTTGTGGCGAGGGTGTGGCCGCCCTCGACAAGTTCGGCCAACTGCGCACGGCGGTTTGCGCGAGCGCGGAGGACATCGATCAGCACCGTGGAAGCGAGCAGAACGATCAACTGGCTCTCTTCTGTTTGGGTTTTGCGGCTTTAGTGCGTGTGTCGCTCTGCTGCCGGAGTTCCCGCACCCAGGGCCCTGCGCCTCCGGAGAGTTCAGGATGGTTTTTTTCATGCCACGCGGGCTGGTCATTATGCAGGAAAGACAACAGGCGGCGGCGGCGCAACTCTGCCCGGGCAGTTTCGACTAGAAATGCACTGCGGCCACGAGGGCCGACCATAGCGTCGATCTCATGAACGAGTTCGTCGGGGAGGACGATATGTGCTCTCTGTGATCCCATATACAAAGCCCATTTATATGGTGACATAATTTTCCAGAAAAAGAAATGGCCCCAGTTGGGGCCATTTCTCAGCATGGACAATATGAATTACGCAACACGGTCGATGGTGACGGATTCAAGGACGACTGGGGTTTTGGGGCGGTCCATGCCGTCGCGGTTGACCTTGCTGATCTTCTCGACGACGTCGTAGCCTTCGACGACTTCGCCGAAGATGGTGTGCTTGCCGGTGAGCCAGCTTGTGTCGGCCACCGTGATGAAGAACTGGCTGCCGTTGGTGTTGGGGCCGGCGTTGGCCATGGCGAGCTTGCCGGGCTGCTGGAAGCCGTGTTTGGAGCCGCGGGTCTCGTCGGCGAAGCGGTAGCCGGGGCCGCCCATGCCGCTGCCTTCGGGGTCGCCGCCCTGGATCATGAACTGCGGAATGACGCGGTGGAAGACGGTGCCGTCGTAGAGCTTCGCGCCCTTCTTGCTCGGGCTGTTCCAATCTTTTGTGCCCTCGGCGAGGCCGATGAAGTTGGCGACGGTCTGGGGGGCGTCCTTCTCGAAGAGCTCGCAGACGATGGTGCCTTGCGAGGTCTTGAAGGTGGCGTAGGTGCCGGGCTTGGTTGGCATTTCGGTGTTCTCCTTACGGGGTTAGATGTGGATTGAGGTCGAGCGGCGGCTTTACTGTTGCGTGTCTGCTGCCGTGTGCCGGTGCAGTGTAGGTTCGGCTGGTGTGTTTGCCACAGGCTTGGGCTGCATGGGGTCGGGCGGGATGGGCTGGCCGTCGCGCACGATGGTGATGCGATTGATGACGACTGGGGTGATGGGCTTGTCGTTGGCGTCGCGCTCGACGCGTGCGATGGAGGAGACGAGGATCACGGAGTGGGCGTCGCACTGGCCGAAGATGGTGTGCTTGCCGTTCAGCTCAGGCACGGGGACTTCGGTGATGAAGAACTGCGAGCCGTTGGTGCCGCCGCCTGTCGGGCCGGGACCGGCGTTTGCCATGGCAAGGCGGCCGGGGACGTCGAAGGTGAGCGAGGGGTCGATCTCGTCCTGGAAGAAGTAGCCGGGGTCGCCTGAGCCGTCGCCGGCCGGGTCGCCGCCCTGGATCATGAAGTTGGGGATGACGCGGTGGAAGGTGGTGCCGTTGTAGAGCGGCACGCCGTGCATCTTCTTCGAGGTGCGCGGGTCGGTCCAGTCCTTGGTGCCTTCGGCGAGGCCGATGAAGTTGGCGACGGTGATGGGCGCCTGCTTGTCGTAGAGCTTGCAGGTGAGGCGGCCCATGGTGGTGTCGATGATGGCGGTGGGGCCGGTGGGGACGACGGGCGGCTGCGCCTGCGGGGTGGCGCTGGGTGCGTCGGGGAGTGCGTCGGTGCTTTGCGAAGACTGCGCGGTTTGCGCTGGCACGTAGGCGCAGATGGCCAGGGCAAGGGCGAGATGGTGAAGCTTCATGCGGTGTTGGACTCCATAGAACAGGCTATCGCAGGCGCAACTGCGGTGCAATCAAACCGCAGGTCCTTCGACTTCGTTTGACGCAAAAGCGCGCCAAACTCCGCTCAGGATGACACGGTGATTCGGCGCGAATGTATCTCGGCTCGCAATGTTTATTTGGGGCAACAAGAGTGAGCGTGAACCTCCCAAGCGGTGTTAATACATCGCAGCCGTTCATACCAGCGTTTGCAGAAAGGATAAGAACCAACAGCCAACGGCTATGAATACAACAAAGAATGCGGTCATTCGACGAGAATCAACAAACACTCCTACAAGGGCTATCATGATGGCCATTGGACCAAGCAATAGCACCGTCGCTGCGATTAGCTTTTTTAAAGCGAATGAATGAGCCGAATGAGACATAGGGTGGGTTGCGAACATCCGAATACATACAAGGATTGCAACCTCTAATATGCTCATCGCTAAAGATACGAAGGCTAACTTTCTTGCTTTCCATATTGGTGCGAATGTAGAAATCATGGGCAGAAAGTCCTTCCAGCAGGAATCGGATAGTGCCCAGTAAGATCGTAGATCTTATCAGGCAGCCAATCTAAAAACAGATTCTGCGGCTGGTTATTTTGCGCGGATGGTGACGTCTTCGGTGTGGTCGGCGTCGGCCTGGACTTCGCGGAAGACGCGCAGGATGTTGCCGCCGAGGACTTTGCGGACGTCTTCGGCGCTGTAGCCGCGCGCCATCAGGGCTGCGGTGATCTTGGGGAAGTCGGCGGCGGAGTCGATGCCTGCGGGTGGGACGGGGATGCCGTCGAAGTCGGTGCCGATGCCGACGTGGTCGATGCCCGCGACCTTGATGATGTGGTCGAAGTGGTCGATGAGCGAGTCGAATGGCGCGCGGCCGATCATGGCGGCGTACTTGCGGTCGACCTGGTCATCGACGAAGAAGGGAATTGGCAGTCCCTTGGCCTTGTAGGGCGCTTCAGCCACTTCGTAGTCTTTTTGGCGCTCGGCGCGGGAGGCGTTCCAGGCTTCGCGCCAGTGCTCGTCGATGAAGGCGGGGTAGAAGTTGACCATGACGACGCCGCCGTTTTTGGCTACGGCGCGGATCATGTCGTCGGTCATATTGCGGCCAGCGTGGGTGAGGGCGCGCGAGGAGGAGTGCGAGGCGATGACGGGGGCCTTCGTGGTGGCGATCGTGTCCCAGAAGGTCTTGTCGGAGACGTGGGAGATGTCGACCATCATGCCGAGGCGGTTCATCTCGAGCACGACCTGTTTGCCGAATGGGGTGAGGCCGTCGTGGTGGTGGACCTTGGGGTCGTCGATGTCGCCGGAGGAGTCGGCCCAGTCGTTGGTGTTGGACCAGGTGAGGGTCATGTAGCGGACGCCGAGGCGGTAGTAGTCGCGCAGGAGGCCGAGCGAGTCTTCGATGGAGTGGCCGCCTTCGATGCCCATGAGGACGGCGAACTTGCCGTCTTTGTGGGCCTGGAGGATGTCGTCGGCGGAGACGCAGAGGCGGAGCTTGTCGGGGTGCTTGCGGACCTGTTCGAGCGTGCCATCGATGAGTTCGAGCGTGCGGAAGGCGGCGCGGTCGCCGGGGTACTGTTCGGGATCGACCCAGATGGAGAAGAACTGCGCGTCGAGATTGCCCTTTTTGGCGGAGTCGTAGTTCAACATGCCGCCTTCGAGCGGGGAGGTGAAGTCCCAGTGCTGGTCGACGAAGCGCTGGGGTGTGTCGGCGTGGGTGTCGACGACAATGGCGGACTGGTGGACTTCTTCTGGGGTCATCTTCTTTCCTGATTGAGCGCTTTGGGCGGCGAGGGTTCCGGTGAGTGCGAGCAGGGCGAGCGAGTGGCTGAAGACGCGGGAACGGTTCATGGCACCTACTTTGGAACAAATGTTTCAGCAGGAAGAATTGTACCAAGCTGTTGGGCGATATCCAGATGAAGTATTTCGGCCAAATATCTGTAGCTTGACGGCATAATCTGCGGGAAATTTCTGATTACTCTGAATTTCGCTTTTGTCTGACGGAAAATTGTAGCAAGCGCGCAGGGGCAACCTCAGTTGCTGGCATTCCATCCCTTTAAGAGAGGTGGAATATGGCACAGGGCCTGAATTCGACAAAATCCGCGGCACGACCCTCACATGAGGCGGTTGAAGACGAGACTACAGCTACTGAGGCAGGCAAGAGCGCTCAGGAGAAGCTGGATCACGTTGCGATGCAGTCCGCAAAGCGGGCGCAGAATCGTATCCACGCGAACGAGGAGACGAATCCGAACGATACGATGTTCACGAAGTAGCGTGGAAGATAAACAAGGTTCAAGGTTAGGAAATTTTCGGGCTGAGAAGGCCTGGAGGTTTCCAAGGGAAAAGCCCCGGTGCATCGGGGCTTTTCTGTTGAACCGGGCTTTGTTTCTTAGCGGGCGAAGAGGTCTTTGACTTTTTGGACGAAGACGTCGCGGCCCATGTCGCTAATGGCTTCGGTGAGCGGGAGGCCCTTGGGGCAGGTCATGACGCAGTTCTGTGCGAAGCTGCATTCGCCGATGCCGCCGTCGCCGGCGAGTGCGCGGAGGCGGTCTTCTTTGAGGACCGCGCCTGCGGGGTCGAGGTTGAAGAGCTTGGTCTGGGCGATGGTGGCTGCGCCGACGAAATTGGTCACGTCGTTGAACTGCGGGCAGACCTCCATGCAGCAGCAGCAGCTGATGCAGTTCGAGAGCGGGTAGCGCTGCTCCTGAACTTGAGGAAATTGGCGCGGGCCGGAGCCGAGGTCGTAGGTGCCGTCGATGGGGACCCACGCCTTGACCGTCTTGAGGTTTTCAAACAGCACGCTGCGGTCGACCGAGAGGTCGCGCACGATAGGGAACTTCGAGAGCGGGGCCAGCGTGATGGTCTGGTCCTTGTTCGGGCCGGTGAGCTTGTCGACCAGCGCTGAGCAGGCCATCATCGCTTTGCCGTTGATGAGCATGGCGCAGCTACCGCAGATCTCTTCGAGGCAGTTCGAGTCGTAGGTGACGGGCGTGGTGGGCTTGCCGGTGACATCAACGGGGTTGAGCGCGATCTCGCCGAGCAGCGAGGTGATGTTCATGCCCGGGCGGTAGGGGACCTCGAACTTCTCGGTGGTGGCGGGTGCGTTCGGGTTGGCCTGGCGCTTGATCTCGACTTTGATGGTGCTTGGCATCTGCATTGCCCTCAGGGGCTACGGCCCCGGTCTTTCATCTACTCTTTTGCGGCGCGGCTTAAGCCACGCCCTTAACGAAACTCAACAGGGCTGAGTCTTCCAGTCAGTGCAATATCTGAGGTTGTACTTTAATTTGCTCTTTTTGCGAATTGAATCTGTGGTGGTTATACACGCGGAGATCGACTCCGCTCCACCCCGGCGGAGTGTCGCGCCATCGCCTTGCATGTTCGCTGCGCGGTTCAGTGGCGCGAGCAGTAGACGAACATGTAGCTGAGGACTGAGGCGTATATCAGCGCAAGTATCAGATAGAAGACGTGTATACCTGACATGTCCGGTTAGACGGCGGAAACCGTTGCTTAGGCGGTCTGGACTGATCAATTTTTGCCTCCTTTCCTTTACGTTCGTGGCGACCGAAGCAAACTGCGGGGTTTTCGCTTCACTTTGCTCAAGGTCAGAATGACGGCTACAAGGTTAGGTCGCGGCGTCGTAGCGGCGCGGGCGTGGGTTGATGTGGCTGATGTCCACGGCTTCGTACTCGAAGGCGGGGGCGTCATTTTTGAATGCTGCTTTGGTGGTCTTGAGGAACTTCTCGTCGTTGCGCTCGGGGAAGTCCGGCTTGTAGTGTGCGCCGCGGCTCTCGTCGCGGAGGCGCGCGCCCTGCACGATGACTCGGGCGAGCTGGAGCATGTTCCAGAGCTGGCGCGTGAAGGCGAAGCTGGTGTTGGCCCACTGGCTCTTGTCTGAGAGGTTGACGTTGCGGTAGCGACCGAGCAGTTCGACGATCTTCGCGTCCGCCTCTTCGAGGCCCTTGTTGTAGCGGATGATGGTCGCGTGCTTGGTCATGGTCTCGCCCAGCTCGCGCCAGATCCTGAAGGGGTTCTCGGTGCCGGGGTTGTTGAGGAGGAGCTGATTGAATTCGTTCTGGCGGGCAAGCTCGGCTGCCGCGCCTCCGTCGCCTTCCTGCGCGGGGAGCGACTTCGCATATTGCATCGCGGCGGGGCCGGCGACGAAGCCTCCATAGATGCAGGAGAGTAGCGAGTTTGCGCCGAGGCGGTTCGCGCCGTGGATGGAGCAGTCGGCCTCGCCCGCAGCGAAGACGCCGGGGATGTTGGTCTGCTGCTGGTTGTCCACCCAGAGGCCGCCCATGGTGTAGTGCATGCCGGGGAAGATCTTCATCGGCACCTTGCGCGGGTCGTCGCCGACGAACTTCTCGTAGATTTCGAGGATGCCTTCGAGCTTGTGCTGGCTAGCCGGGGGCAGGTGCGAGACGTCGAGGTAGACCATCGGCTGGCCGTCGATGCCCATGCCGTGTTCGTAGACGACCTTGAAGATGGCGCGGGTGGCCACGTCGCGCGGGACGAGGTTGCCGTACTTCGGATACCACTCTTCTAGGAAGTACCAGCGGTCGGATTCGGGGATGGACTGCGGGGCGCGCTTGTCGAGTTTGTCCTTTGGCACCCAGACGCGCCCGCCTTCGCCGCGAGCTGACTCGGACATGAGGCGCAGCTTGTCTTCGCCGGGGATGGCGGTGGGGTGGACCTGGATGAACTCGCCGTTGGCGTAGTACGCGCCCTGCTGGTAGAGCGCGGACTGCGCGCTGCCGGTGCAGACGACCGAGTTGGTGGATTTGCCGAAGATGGCTCCGTTGCCGCCGGTGCAGACGATGATGGCGTCGGCGGGGAAGGTGCGGACCTCCATCGTGCGCAGGTCCATCGCGCAGATGCCGCGGGCTACGCCGTGGTTGTCGAGCACGGCGGAGAGGAACTCCCAGCCTTCGTACTTCTGCACCTTGCCCTCGGACTCGAAGCGGCGCACCTGCTCGTCGAGCGCGTAGAGAAGCTGCTGGCCTGTGGTGGCTCCCGCGAAGGCGGTGCGGTGGAAGAGTGTGCCGCCGAAGCGCCGGAAGTCGAGCAGGCCCTCGGGGGTGCGGTTGAAGGGGACGCCCATGCGGTCGAGCAGGTCGATGATGGCCGGGCCCTGCTCGCACATCTGCTTGACGGGGGTCTGGTTGGCGAGGAAGTCGCCGCCGTAGATGGTGTCGTCGAAGTGCGCCCAGGGGGTGTCGCCTTCGCCCTTCAGGTTCTTGGCGGAGTTGATGCCGCCCTGCGCGCAGACGGAGTGCGAACGCTTGACCGGGACGATGGAGAAGAGATCGACCTTGCCGCCGGCTTCGGCGATCTTGATGACGGCGGAGAGTCCGGCGAGTCCGCCGCCTACGACGATGATTCTGGGAGTTGCTGCTGCCATATTTTTTACCTAGCCAAACTTGATGTAGTGACAATCGTCACGACTTAAACCCCAGCCGCGAGGCATAATCCAAAGAACAGTGTTGTGACGACAAAAGCGCAAATAGCAAAACCGAAGAGCTTCCTTAGCCGACTTGTTGGAAGTAGTCGGCGATGTGCTGCATAAACGCTGTTCGAGCTAAACGGAAGAAAATTCATATGGTCGACAGCATCTGTTCCGTTTCCTGCAACTCGCACATCATGACGTAGCCTTCCAAGGAAGAGAAAGCAACTCAAAAAACCTATCGTGAACCACGACATAACTGGCCCATATTTGAAATTCATCAAGTTTGCTCCGGCTCAATTGGATTCGTTGCGCCGGGCTTGACTGTAGTAGGCGCAGGCCTAGTAAGGCTCGATGTCTGCATGGGCATCACATCATCGGGCGCAGGCGGCGCGGTGACGACGGCATAGATGCTGGCCAGTCCCATCAGGCAGAGGATGATGCCGCCGAGGGCGCAGACGTAGCCGAACTTCTTGCGGGCCTTGTCGCCGGGGGTGATGCCCCACTTCGCGGCGAAGAGCCATGTGCCGTAGGCGAAGTGCCACGTGGTGGCGATCATGGCGATGACGTAGACGGCGAGAATCCACGGATTGGCGAGTTCGTGCTGGACCTTGGCGAAGGCCGCGCCGGGATGCTCCGGCAGGCTGACGCCCGAGAAGCGCTGCGTCCAGACGTGGTAGACGATATAGAGCAGCGCGATGATGCCGGTGACGCGCTGCGAGAGGTACATCCGGTTGCCCGCCCAGGGGTAGACGTTGACGTTGTTGCGTCCGCGCACCGCGATGTAGACGCCGTAGAGCGCGTGGTAGGCGAGCGGGATGAAGATGAGCGTCCACTCCAGCACACGGACCAGCGGCAGCGAGTTCAGGAAGAGCACCTGCTTGGCATAGGCGAGCGGGCCGTGGACGGTCTCGAAGTTCGAGATGATGTGCTCGATGAGGAAGGCGCCGATGGGCACGATGCCGGTGAGCGAGTGCAACTTGCGCCAGAAGTAGGAGTTTCCCTCGCCTGCGCGGAGCGGTTGCACGCCGCCCTTAATACCTTGGGGAGGCGGTGTCGCGGGAGAGGCTGGCGAGGCAGCGGTGGCCATAGGGACTCCTTGGTTCGGTATGGTTCGGGTGGTCGAGGAAAAAGTGCAGCAGGCTGATTATTCCGCGCTGTCTGGTCAGCGTCAAGAAAATGGACTGGTTTTGTGCGGTTATCGTAAAGATTGTGCGATTTTAAGGATCGCAGACATCGAGCAGGAGACCCCCAATTCTATAAGCGGCAATTTTCCTTCTTCAGTTTCAAGCGCTATTTAATGTCTTGATTGAGCGATCAGCGTGGCGCTCAATTAAGAACAGTACCACCCAGCAAATTATTCCGACGGCACCAAAAGGAATCATGAAGACAATAATGTATCCTTCATCGCCAGAGTTGTACTGAGGATGCACCCGAACATCATAGAGAGTCTGAAGACCCAGAACTAGCCACGCTATAGACACACATGCGCCAAGCAATGTCGCCCAACGATTTCGAAATATTTTGAAAAGCGAAAACCCTAGGACGATGGCCACGATTGCTAAACCGCAGATGAGGCCGTAAGGCCGTTTGCCAGTCCTGCTGGGAAATGCCACAACAATTAATAGACCGAGAGCCCCAAACTCTGAAAGAACAAGCGGCACAAGAGCGCCTACCCGAGCGAGCATGATTACAGCATCTCTCATCGCACTAACGCTACCAGCCGTGTTGTTGCTGATCAACTTGTAAATAATTTCGTTTCCAATGCTAGGAGAGCGCGTCCGCGATGGCTGAAAGCGAGTTTGGTTTGGGCGTCGAGCTCTGCCATGGTTTTGTTTTGTTCAGGGAGATAGAAGAGGGGGTCGTAGCCGAAGCCGAGTGTTCCACGTGGAGCATTTTGGATTTCGCCTTCGACAGTGCCGTGGGCTGTGGCGATGATTTCGCCGTCGCGGGCTGCCGCGAGGACGCAGTGGTATCGGGCAGGGTGCGGGTCGGGGATGTGGCTGAGGGCTTCGAGGAGGCAGAGGTTGTTGCGCTCGTCGGTCGATGTGTCCGGCGGGACGGGGAAGTTGAGGTCTTCGGCGTAGCGGGCGGAGCGGACTCCGGGTGCTCCCGCGAGCGCGTCGACTTCGAGGCCGGAGTCATCGGCGAGGATGATCTTGCCTGGAGCGTGCTGGGAATAATAGACGGCCTTCGCACGGGCGTTGCCTTCGAAGGTTGGTTCGTCTTCGGGTGGGGCGGGGATTTCTTTTAGACCGGGGAGCGGCTCGATTGTTACGCTGCTGTTTGCTGCGGCAGCGAAGTCGCGCAGTTTGCCTGGGTTGGTTGTGGCGACGTAGAGAGTCATTGGTATTGGCTTCATTGTGACATTTCGGCTCGGAGAGGGAACAGCAGATTCCTCCGCTGCGCTGCGGAATGGAAATGCAAAGAAGGCAACAGCAGTACGAAAGCTTATTGTGCGATGCGGAAGCGGACGAAGAGTGCGACTCCGTATGGATGTCGTCCGTAGGTTGTGACGAGCGCGCTGGGCGTCGAGTAGGTCGTGAACTGTCCTCCGGGAGCGGCGACGAGGTGTGGGGCGATGCGGAAGTCGCGGCCGTAGCCGAAGCTGTAGGCTGCTACGTGGCCGATGGGGGATTCTTCGAAGTGGGGCGGCAGTGGCTCGCCCGGTGTGAGCAGGAGTTCGTTGGAGCGGCCTGCGTTTTCGATGCGCGTCCAGAGGTAGTTGCGAGTGTGGAACTGGAGGAGCGATTCGAGCAGGTAGCTGTTTTCTTTGCTGCCGTCGGTGAGCGATTTGGTGCGGCCCCAGAGGAGCGTGGTGGACCAGTTGCCGGTGGCTGGAGTGGTCATGTCCATATTCATGTTCATGCCGGGCATGGAGGTGGTGTTGTGGTGCGCGCCGATGGGGCGGTTGTACATGATGGATGCGGTTTGGCGCTGCTGGTCTTCGCCGGGGTAGAGGGCTTCGGGACTGGTGATGTGGGCGATGGAGTATTGGCTGGTGAGATTTTGCGTGGGAGAAAAGGTGATGCGTGAGGAGTAACTGTCGATGGCGTGGCCGTTGGACGATGGCTGGAAGCCCCAGCGCTGCTCGGAGGGTTCGCCGCCGTGGAAGCCGGATTCTTCAAAGCGGAGCCAGCGCCAGGTGACGCCAGCGGTGAGGACGTTGAAGGCGATGTGGGTGGAGTCTTCCTGATGGTGACCGAGTGCGGCAAGTGGATCTTCTGATGCGGAGATGCGGTGTGGATAGGCGATGGGGCCGATGGCTGGGTCTCCTACGGGTCCGGCGTAGAAGCTGATGAGTGTGTGCTCGGTTGGCTTGATGTCGTAGAGTGCGCCGAGTTCCATGAAGAAGTCGTGCGGGTGCTGGCCGTCGATGATGGGCTTGCCGAAGGCGGTCTCGCCCTGCTGGAAGAGCTCGGGGAATTGGCGGCTGGTGACGGTGGCGGGTTCGAGCGAGAACATGGCGCGCAGGGTGAGTTGGCCATATTCTCCATTTGGCCCTAGCTGGCGTTGGGCCATGGGCATGATCCAGTTGGTGGAGAAGAGTTTGTCTTCGCCGCGAGGGGATTTTGCTTGTTGCTGCGTGTCGGTGATGAAGGCCGTGCCGTGGAGCATGAGCGTCCAGGCGCCGTGCTGCGACATGAGCATCGGCGTTGGTGTTGAGGCAGGCTCGATGCTGGTGCCGGACGTAGTGTGCTGGAGCTCTGCTTCGATGAGGGTTTTGGGTGTGGCCATGCCGCTCATCTGCATGGATGATTGGGTTTGCGCTTGTGCAGAGGTGGGCGAGACGAGTGCGAGTGCGAGCAGGGTCGCAGAGGCAGCGCGGAGCATGAGGTGGTTCTCCTGAGGTGCAGTGAAGGATGTGCGCGGGCGCGCAGGGCTGCGGTCAGGAGTGGTATCAGATGCGGAGAGCTATGAGTGGAGGACGTGGTGGGGTTTCGGATGCCTGAGGTGAAACTGGCGTGGTCCTGAGTAGAACCGCAGAAGGGATTGCAATGGCCGTTGCGAGTTGCGCAGGCTGATGCAGATCGGCGCAGACGAAGGTTGCCGGAGGATGATGTGTCGCGTTGCAGCAGGGCGGGGTGCTCTGATCGTCTGGACTATTGTGCGTGCAATGGCTGCATGTGGCTTGTGCGTGCGCGACTGTGTGAAGGCAGGAGGCAGATGTTGCAAAGAGCGCAAGCAGGCAGATGGCAGCGACGATGCTTCGGCCGAGGGCTTGAAGAGGATTGAAGTGCTTCGCGTTGTCGCTGCGGCCCATGCGGTCAGTATAAATGGAGCATGGATTCTTCCCCGAAGGCTCATGGCTCCGCAGGCAAAATGCGGGGGTTCTTCGCTGCGCTCAGAATGACATCCTAAGGATTTAGTAGGGCAGTTGAAGAAGCGCGTTATGGTGAAGATGCTGGGTGTCGTAAAAGGATGATGTCGACGCGGCGGTTTTGTGCGCGGCCTGCTTCGGTGGCGTTCGACGCGATGGGGTGGTATTCGGCGTAGCCGGCGGCGGCAACGTTGGCTGGGTCGATGTGGCCGGTGGAGAGCAGCAGGCGCGCGATGGAGGTGGCGCGTGCGGTGGAGAGCTCCCAGTTGGTGGCGTACTGCGAGTTGTGGATGGGGATGTTGTCGGTGTGGCCTTCGATGCGGAGCGGGCCTGCGGGTAGTTGTTCGGCGAGGCGCTGAAGCGTGGGGATGGATTGTGTGCGGACCTCGGCTGAACCTGAGGCGAAGAAGCCTGCTTCGTGCAGCGAGATGACAAGGCCTTCGGCGGTCATCTGCATGGTGACACTACCGGGCGGGATGCCTCCGGAGGAGATTTGCTGGGCGAGGAATTTGCTGAGACGCCTTTGTGTCTCCTCCAGCGTCTCGTGCTGGTTGCCTCGTCCGACGGGGACGGGAAGCGCGAGTGGCGCGGCGTTGGTTGCTGCTCCGCCGGGAATGAGCGGCGGCGTCTTCGAGTGCGCTTCGAAGACGCCGAGCGGCTGGAAGGCGGATTGCATGGCTGAGGATAGCTGTTGCTGCTTGTGCTTGTCGGACTGGCTGGAGGCGAAGAGTACGACGAAGAATGCGAAGAGCAGGGTGATGAAGTCGGCGTAGGAGACCAGCCAGCGCTCGTGGTTGACGTGCTCGTGCTGCTTCTTTTTGCGGCTCATGCGTGGACTTCCTCGTGAGCTGAGCTGGTGCTTTCAGAGAGATAGGTGCGCAGCTTGGTCTCGATCATGCGCGGGTTCATGCCTTCGAGGATGGAGATGACGCCTTCGAGCATCATCTCTTTAATGAGGTGCTCGTGATGCGCGCGGATTTTGAGCTTGCCCGCGACGGGAAGAAAGATGAGGTTGGCGAATGCAACGCCGTAGATGGTGGCGACGAATGCGACGGCGATGCCTCGGCCGACTTCGGTAATGTTATCGAGGTGCTGCATCACCTGGATGAGTCCGAGTACGGCGCCGATGATACCGACGGTGGGCGAGTAGCCTCCGGCAGCCTCGAAGACCTGCGGAATTTTTTCTTCCAGATCGGATTTGTTGTCGAGCTCCATCTCCATGATTTTGCGGACCTCGTTGGGCTCGGTGCCGTCGATGGCGAGCATGAGGGCTTGCTTGAGGAATGGGTCTTCGACGGTGGCGAGGTCCTGGTCGAGCGAGACGATGCCGCTTTTGCGGGCTTTGTTGGCGAAGGTGACGATCTGTTTGAGGACTTCTTCGCCGCTGGACTTGCCGGGCATGAAGACGTGTGCGACCTGTTTGAGCGCGGCGAGGAAGATGTTGAGAGGGAACTGAAGCATGACGGCGCCCATCGTTCCGCCGATAACGATGAGGGCTGCGGTGGGCTGGGTGATCTGCGAGATCTTGCCGCCCTCCATCATCATGCCGGAGAGAATGCCGAGGAGTGCGACGATGATGCCGCCGATGCTGGCGATGTCCATGACGGGTCCTTCTTAGGAGAATGCTGGTTACTGCTGTTGTGAACCTTGTTTACGCGCACTGAGACATTTGTCTGCTTCGTTGACCGACTGTGCGGTGAGTGCGGGTGAGGCTTCGGGCCATGCCTTGCGCAGCACTGCGGCGCGATAGTCGAGGGTGCGCTGGGAGACTTCGCTGCAGGGCTCGAGCACGACGAGCTTCTCGCCGGTGATGAGTGTGAGCACGGTGTCGGGCGCGGCTTCGGCGTACTTAATAAGGTCGCAGTTGACGGCGAGACGGCTGCCGTTCAGTCGGGTGAGTTGAATCATCTGCCGGGTTCCTCCCGTGTCTCTCATCGGCGGGAACGCGGGTATCTATAGATGGAGGCCGAATGCGCCCCGCTGCGCTCAATGTGGGAGCGTGGCGCTAAAGTCCTTTTGGGAAGGGCCGATGAGGTGGGAGAACGCGGAGTCTTCCGCAAGGTGAGCCGGAATCTCTCTTCTGGAATAGAGGGAGGACGGGTTCGACACCCGGGGACAGGCACGCGCGGTAGTTCAAATCGAGCAATACAGGAGTGTTCCTACATGTCCTTGGGTGTGTTGAACAATATCGCAGCAATCTATGCGCAGAACAATCTGAACCAGACGCAGTCCAGTCTGCAGAATGTTTTGCAGCAGCTCTCTTCGGGTTCGCGCATCAATAGCGGCGCGGACGACGCCGCCGGCCTTGCGCTGGCCGATGGCCTTCAGGCAAACGAAGCGGCGCTGAACCAGTCGTCGCAGAATGCTTCTTCCGGCGTTGGTCTATTGCAGACTGCCGATGGCGCGCTCGCGCAGGTGACCAACCTGCTCAACCGCGCTGTTACGCTCTCGACCGAGGCCTCGAACGGTACGCTGAACGCCAACCAGATCAGCTCGGCGAACCAGGAGTATCAGAACATCCTGACCGAAATCGGGAACATCGGTTCAACGACGAACTTCAACGGCAATAGCGTTTTCACCAACACGGCGACGTCGGTGTTTGTCAGCGATGGCACGGCTTCGGGCGCGACAACTTTCAACGAGCTGATTGGCTCGCTGAGTGATGCCAGCGTGGGCACGACGACCGCAACGACAACCGCGGGCACAGGTACTGCGCTGACCAATCCGACACCGACGACTCCGACATCAACGACAAGCGCGACAGCAACGTTCACCTTTGGCTCAGCGGCGGATACCGTCTCCGGCACGCTGAAGGTAGCGGTTGGCGCAGGTGGCGCAGTCACTGAGAACTTTGGCGCGGGCACTACGCTTGCTGAGGCAGTGGGCCAGATGAATGACGATTCGGCCTTCCGCACATCAGGACTGGTTGCAAGCCAAAGCACGACTTCGCCCAATGAGCTGATCATTACTGGCCCGACTGGAACGGCGAACACTCTGACCCTTACAGGTACGGCCCTCACCGATACGACCCCGACCGTGACGACGCCAGGCGCGGGAACAAACCTGGCCGGTTCGACACTGACGGCTGCCACCGCGCAGACGGTGCTGACGAACGTGACCTCCGCAATTCAGGACATTGCGTATCAGCGCGGCAACATCGGCGCCAGCATCAACGAGTTGAATGCTGCCTCCAACGTTGCCAGCGCCGAGTCGGTGAACCTGACCGCGGCACAGGACAGCGTGCAGGCGACCAACTATGGTCAGGCGACAAGCGACATGGCAAAGTATCAGGTGCTCAGCCAGACCGGTATCAGCGCTCTTGCGCAGGCGAACAGCGTGCAGCAGGAGATTCTGAAACTGATGCAGTAGTCGTTCAGAGGGTGGACGGCGATCCGGTTGTGAGGGACGCCGTCCGCTCTGTTTTCCAGTGCGACATTAGTTGTGCCTAATGCAATGAGCTCTGCATTGGCCTTGTGCTTGCTGTTGATGTGCAGCACAAATCGACGATCGGGCGGGACGATGGGAACAGTTGGCATCAACTTCGGAGCGGCGACGAGCGGGCAAGGCTTTGATGTTGCCTCTACCGTGACGGCGATTCTTGCGTCGCAACAGGCTATTGAGACGCCGTGGCAGAACCAGCTTACGTCGTTGCAGGCCCAGGACACGGTGCTTTCGACGCTGGGCTCGGACCTTTCGAGCCTGACGACTTCGCTGCAATCGTTGACAGACTTCAGTGGTGTGATGTCGCAGATGCAGGGATCGAGCTCGAATAACAATGTGTTGGAGCTGACTTCGGCATCTTCTTCCGCAATTGCAGGCAGCCATACGATCGTGGTCAATTCGTTGGCGCAGACTTCGTCGGAGTACTCGGACGCGATTGCTAATGCGTCGGACACACTCTCGGGAAGCCTGACGATCAACGGCAATACGATTACCGTGGGCAGCAGCAGCAACACGCTTTCTACGTTGGCGAGCGCAATTAATCAGGCCTCGATTGGCGTGACAGCGAATGTGATTACAGACGCGAGCGGGTCACGGCTCTCGCTGGTGAGCACATCGAGCGGCGCGGCCGGGCAGATCTCGCTTTCGAGCAGCCTGACTGATTCGACGACTAGTTCGGCGGTCAATTTTTATACGGGGCAGGCAGGGCAGGATGCGAGCCTGTCGGTGGATGGCGTCGCCGTAACGAGCGCCTCCAACACGGTGACCAATGCTATCCCTGGCGTGACAGTTCAACTGCTTTCGGCCTCGGCATCGTCGCCGGTGCAGGTTGAGATTACGAACGATGATTCCGCTGTTACGACGGCGATGCAGAGTTTTGTGACTGCGTATAACGCGGTCGTGACGACGATCAATGGCCAGGAGAAGAACGATTCGAGTGGCAATGCCGAGCCTTTGTTTGGCAGCCCAACGCTGGCTACTTTGCAGAACCAGCTTACGAGCGCGCTGCTTGGAGGGGCTGCGAGCGGTTCAATTTCGAGCATCAACCAGCTTGGTGTTGAGTTCAACCAGGATGGAACGTTGACGTTGAATACGGACACGCTGAATAGCGTTCTGACGAGCAACTATTCGGATGTCGTGGGATTTCTGCAGAACTCGAAGAGCTTCGGCCAGACATTTTCCACCACGCTGAACAATCTTGGCACCGCGAGCAATACCAGTTTGATCTATCTGGCGCAGCAGCAGAACAGCTCGGAAGAAGCGACGCTGAACCAGAACATCAGTAATGAGCAGGCGTTATTGGCGACAGAACAGACCAACCTTACGACTGAGCTGAATACGGCAAACCAGGTCATGCAGTCGATTCCGAGCCAGCTCAACGAGGTGAACGAGATGTATAGCGCCGTGACCGGCTACAACACAGGTAATGGAGGATAAAGGTGAACGGAAAGAGCTATCAGGAGCAGTCGCTGGCGGGAGCGACAGGGGTGGAACTTGTCGTGGCACTTTACGATGCTGGGCTCCGATTTTTGTATCGGGCGATGCAGTGTGCTGAAGAGAATGATGTGCATGGGCGGCGTGTTGCGGTTAAGAAGGTGTTGGATATTTTGATGTACTTGCAGGCGCGGTTGCGTCCGGATGTTGGGGGAAGCGCGGCGACGGCGTTGTCTGATTTTTATGCTGCGATGTTTACGATGACGCTTGAGGCCTCGCATGTTGAGTCGGTGGAGCAGTTCCGCGAGGTGATTGCGTGTGTGCGCAATGTTCGCGATGCGTGGGTTGTGGTGGCGCGTGATCCTGAGGCTGGGCGTGTTCTGCCGAGGGAGTTGCGGACGCGCGAGGAGAAGTTTTTGCCGGCGGTGGTGTCGCAGGAGATGTCTGAGGCCAGCAATGGATCGCGTTGGCTGGCGTAAGACAGGCGCCGGGGAATTTCAGGCGGTGACGGAGATCTCTTCTTCGAGGCGCTGCTTTTCAAAGAGGCTGGTGTAGTAACCGTTGCGGCTTAGCAGCTCTTCGTGCGTGCCCAGTTCGGCGATGCGGCCGTTGACCAATACGGCGATGCGGTCTGCGTTACGAGCGGTTGAGATGCGGTGGGAGATGAAGATCGTGGTGCGGCCCTGCATCTGTTCGCGCAGGCCGCCGAGGATGCGTTCTTCGGTGTAGGTGTCCACGCTGGCGAGGGCGTCGTCGAGGATGAGGATGCGCGGGTCGCGGATGATGGCGCGGGCGATAGCTGTGCGTTGCTTCTGGCCGCCGGAGAGCGTGACGCCGCGTTCGCCGACCATGGTGTCGAAGCCGCGCGGAAATTCAAGGATTTCATTGGCGATGTGTGCGGTGGCGGCGGCATCTTCGACCTGTCCGTCCGTCACGCCTAGTGTGCCGAATGCGATGTTCTGCCGGATGGTTTCGGAGAAGAGAAATGTCTCCTGGGGAACGAAGCCGATGTTTCTGCGCAACTCGTCGAGGGTGAAGTTGCGGATGGGTTGGCCGTCGATCAGGACTTCTCCGGGAGCGGCGTCCTGCAGGCGTGGGATGAGATTGACGAGGGTCGATTTGCCAGAGCCTGTGGGGCCAACGATGGCGAGGCTGGAGCCGGCTGGAATTTTGAGATTGATGTCTTTGAGTACGGGCTTTGCGCCGGGGTACGCGAATGTAAGGTTGCGGAATTCAATCTCGCCGTTGATGGGCGTTGCTGCGGCGCTGGGAGCGTCGGCGATGTCCGGTTTCTGCTTGAGTATTTCGTCGATACGGGCGACGGAGGCAGTGCCACGCTGGAATAAGTTGACGACCCAGCCGATGGCGATCATTGGCCACGTGAGTTGGACCATGTAGACGTTGTAGGCCGTGAACTGGCCGACAGTGATGTGGTGCTGGATGACCTCGCGACCGCCGACAAAGAGCGTAATCATCAGCGAGAGCCCAAGGACGAACTCAAGCGTGGGCCAGAGCATTGCCATGAGCCGGACGAGCAGCAGGCTGCGGCGAATGTACTCGTGGTTCGCGGTCTCGAAGGAGGCGATCTCGGCTTCTTCCTGGGCGAAAGCGCGGATAAGACGTGCTCCGGAGAAGTTCTCCTGCGCCTTGGCGGAGATGTCGGAGAACATGGCCTGGATGCGCTCGAAGCGACGGTGAATTCGTGCGCCAAAGTATTGCACGAGTACAGAGGCTATGGGCAATGGCACAAACGCCCAGAGCGTGAGCTTTGGGCTGATGCGGATCATGAAGGGCAGCGCGGCGGCAGTGAAGATGAGGGTGTTCGCGCTGTACATGATGGCCGGGCCGAGGAGTTGGCGGACGGCGTTGAGGTCGTTGGTGGTGCGGGCCATGATGTCGCCGGTGCGGTGCGTGTTGTAGTAGGCGGCGGACTGGCGTTCGAGGTTTTGGAAGAGGTCGTTGCGGATGTCGTATTCGATCTCGCGCGAGGCACCGATGATGATCCAGCGCGTGAGGTAGAGAAAGACTGCGCAGGCGGCGGCGATGGCTAGCAGCAACAGTGCGTGATGCAGGATTTTGCCGCGGGTGAGGCCGTGCTGCATATCGTCGATAGCGTGGCCGATGACGAGCGGGATGAGGATCTTGAGTGTGTTGTAGAGCAGCACGGACACTCCGCCCCAGGCGAGGCTCTTCCAATATCGCCTGAGGTACGGAGTGAGCGGCTTTAGTTTTTCAAACATGCGTAAGGTGCGATTCCTACTATTTCCTGAGTTTAGACGCGGTTGCTGTCACTGAGGATTCGCGGTTTTTGGCTGAGTGTCAGGCGTAGCGGGTTTTGCTTCTGGAGCGGGTTGTGCGCCGTTGTTTGCCGGCGTTGCTGGAGCTGTCTGTGACTGTGGTTGGGGCTGTGGGGCTGGAGGCCTTGGGGCTTCGGGAGGCGTGTCGGACTGGGCGAGAAGCTCCACGTCGAAGATCAGTTCGCTCTTCGCGGGGATTTTGGGAGGGCGGCCCTCTGCTCCGTAGGCGAGCTGATAGGGGACGAAGAGGCGGCGCTTGCCGCCGATGTGCATGCCTTCGAAGCCTGTGTCCCATCCATAGATGACGCGGTGCGCGCCGTAGGGGAAGGTGATGGGCTGTTTGCCGGGGTGGTCGTAGGAGGAGTCGAATTTCGTGCCGTCGGGGAGCCATCCGGTGTAGTGGACGGTGTACCACTTCTGCGGCTCGGCGAGCGGGCCCTTGCCGATGGAGATGTCGATGTACTTGAGGGCGTAGAGGGTTTTGGGAATGCCCGGGACGTGGGGGATTTTTGAGGCGGTGGCTGCCGTGTGATGTGTGGCTGCGGTGTGGTGTGTGACGGGTTTGGAGGTGGTTTGAGCGCTGGCGGCTGTGGCCGCGATGAGTGCAAGGGAACAGAGCCTGAAGTTCATCGTGGTCTCAGTTTATAGCGGTCCTGCGTGGTTGTCTGTTGGTGTGGGAGTTACTCCTGGGCCTTCATTCGGTCTGTTCGCGAAGATAAAGATGCCCACCCGCACGTGAGGCAGGTGGGCGCTGACGCAGGATTGTTTACTGCTTTGGTTTGGCGGCTTCTTTCTTTGCTGAAGCCTCGGCTTTCTGCTTCCAGAGGCCGGGGTTCTCTTCAGCCCAGGCGGCGGGCGGGTAGCTCATCTTCGGCGCCATCTCGAAGAGCTGTGAGTCGGAGCTCTTGATGCAGGCTGCTGAGAGCTCTGACAGACGCTTCATTCCATCCGCGCCAAGGGCCTGTCTGAATTTACTCTGGTCGGCGAACATCTGATCTACTTCGGAGAGCGATCGCATGGGAATCGCTATGAGATAGACATCGCTATCGGCGCTTCCGTAGGCAAGGCTCCATATGGCCCAGTGCGCGTCGGGAATGTCGGCATAGCCTTTTTTATAGAGATTCGCCAGTTCGAACCAATCATGATGATGGCCAGGCTTGACCGTTATCGAATCCAGTTCGAAGTAGCGCATCTGCTCGATTTTGACCGGGCCGCGGAGACTCATATCGTCTTCATAGGTCCAGATGCTTGAGTCATATTTGGAGAGCAGATCGCCGTCGGCAATGGCTGCGCGGTCGAATGCGGCGGAGAGCGTTTTGTCATGCATCATCCCGTCGTTGTCCTTTTCCAAAGCGGCGAAGGAGTCGTAGCCGATGATGAACAGCGCTCGCGATGGGCCGGACATGGAGTTCATGGCGAAGTAATGCTCCGGCCACTTGGCCGCTTCCATTGCGCGGACAAAGGCGCTTTCGCTCTTTTCGTGCAAGCTCCCTTGTTTGCCTGGCTTCAAAAACTCGCGTTGAATCAGGAGAACCTTCGGCGGATTCGTCGTGCCATCGGGATTCATCTGCGCCAGCATCGCGCCTGAACCCGCACTCAAAAGAAATATTCCCAGTGACAGCCCTATCATCTTTCTCATAAAGCTTGCCCTCCAAGGCGCATAAACGGGTTGGGAAACATCGTTGAACGTTGCCGGCAGAACGCACTACGACCATTTCATTGCGAGCGAATGGCCTGGGTACGGGGGCCGGTGTTTCGATGGGGAGGGGAACGGCGGGAAGTCTATACGCCTTTCTCTTTTCTTTGCAACAACTTTCTTTGTGCGTGAAACAATGTCGCCATGCGGATTGCTTATCTTGACTGCTTTGCCGGTGTCAGCGGCGACATGTTTCTGGGCGCGCTTGTCGATGCCGGGGTTTCGCCGGAAGTTCTCCATGAGGCTGTTGGAGCGCTGAATATTGGGGCTTCGCTCAGGATTGAGAAGGCTGATCGGAGTGGAATCTCGGCCACCAAGGTTCATGTTCTTGATGGAACTGAGGTAGCGGAGACGGCTCATCACCATGACGAGCACGGCCATCATCACCATCATGGGCGGCACTTGAGTTCTATTAAGAAGATCATCCGTGACGCGAACTTGCCGGAGGAGGTCAAAGAAAAGGCTGTACTTGCCTTTGAGTTGCTTGGGGCAAGCGAGGCGAAGATTCACAATGTTCCGGTTGAGAAGATCCACTTTCATGAGGTGGGTGCGGTGGACGCGATTGCCGATATTGTGGCGGCGGTGGCTGGGATTCATGCCCTCAGGGTTGACCAGTGGTTTTGCTCGCCGCTGAACGTTGGTGGAGGTATGGTGGACTGCGCTCATGGACGGTTTCCCGTTCCGGCGCCAGCTACGGCTGACCTATTGCGTGATTGTCCTACGTATTCGGCGCATGTCGAGAACGAGTTGGTTACGCCGACGGGAGCGGCTCTGATTCGCATGCTTGCACCGACGTTTGGGTCGCAACCGGCGATGCGCGTTCAGCAGATCGGCTACGGTGCCGGCACGCGCAACCCGAAGGATTTTCCGAATGTTTTGCGGCTTTCGATTGGTGAGAGCGCAGGTGCGACGCACAGTGCGGTGGCTGTACTTGAGACGGCGATTGACGATCTCAGTCCGCAGGTGCTGGCGCATGTTACTGAGAAGGCGCTGGCGCTGGGAGCGCTGGATGTGATGTCCACGGCGGTCCATATGAAGAAGAACCGGCTGGGGACGCTGATTACCATTCTTGCTGATGATGCGCAGGTGGCCGCGTTGGAAGACCTGCTGCTGCGCGAGACGAGTACGCTTGGAGTGCGGATTCATCATGAACGGCGGTCGTGCCTGGACCGCGCGCATTTGACCGTTACGACGGCATATGGCGAGGTGCGGATGAAGTTGGGTTCG
This sequence comes from Edaphobacter acidisoli, assembly GCF_014642855.1. Lineage (NCBI taxonomy): Bacteria > Pseudomonadati > Acidobacteriota > Terriglobia > Terriglobales > Acidobacteriaceae > Edaphobacter > Edaphobacter acidisoli. Next base: position 1,042,992 of record NZ_BMJB01000001.1, on the reverse strand, counting down.
CGCGGTGGAGTGGTGCTGAATGCCGCGCCGGAGTTTGAGGATTGTCGGGCTGCTGCTGAGCGAAATGGTGTTCCGGTGAAGCAGGTGATGCAGGCTGCAGTGGCGGCCTATGCGGGCGGGCAGGCGAAATGACGAAGGCTTCGCTGCTGGAGATTCTCGCGCAGGTGCAGGCGGGTGAGATAAGTCCTCAGAACGCGACGGATCGTCTGGCGACGCTGCCGTATGAGGACATCGGGCATACGCGCATCGATCATCATCGCGCGCTGCGTACAGGGTTGCCTGAGGTGATCTACGCTCAGGGGAAATCTTCGGCGCAGACGGCGGAGATATTTGCGCGCATGGCTGCTGCCGGTACAGATGTGCTTGCCACCCGAGCCAGCGAAGAGATAGCTGAGGCAGTGCTGGCGGCGGTGCCTGCGGCTGTGTATCATCCGCAGGCGCGCGCCGTTACGTTGAAGCAATCTGCGGATAAGGCGCGTGAGGGGCATGTTGCAGTTGTCTGCGCTGGAACCAGCGATCTGACGGCGGCTGAAGAGGCTGCGGTGACGGCCGAGCTCTTCCATGCGCAGGTTACACGTCTCTACGACGTGGGTGTGGCCGGGCTGCACAGGCTGTTGGCTGTGCGCGAGCAGCTTGCGGACGCTGATGTTGTCATTGTCTGTGCGGGCATGGAGGGTGCGCTGCCTAGTGTGGTCGGTGGATTGGTTGGCGTGCCGGTGATTGCAGTCCCCACGTCGGTGGGCTATGGCGCGAGCTTCGATGGGGCGGCTGCGCTGCTGGGAATGCTGAATTCGTGCTCGCCGAATGTAGTGGTCGTGAATATCGACAATGGCTTCGGTGCGGCTTACACGGCTACGATGATCGCCAGGATGGCGCATCGTAAGCGTGAGTGATTGCCTGGTTTTGTCGCCGATGATCTTGTTATCGGCGTGGCGCAGGACTAGACTTCCCCACATGCGAAGCCACCTGTTGAAGCTGCTTACCCTTGCTCTGCTCGTTCCATTTGCTGCGCCAGTTCATGCACAGGATTGGGCGAAGTCGCGGCTGGATGCGTCTCCTCGCCACCATGAGTACGTCACATTGCACGCCAATGGGCGCAACGTGCAGGCGTTTGTGGTTTATCCCGAGGTCAAACAGAAGACGCCTGTCGTCATTATGATTCATGAGATCTTTGGCCAGACTGACTGGGCAAAGGAGATGGCCGATGAGGTCGCGGCGGAGGGATTCATCGTGGTTGAACCCGACCTGCTCTCAGGGCACGGGCCGAATGGCGGTGGCTCCAGTGCGTTTCCTTCACAGGAGGCGAGGGTCCAGGCTGTCTCAGGCCTTGACCCGAACGAGGTGAATGCAGATCTCGATGCTGCTGCAGATTACGCAAAGACGATTCCGGCTGCTAACGGCAAGCTTGTTGTTGCAGGGTTCTGTTGGGGTGGCGGCAAGTCGTTTGCCTTTGCTACTCATCGGCACGATCTCTCGGCAGCGTTTGTTTTTTATGGGCCTCCACCGTCGGACCTGGCTGCGATTACCGCTCCTGTCTATGGGTTCTATGCGGGCAACGATGCGCGTATTTCAGCGACTGTGCCGGATACGACGAAGGCCATGAAGGCGGCGCACAAGGTTTATGAGCCAGTTATCTATGATGGGGCGGGGCATGGCTTCATGCGTGCGGGTGAGGCTCCTGATGCAAACGAAGCGAATAAGAAGGCGCGCGAGGAAGGCTTCAGCAGGCTGATTGCGTTGCTGCGAAAGATATAAGTTTGCCGCCGGGACTTTTGCTGCGGGCTCCTGTCCTTTTTCGCTGATGCCAACAGAGGTGGGTATCTTGCTGCTTACCTGTGAGGTGCTTCTGGCAGGCGTGGGGTACCTGTGCGCAGGGTATGATTCAGATTGCCGCTCGATTAAACTGGCACAGAGACGAAGGAGAACCAGGCTTTGAAGAAGGCCCTGATTACAGGAGTGACCGGCCAGGACGGCGCGTATCTTGCCGAGTTTCTCCTTGCCAAAGGTTATGAAGTGCACGGCATCAAGCGCCGTGCTTCACTCTTCAACACAGCGCGCATCGATCATATTTATGAAGATCCGCACAATCCTTCGCCGCACTTCATTCTGCATTATGGCGATCTGACCGACTCGTCATCGCTGATCCATATTGTTCAGAAGGTGCAGCCGGACGAGATTTATAACCTGGGTGCGCAGTCGCACGTGCAGGTGTCGTTTGAGCAGCCGGAGTACACCGCTGACGCTGACGCCCTGGGGCCGTTGCGACTGCTGGAAGCGATTCGCATTCTGGGGCTCGAGAAGAAGACGCGCTTCTACCAGGCGAGCACGAGCGAACTCTATGGGCTGGTGCGAGAGACTCCGCAGCGGGAGACGACGCCGTTTTATCCGCGCAGCCCTTATGCTGTCGCCAAGCTCTACGCCTATTGGATATGCGTGAACTATCGTGAGGCGTACGGGATTTATGCGTGCAACGGTATTTTGTTCAACCACGAATCGCCGTTGCGCGGTGAGACTTTTGTCACGCGGAAGATTACGCGTGGACTGGCGCGCATCAAAGCAGGTTTGCAGCAGCAGCTTTTCATGGGGAACCTGTCGGCTAAGCGTGACTGGGGACATGCGCGTGATTACGTGGAGATGCAGTGGCTGATGCTCCAGCAGGACAAGCCGCAGGACTATGTCATCGCCACCGGAGAGCAGCATTCGGTGCGCGAGTTTATCGATCGTTGCGCGAAGCTGCTGGATCTGGAATTGCGCTGGCAGGGAAGCGGCGTCGATGAAAAGGCCGTGGACAAGCACGGAAAGACGGTGGTTGCGGTAGACCCGCGCTACTTCAGGCCCACGGAGGTCGAGACGCTGCTGGGCGATCCGGGCAAAGCGGAGCGGGAGCTTGGCTGGAAGCCGCGTACCTCGTTCGATGAGATGGTCCGCGAGATGATTGATGCAGATTACAAGGCTGCGCAGCGCGATGCCCTGGCACTTGCTCACGGCTTCGACGCCTATAACGTTCGAGAGAGCTAGTAGATTCGATAAGACACATGATGAAACGTGACTCCCGCATTTTTATTGCTGGTCATCGCGGCCTTGTAGGCTCGGCTATTTTGCGCGAACTTACGCGGCAGGGCTATTCCAATCTGCTGACCCGGACGCGCCAGAAACTCGACCTGCTCGATGGCGGCGCAGTCAGCCGTTTTTTTTCCGAAGAAAAGCCGGAGTATGTGGTGATGGCCGCAGCGAAGGTGGGTGGCATTCTTGCTAACAATACCTACCCGGCCGATTTTATCCGCGATAATCTGGTGCTCCAGAGCAATATCATCGAAGCCTGCCGCGCGAATCAGGTGGATCGGCTCTTGTTTCTGGGGTCGAGTTGTATCTATCCGAAGCTCGCGCCTCAACCGATCTCTGAGTCAGCTTTGCTGACGGGGCTGCTTGAGCCGACGAATCGTCCTTACGCGCTTGCCAAGATTGCGGGTATCGAGATGTGCTGGAGCTACAACCGGCAGTATGGGACGAAGTATCTTGCTGCGATGCCAACAAATCTTTACGGGCCGAACGACAACTTCGACCTCAACACCTCGCATGTGCTGCCTGCGCTCATGCGCAAGACGGCAGAGGCGATTCGCGCGGGCGCGAAGACCGTGACAGTCTGGGGAACGGGCACACCGCGAAGAGAACTGCTCTATTCGGAAGACCTGGCGCAGGCTTGTGTCTTTTTGTTGAACCTGGATGATGCGCGCTATGAAGCTTTACTGACAGATGATGCTCCGCCGCTCATTAATATCGGCACGGGCGAAGATGTCACGATCCGTGAACTGGCGGAGACGGTTGCGCGAGTTCTGGGATTTGACGGGGAGCTTGTCTTTGACCATTCCAAACCGGATGGCACACCGCGCAAGCTGCTCGATGTCAGCCGTTTGCACGAGCTGGGCTGGCGACATACGACGGGTTTGGAGCAGGGAATTCGCCTGACCTGGGACTCTGTCAAAGATAAGCTCACGGACTAGCCACTTCACAAAAGCCTCATCTTTCGATTGGCCTTTGCCGATAGGTAGGCCAAAGGCGCTAGTGTGCTCCCCCATAAGTGGTATCCACTCAACCCTGGGGCGAAACCTAGAATCACTGAATGCGATTCGCCTCATCCATACGCGTGAAGTGGTGGCAGCATGGAAGGTTCGGCTGCGCCGTTGTGGCGTGTGCGCTGCTTGCGACGCCGTTTTCGCTCGCTCAGTTCAATACTGATTTGATTAATGTTGATGCGCATATTTCTGGCGCAGAGCCTGTCCCAAACATGGAGGCAGACATCACCGTGGCTGAGCAGTATTTGCTTGCCGCAGCCAATCAGGAGCGTGTCTCCCGAGGATTAACTCCGTTGCGCCTGGATGCGTCGCTGCTGCAGGCTTCGGCTCAACATGCAGAGCAAATGGCAGAGCGCGATGATATTTCACATCAGTTTGCAGGAGAGCCTGATCTTGAAGACCGCGGAGCAGATGCAGGCGCTCGATTCAGTCTGATCGCCGAAAATGTTGGAGAAGCACCGACTTCGGTGATTTTGCAAAACCTTTGGATGAATTCTCCGGCGCACCGCGCAAACCTGCTCGACCCGGAAGTAAATGCGGTAGGCATCTCGATCGTCCAGCGCGGAGATGAACTTTATGCGGTTGAGGATTTTGCCAACACCGTCGCTCCGCTGACACTGGATCAGCAGGAAGGCGCGATCGCAAAGGTCATCGCCCAAAAAGGGTTGTCCGTAGGAGATACCTCGGCACTGGCGCGGATTACCTGCGCGATGCCCAGCGGCTATGTTGGCTGGCGCAGGCCGCAGGTCATCATGCGGTATACGGCATCGACGCTGTCGGACCTGCCGGTGGAGCTTAAGGCACAGCTTAACTCAGGTAAGTACCACCAGGCGTTGGTGGGTGCTTGCTCTGATCAGCGCAGGACATCTTTCACGGCGTATAGCATTGCTGTGCTGCTCTATCCTTAGACCTTCATTCAATCTTGATTAGACCGCGGCTGGGGCGATCCCGGCCTTTGCCAGCTCTTCAGCCGATGCGGGTGGTGTGGGGTCCATCTCCAACAGATCGTTAAAGCGGTTGAAGTAGTTGAACAGTCCGATGGCGGCCATCAATTCGACGATCTCTCCTTCGCTGAAGTGACTGCGCAGGCGTTTGAACTCAGCCTCGCTGTATGAGTGCGCGTCCAGTGTCATGACCTCGGCCAGGTGGATTGCCACCTTTTCGCGCTCCGTAAACTCGTTGCTGCTGGCAGCGTTTCGGAGTTCTTCCAGCTGCAGGTCGGTCCAGCCCAGGCTACGGCAGATTTTGGTATGCGAGGCCAGGCAATAGGGAGTCCGGTTCAACTGCGAGGTGCGAACGATGGCAAGTTCCTTGAGCGCTTTGGGCAGGGTTCCGGTATTGAGCACCGCTTCCATGTGGGCGATGATGGTTTCAAAGATCTCGGGCCGGTGCGCCATGGTGCGAAACATGTTCGGAACGTTCCCGCGCTCTCGCAAATAGCGGTCATAAATCGTGATGGCGGACGGAGAAACTTCTTCGCGTGTCAGGCGGGAGATGCGGGGCATGACGGGACTCCTTCAGAAAAGATAGACCATCGAATCATAGTCTTCCGGTACATTGCTTTACCATGCAAGGATTTGGTATAAAGTTGTTAACGCGCGCCGAAGCGGCTTGCGCATACACTCCTCAGTAGCTCAATGGCAGAGCATTCGGCTGTTAACCGAAGGGTTGTAGGTTCGAGTCCTACCTGAGGAGCCAAAGAATCAGTCTTTACAACTCCCCTCAAAACTCAAACTCCACACTTAGCGAAAGCTATCTTTTTAGGCAGAATTGTCTGCAGCACTCTTATCATCTTGCCTATTCGCTAGAGCGCCCCGGGCGCTGATTCCAAGTCTCGCTTGAGAATCCATTTTTAGGTGCCGGCCGCAATCCAACAAGGCAAAATCTGCACTCGCAGTTACGCTTGTGCAGAGGAATGCCTGTTTAACCCGAGAGTTCTACTTTGTCGGAGGTGGAGCAACTCGATTCAGGTCGAGATTCAGTTCAAGTACATTGACTCGTGGTTCTCCAAGAACTCCAAACTGCCTCGGCGTTGTGTGTTTTGTCACCAGATCCTGTACTTCTGCTAGAGGCAATCCTCGTTCCTTAGCAACTCGCGGAACCTGAAACTCGGCTGCAGCGGGAGTGATGTCCGGATCGAGGCCAGAAGCTGAAGTGGTCACTAAATCTACCGGGATTGGTGTGCCTGGATTTTCTTTTTCCAGTGATGCAACATCGCTCTTCACACGGTCAATATACTTTTGGTTCGTAGGGCCATAGTTCGACCCACCCGAAGAGGATGCGTCGTAGCCATTGGTACCTGACGCCGAAGGGCGACCGTGAAAGTAGCCAGGCCCTGTGAAGGACTGCCCGATGATACGCGAGCCAATGATTACGCCGTTTTTCCTGATGAGTTGCCCATTGGCCTTGTTGTGGAAGAGTACCTGTGCAACGCCTGTCATCAGAAGAGGGTAAGCAATGCCCAGCAGGACCGCAGTGATGACTGTGTAGAGAAGGGAAATCCAAATATTTCTGCGCATGACGCTCGCTCCTAAACCAGGTGTATTGCGGTGATGAGAATGTCAATCAGCTTGATTCCGATGAATGGGATGATGATTCCTCCAACTCCGTAGAGCAGAAGGTTTCGCTGCAACAGGGCTGATGCCTGCAGCGCGCGATAGTTCACGCCGCGTAGAGCAAGAGGAATCAGGGCAATGATGATGAGCGCATTGAAGATGACAGCGGACAGAATGGCAGACTCAGGCGTTCGCAGGTGCATGATATTCAGCTTGTTCAGCACAGGAAACACGCCTGCGAACATGGCTGGGATGATGGCAAAATACTTGGCCACATCGTTTGCGATGGAGAAGGTCGTCAATGCTCCACGCGTCATGAGCAACTGCTTGCCTATTTCAACAATCTCGATCAGCTTGGTGGGATTCGAGTCCAGATCCACCATGTTTCCGGCCTCTTTAGCGGCCTGAGTTCCCGTGTTCATCGCGACGCCCACATCGGCCTGTGCCAACGCAGGAGCGTCGTTGGTGCCGTCGCCAGTCATGGCTACAAGTTTTCCCTGCGCCTGTTCGCGCTTGATCAGGTCCATCTTGTCTTTTGGCTTTGCTTCAGCCAGAAAGTCGTCAACGCCGGCTTCGCGTGCGATAGCCGCGGCAGTCAATGGGTTGTCGCCGGTAATCATCACGGTGCGAATCCCCATGGTTCGCAGTTGCGTGAAACGTTCCCGCATGCCTCCTTTGACGATGTCCTTGAGCTGAATTACGCCAAGGACTTGGTTGTCGCGGGCAACTACGAGCGGCGTGCCGCCTGCACGCGCTATGGTTTCCACTACTTCAGTGACTTCTTTGGGGACCTTGCCGCCGCGCTCCACGACAAATGCCGCGACAGCTTCCGCAGCACCCTTACGGATTGCACTTCCGCCAACGTTGATACCCGACATGCGCGTTGTAGCGGTGAAGGGAACGAACTCAACATTCATCTCCTCCAGTTCACGTCCGCGCAAGCCGTAACGCTCTTTTGCAAGCACTACAATGGAGCGCCCCTCAGGGGTTTCATCAGGAAGAGAGGATAGCTGCGCAGCATCTGCAAGCTGTCCCGCGGTAACGCCGGGAGCCGCAATGAACTCAGTTGCCTGACGATTGCCGAAGGTAATCGTGCCGGTCTTGTCCAACAGCAGTGTGTCGACATCGCCTGCAGCTTCCACAGCACGTCCACTCATGGCCAGCACGTTGTGCTGAACTAGACGATCCATTCCTGCGATTCCAATTGCGGAAAGCAAGCCGCCAATCGTTGTAGGGATAAGGCACACAAGCAAAGAGACCAGCACAAACACTGTTTGCGGTGCTGAGGAGTAGATGGCAAATGGTTGCAAAGTCGCCACTGCAAGCAGGAAGATAACCGTCAGCCCAGCCAGCAAAATGTTGAGTGCAATTTCGTTCGGCGTCTTCTGTCGCTCCGCGCCTTCGACCAGGGCAATCATTTTGTCGAGAAAGGTCTCGCCAGGGTTCGAGGTGATTTTAATTCTGAGATGGTCGGAAAGAACTCTTGTTCCGCCTGTGACAGCGGAGCGATCGCCTCCAGATTCACGGATGACTGGAGCCGATTCGCCAGTGATTGCTGATTCGTCAACAGACGCGACACCGTCGACAATATCGCCATCCCCTGGTATCAACTCTCCAGCAGATACAAAGACGATATCTCCTGCGCGTAGCTGTGAACTTGGCACATCTTCTGTCTTCTCATTAGTAAGCAGGCGATGCGCGAGTGTTTCGGATTTGGCGCGGCGTAGTGTGTCGGCCTGGGCTTTGCCCCTGCCTTCTGCCATGGCCTCCGCGAAGTTTGCAAACAACACAGTAAACCAGAGCCAGAGCGTGATCTGAAGATCAAAACGAAAACTTGTAAGGTGGGATGAAATGTCGCGGAAGAGAAGCACAGTCGTGATGATGCTTCCGATCTCCACGCAGAACATCACTGGATTCCGCATCATCGTTCGCGGGTTTAGCTTGCGGAATGAGTCAAGCAGCGCCTGGCGTACGATCTTTCTATCCCAGAGCGATTTCTTATGCCTGCCAGAATGACCGCTGGCGCTGTGTCCAACTTCGGGCTCGTGAATTGTGTGATGAGCGACAGGTATAGTAGCCATGAACTTTCCTCAAAAAGTCTTTCCTGCAAAAAGCAGAAGGTGTTCGAGAATTGGGCCAAGACTTAGCGCCGGGAAGAAGGTAAGCGCGCTAACAATCAGGACGACGCTGACGAGCAGCGAGGCGAACAGGGGTGTTGTCACAGGGAACGTACCGGAAGAAGGAGGTACGAGCTTCTTTGTCGCCAGGTTTCCTGCTAGTGCAAGCATTGGAACGATCATCAGAAAGCGCCCAATGAGCATCGCCGCAGCAAGCGTGAGATTGTAGAAGTGGGTGTTGGCATTGAGTCCTGCGAATGCCGAACCGTTGTTTCCAACCGCAGATGCGTAGGCGTAAAGAATTTCGGAGAGCCCATGTGGTCCTGCGTTGTTCAAACTGCTGAGACCATATGTTGGTGACAACGAAGCAACTGCCGCGAGAACCAGGATCGTTAGTGGAAAGATCAGGACATACAACATCGCCATCTTGACGTCGTAAGATTCGATCTTTTTGCCAAGGTACTCAGGAGTTCGTCCCACCATAAGACCTGCGATGAAGACGGTGAGGATGATCATGACCAGCATGCCGTACATGCCAGCCCCGACCCCTCCGAAGACCACTTCTCCCAGCATGATGTTGACCATGGGCACGAGTCCTCCGAGCGGCATGAAGGAATCATGCATGGCATTGACGGCGCCACAACTTGCATCTGTGGTTACGGTGGCGAAGAGTGCCGAATTCGTGATGCCGAAGCGGACTTCTTTACCCTCCATATTGCCGCCGGCCTGCATGGCGGTTACATGTTGATTGACGCCGTGCAGCAGAGGGTTTGGCTGCGATTCAGCCCAGTATGCCGTAGTGACGCCCGCAAAAAACAGAATGGACATGGCTGCAAAGACGGCCCATCCATGTCGTGGCGACTTCGTCATTCGGCCTAACGTCACCGTCAGGCCAGCCGGGATTGCAAAGATCGACAGCATCTGAAGCAGATTAGAAAAGGGAGTAGGGTTCTCAAATGGGTGTGCGCTATTTGCATTGAAGAAGCCGCCGCCATTAGTGCCGAGCATCTTAATCGCTTCTTGTGATGCAACGGGACCTTGCGCAATTGTTTGATCCGTGATGGTTTGAGTTGTTAGCTTGCCATTGCTTCCCGTAACCGAAACTACCTGTGGGTCAAGCATCTTCGCTGTATCGTATGGCCTCAGATTCTGAATGACACCTTGGGAGACGAGAACCAATCCATACACGATACAAAGCGGCAGAAGCAGTCGCAGTATGGCACGAGTCATATCGACCCAGAAATTTCCGAGAGTGTCGCGCTCTTTTTGGGCAATACCGCGAATAAAAGCGATTGCCAGCGCGATGCCTATTGCTCCTGACCAGAAGTTATGTGTTGCAAGTCCCACCATCTGAGTGAAGTAACTCATGGTGGATTCGGGTGTGTAGGACTGCCAATTGGTATTTGTCGTGAACGATGCTGCTGTATTGAACGCAAGGTCTGGTGCGATCGCAGCCAAATGCTGTGGGTTCCATGGGAGATATTGCTGGATCCGCTCAATGCCATAGGTCAGCAGCATAGTCGCTGCACTAAAAATGAGCATGGATACTGAGTATTCTGGCCAACGCATCTCGTGCGTTTCGTCTACGCCAGTCGAACGATATAGCAGCCGCTCGATTGGGTTGAAGATCGGATCTGCGAAGCTCCGTTTGCGCTCGAATATCTGAGCCATGTAGATGCCGAGTGGTTTGGTAATTAGCAGCAGGATGCCAAAGAACAGGGCGATTTGAAACCATCCGTTCGGTGTCATTAGAAATTCTCCGGACGCAGGAGCGCATAGATCAGGTACACGAAGAGCAGAACTGTGATTGCGATTAAAGAAAAAGTGCCGATCATCATTGGATTACCTCAGGCGTCCACAGGCATAGGCATAGGCGATAGCAAGTACGAAAAACGTAACTGTCACCACGATCATCAGAAAATCCCACATGGGTCCGTTCTCCTCGTAAACGTGAGCGTGTGTAAGGGGGATGTTGAGTATTGTTTGTTGAGATTAGCGTTGGCTCTCAGCAGCAAATTAAAGTTCTCAGGCCTCTCACCTACGTTTGTAGGGTCATTAACTTCGGAGGCCGCATATTCGACCAAAGCGGGATCGCAATTTGCTGTAAGCAAGAACATAAGAGCCACCTGGTGGCAGTTCTTAGTCCATGCTATTTGCTATTAAAAGTCCGTTGGGAACATATAAGAAGTTCGTTAAGGAAAGCAATATAGGCGGTCAACTACGGCTGCTTTTCTTCGATTTGAAAGCGATATCCCACCCAGGGCTCATTTACGATGTAGCGCGGCTCAGGGCCAGGTTCAATTTTTTTGCGGAGTTGCGCGACGAGCACGCGCAGTGACTCCGGCTGCTCTGTGGCATAAGGTCCCCAGATTGCAGTCAATAACATTCGATGTGTCAGTACCCGCCCTGGTCTTTGTGCCATGTACAAAAGCAGGTCGAACTCTTTGGGCGATAGCCTAATTTCGCGCCCATTAATCTCGACGCGATGACGTCCTTTGTCAATAAGGAATCCTCCAACACTCAGTGGGGCATCAAGATGGTCGATGGAAGCGTGCTTTTGTCGCCTGGCGTGTGCACGCACACGTGCCAATAGTTCCTGAATTCCAAATGGCTTTGTAATGTAGTCATCTGCGCCTGCATCGAGGGCTCGTACTTTGACCGCCTCTTGTTCTCTGACAGAGAGCACGATGATGGGCACGTTTGAATGTGCACGAATCTCAGAGCATAGTTCGACGCCATCCATGCGAGGCATGGCAAGATCTGTAATTACGATATCAGGCGTCCATTCAGCAATTTTTTCCAAAGCAGCTAAGCCGTCCTGGGCGGTCTGTACCTCGTAGCCATTGGATACAAGCGAGGAACGCAGCACGCGCGTGATCTGGGGTTCGTCATCGACGACAAGGATTTTCTGTGCGACTTGGTCCGGCATTCTTTACTCCTGTGTGATGATGTGAACATCGACAAAAGGGGCATTTTCCAATAAACGATGAAGCTCCCAATAGTAGAGATATTTTTGTAGTCCATGAATCGCTGAGCGGCCGAGAATAACTTGAGTTGCTCGCTTCTCGCGCACAAATTCAGCAATAGCTAGTGGAATGCTTTTACCCCTGACCTCTATCGTCTCAGCCTTAAGCTCTTTGGCAAACCGCTGGTTGCTTGCAAGAGAAGCGGCCTTTTCTGGTGAAGGGGTGTGCCCTGTATCGACATGGAGCGCGAACAGATCACCACCAGTGGCTTCAGCCATGCGTGCACCGCGCGCGATGAGTTGTTGTGCAGCAGGACTGGAACTGATGCATACGACTACACGTTCGTGAACCGCCCAATGCGTGCCGAGTTTCTTTTTGGAAACATACTCGTCCAGGCTGCGGTCGACAGCTCTCGTAACATGTTGCAGAGCAAGCTCCCGCAAAGCAATCAGGTTGCCTCGCCGGAAGAAATTGGTCAGCGCCCGTTCGGCCCGATCGACAGGGTAAACATCCCCTCGCCGCAGCCGCGTTTGCAGAGCCTCAGGTGTCAAATCCACCATGACGACTTCATCGGCCTTGCCTAGAATCCAGTCGGGGATCGTCTCCCGGACTGTTATCCCGGTCAGGTTTTGAACCGTAGATGCGACGCTCTCGATATGCTGAATATTTACTGTTGAGAGAACGTCGATCTTCGCGTCCAGAATCTTCAGCACATCCTCGTAGCGCTTTCGTTTGCCGTCTTCGACGTTCGTATGAGCAAGCTCGTCGATCAAGACGACTTGAGGATTTCGTGTAAGGATGGCATCCACGTCCATCTCTTCGAAAATTGTTCCTCGAAATTCCACTTTGCGCCTTGGTATTATCTCAAGCTGAGAGGCAAGTTCGCCTACGCGAATGCGGCCATGTGTTTCAACGATTCCAATGACAACATCTTCTCCACGCTCGTGGCGCCGAATGGCTTCGCTGAGCATGCTATATGTTTTGCCGACACCAGGAGCGTAGCCCAGGAATATCTTGAACAGTCCCTTACGTTTTTCGGGCGCGATTTTTTCCAGCCATTGCTCCGGGGTCTCGCGGTTGAAAGGCGCATTATCTGCTTCAGGAACCATAGTGTCCTTATAATGACGTTGTGAATCGACGGTTGATATTGCAACTAATCCGCTATGGATTTGTAACAGCGATGGTGGGATGCATTGTCATCGTCTACTTTCGTCTCACTCACGTCAATCCAACGACAGTCGCTCTCACATTTTTACTAGGAATTCTGTTTGTCGCCAATCGGCTTGGTCTCCGTTATTCGGTATATATGTCGGTGCTTGCGGCCGTGGCATTCAACTATTTTTTTCTCCCACCGATCGGCCAGTTGACCATTGCGGACTCCCAAAACTGGGTGGCATTAATAGCATTTCTGGTCGCAGGTGTATTGGCCAGTCATCTGTCTGAGCGCGCACGACGTGAAGCCAATACCTCAGATCGGAGAAGACGAGAGGTTGAACAGCTTTACGACTTCAGCCAGCAATTGCTGACAGCCGATCAGGTAAGCGATGTTTTAAATAAAGCTCCTGGACAAATCAGCGCCACTTTTCGCAATGAGGCTGTGTGCATATACCTTTGCGATAGAGACAGAGTTTACCGATCTTCTTCGGATGCGGGGGCCATCTCGAAAGAGGAATTGCGCGATATCGCAGATAGAAAAGAGACTCGCTCTGATGAAGTCAGAAATGTTTGCATTGCGCCGGTTTCGCTTGGCGTTCGCTCTATTGGGGCCATAGGGATTTCGGGCAATATTCCTTCCCGAGAAACGATTGATGCACTGGGTAGCCTGATTGCACTGGCTGTGGAGAGAAGCAATACAGCTGAGCGGCTTGCACGAACGGAAGCAACGCAAGAAAGTGAGAGATTACGTTCTGCGCTTCTGGACTCTGTAACCCATGAATTGCGTACTCCGCTCACAGCAATCACAGCATCGATCACGAGTTTGCGATCGGGCATGGTTCAGGATGCGAACTTGCGCGAAGAAATGCTGGTCGTGATTGAAGAAGAGAGTATGCGCTTAAACCACCTGATTAGCCAAGCTGTCGAAATGGCCCAGCTGGATGCACGGCACGTACAACTTCACATCGAATCACTCCAGCTCAGCGATGTGGTGCAGGACGCTGTCGCGGAATGCCGCACTCTGCTGGAAGATCATCCCGTCGAGATTAACCTGTCGCCACAATTGCCTGCGGTCAGCATGGACATAAATTGGATACGCAAAGTGCTCCATCATCTTTTGGAGAATGCAGCGAAATACTCCGATTCGGGGAAGCCTATTTTTATAACAGCCGAGGTGAAGGACTCATTTGTTATGACTAGTGTCGCTGACCGTGGAGCTGGGATTGATGATCTCGACAAGGCGTTGATCTTCGACAAATTTTTTAGAGGGCAAAGCCAACGTTATCGCGTCCAGGGAACTGGTATGGGGCTAGCAATTGTGAAAGCGATTATCGAAGCACATGGAGGCAAAGTAGAGGTTACAAGCCAACTTGGTCTGGGGTCTGTCTTTTCTTTTACACTGCCTGTAGCTTGAGTGAAGTTTGCTGTTATCTCGGGTTCGCTTGAAGCTGTATGTTTACCTCTAATCTCTATGTAATCTATTCGCACGCTATGCTTCGGGCGGAGGAATGTGCTATGACTTGTGTCGTAGAGGAAATGGATGAACGGCGGAGCAAACAAGGTCAAGGTATTGCAACGTACTAAGCTTTTTCATGGCTCAAGCGAGGAAGAACTCTCTTGGATTGCTAAACGTGCAATAGAACACCATCTCAAGGCTGGAGAGATGCTCTTTTTTTCTGGTGAGGAAGCGCGCGGATTATTTATTGTCGCGAACGGACGGGTGCGAGCTTTTCAACAGAATGCAGATGGGCGTGAACAAGTGATGCATGTTGATTCAGCTGGCGCGACTATTGGAGATGTTCCCGTCTTTGACGGTGAACCGTATCCTGCTTCAGCGATTGCGGAGGTAGACACCAAGATACTCTTCATCGACAAGCGGGATATCCGGCAGTTCTGCCTGGAGCATCCAGCATTTGCACTGCGCGCACTGAAGCTTATGGCTGAGCGCGTACGGAAACATGCTCGATTGGTGAAGGTGCTGTCCTTTCACGAGGTGGGACAACGGCTGGCGTTACTGTTGCTCGCAGAAGCGCAACAAGCGAGCATGAGTTGTAAGGGCGGCAACATCACATTCAAGCTAGATCTCTCCAATCATGAGATTGCCACGCGCATAGGTACGGTTCGAGATGTAGTATCGCGTGCGCTCACGCGGTTACAGTCAGATGGCTTGATTTCCGTGAAGGTTCGCGACATTACTGTGCCAGATATACGCGCTTTAAAACGATACGCAGAAAACAACTGACGAAACAGCTATCATGGGGCCGTGCGCCCTCATCTAGCAAGCCTCGTAGACGAGTTTCGCCAGCACGCTGCGGATACGGCGGTAGTTGCTCATCATGGCAACAGAAGCTATCGCACAACGTATGGTGAACTTGCGGAGATCGCAGGCCGCTTTGCTGCGGAGTTGATTCGGCGAGGAGTGCAGTCGGGCGATAGGGTCCTCGTGTGGGGCGAGAACTCGGCCGAATGGATTGGTGTGTTTTTCGGCTGCCTTCTTCGTGGCGTTGTTGCTGTCCCTCTTGATGCAGCGGGTTCTCGTGAATTTGCCAGGCGAGTTGTAGCGGACACAAGCCCCAGGCTGATTGCAGGAGACCGCAACCTTATCGAGATGCTCGACACAGATGTCCCGCGCGAATGTTTTGCTGGGCTTACTTCTCGGCTTCCATCACAGCCACAGTTTGCAGTCAGTGAAACGGTCAATCAAAGCACGCCTTTCCAAATTGTCTTCACTTCAGGAACTACGTCAGAGCCGAAGGGCATCATCCATACTCACCGCAATGTACTTGTTAGCCTTCAGCCCATCGAAGACGAGATCGCTCGATATCGCAAGTATGAACGGTGGGTGCATCCTCTGCGCTTTCTTCACACACTACCGCTAAGCCATGTTTTCGGACAGTTCATGGGATTGTGGATTCCTGCTTCTCTTGGGGCCGAACTGCATTTTTCAACACATCTTGAACCAGCGCACATGATTGAGTTGATCCACGAAGAGCGCATCTCCGCCTTAATTGCTTTGCCACGTGTGATTGAACTACTTCGAACGCATCTTGTCGTACGGTTCGATTCACTGAATCAAGACCTCATGCAATCGGACGAACTGCCAGTAGTCAAACGATGGTGGAAGTTTCGCCACGTACATCGAGCCTTCGGATGGAAGTTTTGGGCAATCATCTCTGGCGGCGCCACCTTGTCCAATGAATTAGAAGCGTTTTGGAACACACTGGGATTTGCGCTGATTCAGGGCTATGGCATGACTGAGACCGCGGCGCTCGTGACGTTGAACCATCCATTCAAAATTGGGCGAGGCACTATCGGGAAAGCTTTACCAGGACGCGAAGTGCGCATCGGCGACGATGGGCAGATCCTAGTTCGTGGGGAGATGCTTTCGCAATACACATGGCAGCACGGAGCAATGCAGGCACGCGCCAACGAATGGCTCGCGACCGGCGATCTTGGTGCGCAGGAAAAGTCTGGCGAGCTACGTTTTCTTGGAAGAAAAGGCGATGTCATCGTGACCAGCTCCGGGATGAATATTTATCCGGCTGATCTTGAAGCTGCTTTGAACAGACAACCAGGCATGCGAGGATGCGCGGTAGTCTCCTGCGTCCTGCACGGGAGCCCGGAACCGGCAGCTGTTCTTATCTTTTCTGGCGACGATCATGCGATGCGCGACGCAGTTACTCAAGCAAATCGCAGTCTCGCGCCATATCAGCAAATCAGATACGTGCTTCGCTGGCCAGACCTGTCGTTTCCGTTTACGTCGACGGGGAAGTTACTCCGAAGACAGGTAGCGAAGTGGGCCACCGCCGCGCTCGTAGCACAAGAAGCTGGCAATGTTGTGGCAAGTGATGACGCTCTGCGCCAGATTATTGCCGAGGTGACGGGCATGGCAGCGACCGTCGCTGGCGATCATCAAAGGCTCACTGAAGATTTTCATCTCGACAGCCTGGGGCGAGTGCAGTTGCAGTCTATTATCGAGCAGCGTCTAGGTAGCGAGGTTGATGATGCGTCTCTCGCATCTGCTGAGACACTCGGCGATCTGCGCTCTTTAATCGACTTGACAGCCTGCGCGATAACTCCTGAACAGGCAAAGGATGTGGCGGCGAAAGCTGATCTCAGAGGAGCCCCAAAAGACTTCGCATATTCGAAGTGGCCTTGGATGTGGCCAGTGCAGCTCGTGCGGGTCATGTTTATCGAGTCGCTGATGCGTCCGCTTATTTGGTTTCTTGCAAAACCATCTGTCGAATGTGCTTCAGCGTTACCAGATGGGCCTGTACTTGTCATCGCAAATCACATCACTGCTTACGATGGTGCGCTCGTTTTGTACGCATTGCCAGGCAAGTTACGACGTAGAATGACAATTGCAATGGCAGCAGAACTGCTTGAAGATATGCACCACGGCAGAAATCAAGGCAATGCCTTGCTCAACCTACTTGCCCGGGTTGGCTACTGGTTGCTGAGAGCGCTATTCAATGTTTTTGCTTTGCCACGCTCATCGGGTTTTCGCCGCAGCTTTGCGCATGCTGGTAGTGCAATGGATCATGGCTACTCCGTGCTCATTTTTCCTGAAGGAGTACGGAGTGATGATGGAACATTACAGCCATTCCGTGCCGGCAGTGGCCTATTGACACAGCAGTCTCGAGTTCCAGTTGTGCCCGTTGAACTGATAGGACTCGGAGAAATGCTTCGAGCTCATCGCTGGTTTCGCAGCGGAAAATTGAAGATCAGAGTTGGTGCGCCAATTCCCTTGGACCTGGATGCCGACCCTGCAGAGATTACGAAGCGATTTGAGCGGTATTTCCAACACCTGCGGTAGACTGCGGATGCATGTCTATCCGCGTCAAGGCTGAAAAGAGTTCAATACCGCACGACAAACATCTCTGGGATGAGATCGTGCACGAGTCACGCATTATCGCGGCAGTGCGCAGCGCGGAGATGCTTGCACTCGCACTCGATTCGCCTGTGCGCATTATCTATCTGCTCTTCGGTAATCCGATGAACATCGCGGGCATGATTGCTTCCGTGCGCGAGCGCGGCAAGCTTCCGCTGGTCAATGCTGATCTTTTGCAAGGATTTTCACGGGATGCATCTGCTGTCGAGTATCTTGCACACTGCGGCGCCGCAGGCATTATTTCAACGCATCATGAAACGCTGCGCGCCGCGCGCGCCCGCGGTTTGATCAGCGTTCTGCGCACCTTTGTTATCGACTCGGCTGCAGTGGAAGCGGGGCAACGCTTTCTTGCCAACTTTCAACCCGATGTTATCGAACTGCTTCCTGCAATTGCTGCCCCGCTCGTACTCGAACGCATCCGCGCGGCACATCCAGGTTTGTTTGTCATTGCGGGAGGATTGTTGAGCGATCTACGCCAGGTCGATGACCTGGTAAAAGCGGGTGTCGATGCGGTTTCGCTAAGCGATCCAGCCCTCTGGATTCTGTGAACCTTGTTGACAATGGCTTCAGCCCTTGCTACGTTCAAGTTGAAAGCGGCATAGACCAAGAGAGAGCCGCCCCTGATCCGTGACCTCGAATCACCAGTCATTCGCCTTGGCTGGGTTCTGAGATCGCGTCGAGATCAGGGGCGGCTCTTTTGTGTTTGTGCATGGAGGACAGTTCATGAGCATAGGACGTTCGGAGCGATTGCGCGAGATTGACCAGACGGCGCAGTGGGATGTGCTTGTCGTAGGTGGTGGAGCGTCTGGACTGGGAACTGCGGTTGAGGCTGCTTCTCGTGGTTACCGAACGCTGCTTCTCGAGCGAGATGACTTTGCCAAAGGAACGTCGAGCAGAAGCACAAAGTTGGTTCATGGTGGTGTCCGCTATTTAGAGCAGATGAACTTCACTCTTGTGCTGGACGCATTACGAGAACGCGGCTACATGTTGCGAAATGCTCCGCATCTCGTCCACAAGCTTGGGTTCATTGTCCCGCTCTATAGCTACTTCGGCGTGCCTTATTACGGCTTCGGACTGAAGATGTATGAGTGGCTTTCGGGCAAGTTGTCGTTTGGGCCATCGCAGGTGCTCTCGCGTGGCGAGACGCTGGAGCGGCTTCCGACAGTGACTTCCGCGGAGCTGAAGGGCGGAATCCTCTATCAGGATGGACAGTTTGATGATGCTCGCTATGCGATTACTCTGATGCGAACGCTGGAAGACCTGGGAGGTGTTGCGCTCAATTACGCGCAGGTCATCGGGTTGCTGAAGAGCGGCGAGAAGATTACCGGTGTTCGTGTTCGCGATTGTGAGTCCTCGCAGGAGTTTGATGTTCAGGCAAAGGTTGTCGTCAATGCCACTGGAGCGTTTACCGAGCAGATGTTGCGGATGGACGCTCCAACTGGTCGTCATATGTTGTCGATCAGCCAGGGAACGCACTTTGTGCTGCCGCGAAAATTTTTGCCCAGCGGCAATGCGATGATGGTGCCGAAGACCGCGGATGGGCGCGTGCTGTTTGCGATTCCGTGGCATGAGCATCTCGTCGTCGGCACGACGGATGTTGCAGTTCCGGCGAGTTCGAGCGAGCCGCGAGCGACCGAGGGAGAGACGACGTTTCTTTCTGAGCACATCCATCGCTATCTCGGCCAGACCGTGCAGCCGAGCGATGTGTTGAGTATGTGGTCTGGACTGAGACCTCTTGTTCGGAACGGGAACGAATCTACGTCGAAGCTTTCGCGCGATCATCGCGTGATCGTTTCAGAGAGCGGGCTCGTCACCGTGACGGGAGGGAAGTGGACCACGTATCGGAGGATGGGCGAGGATACGGTGAATCATGCGGCTCAGGTTGCGGGTTTGGCTGCTGCTCCTTCGACGACCTCGACTCTGCGGCTGCATGGTTGGGCTGAGCCAGATGCCGCGGTTGAGGAGAGTGAGCGGGTTTATGGAGCCGATCTTCCTGCAGTGCGTGCTCTGGGTGATTCGGAAGCGGAGTTGAATGAGTTGTTGCATCCGAAGTTGCCTTATCGGAAATTCGAAGTGATTTGGGCTGCTCGTCAGGAGCAGGCGAGGACGGTTGAGGATGTGCTGGCGCGGCGGACGCGGGCGTTGTTTTTGAATGCGTCGGCGGCTATCGAGGCGGCGCCGGAGGTTGCGCGGCTGCTGGCCAGGGAGCTGGGGAGGGATGATGAGTCTCGGGAGCGGGATCTTGCGCGGTTCCGGGAGACGGCCGAGGGGTACATCTACCGGGGATGAGTGGGTACCCCCTACCCATACTTAAGTACCAAAGTCTTCAAACGAAATGGGTTGCGGTCGTGGACTTTCGAGTTCCTGTGCATGAAAAAGGCCCGGCTAGTGCCGGGCTTTCTATTTCTTCTCCTAAGGTTAATTCTATCGGCGCTGTCAACAATGGCTGTGGAAAAGCGAAAGGGCGAACGCCCTTGCGAGCGCTCACCCCTCGATTCCGATTTTGCGAAGATCCGGGCTCGGTGTCCGAATCACAGCTTCCTGCTCCCTCGGTGTTTCCCGGAGCCTGCTGGCTCGCGCCTGCGCTCCCCGGAACTTCCGCCTTCGCGTTCGACTGTAAGAGCGCTCCTGGATCAGATGTGGGCAGCCAGTCGCCTGGGTGCTTGGTGGAGGACCGTTGCCGGTCTCCTTCATGACCTTCGATTGCTCTCTTCTACTTGGAAGATCACTCTTCCGCTGAAAGAAACACTACTCCTGATCGGCGCAAAAACAAGAGGGCGTGAGCGGTTTATTTTTGTGCAAATAGCGGGAGATTTGTGGAAATAGGAGACTAGTTGCTGAAGGGGCTGATTTTGAGGGATTCGCGCACGACGACAGGGCAGGGAAAGCATGGTTAAAAGCGAAGGGCGAACTCCCTTGCGGGAACTCGCCCTTACTTTCCGATTTCGCGAAGACCTGGGTCGGACCCCAGATCACAACCGATTGTCACTTCAGAATTGTCCGGGACCTACGAGCAGAGCCCGCGTTTCCCGTGCCCTTCCGTCATTCCATTCGCTGTAAGAGCTTGAGAGTGCCGCCTATCCGCAGTCGGTTGCCCGAGTGCTTCGCGAGTCCTGTTGCCAGGTCCCTTCAACGACCTTCGTCCGCTCTCTCCTACTTGGAAGATTGCTCTTCCGCTGAGAGAAACAGTACTCCTGATTGGCGAGAAAACAAGAGGGTGAACAAGGTTAATTTTTGTGGAAATGCTGGGATTATTGTGGAAATTGTGGTTGACGTATGTAGAAAATCAGGCGGCTTGCGCTTCGCGCAAAATGTCCAACGAGCCATGCTTCTCTAGTTCGGCGATGCAGGTTCAACATGGTCGATTACATACGACGGAACTTTCCCAATGCCTTTGGTGAGAACTAATCCAGCCTGATCGCTGAGTGCCTGAATGAAGTCTGGCCCCGGTAGAGATAAAGACTCATCTGCTGGTGCCGATGGCCCTGTTCGTTCGCGTGCAAAATCGAGGTTGAGAACCCACTTGCCAGTGAGCCCGGTACGGTTCATGACTGGAAGCGGATCCATCTCACCCACACGACCACCTAGCAGAGAAAGCGTTCCTGCAATCTCCGTCATGCTCTGGTCCATGATTCGCATGTGCTGCAAGTCATTGTTCTTCCAAAAGAGGATGCCGCATGAGGGCGCTGGAACACGACTTCCAGCAGGCTTGGGTGAGACTGCACTGACGACTCCGCAAAGAGGGGTGCCTTGATATTGCTTGAGCTGAGGGCCGGGGCCTTGAGGCCGCACTTTCAATTCATAGACCCGGCCATCGCGCATTGCAGTGTGCAATTTGAGATGAAATCGATCAGCCAGCAACGTCTGGACCATCAGGCGTATCTGGTCCTTCGTTGGATTGGCGATGGGAGAACGAGCTTCGAGTTGATAGCGTTCAGCCTGAGCCCATTTGGGAAGTTGCGCGGCGATGAGTGGATATTGGCTGGTATCCGCTATTTTGAATGCAAAGATGATGTAGTTGATCAGCAGCCCAGTCGCAACCACAGGGCCGCCTTTGTAGCGGAAATAGTCTGAGGGATCGAGATCGATGTTGCTGGTGGATGGAGAATCGGGAGCCACCTCGCGTATGGATGCGACATCAAACTCCAGGCGTTGATTGGCCGCCGCACGTTCATTGGAATTTAAATGGGACGGCGCACTTCGAGGAGTGTTATCAACATCTGTCTGGGCTGGTGACTCAGCAGCCCAGACGAGCGTCAAGGCCGAGGCGATTGCGAGTGCTTGCAGCTTTGCGGAGATCAATTTCATTACGTTGACTGCATCGGTTATTGTGGCTGCTCGCCGTGCGGTGGTGGCGGGATGGTGATGTCGAGCGTGTGGACTTTGCCCAGGTCGCTGAGGCTTGGCGTGATTTGTGCTTCGTTGCCGACGACGATGGTGGCGAGCTTGGTCTGGTCGATGTACTTGTTGGCTACGCGGGAGACGTCGGCTGAGGTGACCTTTTCGATGCCTGCTTTGTATTTGTCGAGGAAGTCGAGCGGGTAGCCGTAGAAGGCCAGCGTGACTTGCTCGTTGAGGATCTTGTCGGGCGAGTCGAAGTGGAAGATGAAGGAGTTCAGGAGTTGGTCTTTGGCTTTGCGCAGCTCGGCAGGGGTGGGCGGGTCGGTCTTGAGGCGGCCGATCTCGGCTTCGAGGGCCTTGAGGGCAGGGACGGTGCTGACGCTCTTGGTGCCGGCGAGGACGTAGAAGATGCCGGGGTGGTCGTAGGACGCGCCGTACTGGCCTTCGACGTCGTAGGCGAGGCCGAGTTTGGTACGGACGTCCTGCACGACGCGCGAGCCGAAGCCGCCGGAGAAGACCTCGTTCATGACGCTGAGGGCGTAGTAGTCGGGGTTGGAGCGCTCGGTGCCGAGGCCGACGATGAGGACGTTGGACTGGTTGACGTCGGCCTTCTCGGCGAAGTTGACGCTGGGGGTGGGATTAGTGAAGTCGACTTTGGCGGAGTGGAAGGGTTCGCCGCGCTTGAGCGGCTCGAATGCGGCGCGAAGCTTCGCTTCCATCTGCGCTGAGTCGAAGTCGCCGACGACCGCCACGATCATGTTGTTGGGGACGACGGTGCGGTCGTGCCATGCCTGGAGGTCTTTGAGCGTGATGTTATCGACGGTGGCGTACTCGGGCTGGCGGGCGTAGGGACTGCCGGCG
The DNA here is from genome assembly GCF_014642855.1 of Edaphobacter acidisoli. Taxonomy (NCBI): domain Bacteria; kingdom Pseudomonadati; phylum Acidobacteriota; class Terriglobia; order Terriglobales; family Acidobacteriaceae; genus Edaphobacter; species Edaphobacter acidisoli. The sequence continues at coordinate 1,020,033 of NZ_BMJB01000001.1, read as the reverse complement.
CCGTAGGCGAGCTTGATGGCTTCGCGGATGGCGATCTCGCTGGCGTCGTCGTTGCGGCGGGCGATGCTGGTGTCGATCTGCTGCTGCGCGAGCTGGAGCTTGTCGGCCTTGAAGGCTGGATGGAGCAGCAGGTCCACGGCGCGGGAGAAGACGAGATCGAAGTCGGGCGTGAGGCTGGACCAGGTGAGGGAAGTGGATGCGACTCCTCCCATGGTTTCGATGGAGGCGGCTTTGCTCTCCATCTGGTCGTCGAGGTCGTCGCCGCTGATGGTGGCGGTGCCGCTGGTGCGCCAGGTCTGGCCGTAGATGTCGGCGAATCCTGTCTGGTCGGCGGGGACGTCGCGGCTGCCTCCGCGGATGAGGATGGTGCCGTTGATGAAGGGAAGCTCGTGGTCTTCGAGCAGGAAGATGACGAGGCCGTTCGATAGCTCGATGCGCTTCGGCTTCTCCGGCGTGAAGGCGTGGAGGGGTGGGATGGGGATCTTTGTCCACGGCTCGGCCTGCGTGTGCTGCGCGGCTGCGGGCTTAGGCGCGGTTGCAGTTTGCGCGGAGAGGCTGAGGGGCAGCAGGGTCGCGGCGAGGATGGTCGTGAGGGCTGGCTTCATGAAAGAAAGAGACTTCATTTCGCACCTCCGGCTTGCGGCTGGGCGCTTTGCGTGGGAGGCGGTGGTGTGTGGGGTGGGACGAATTCGATGCTGACACCGGTGCGATTGTTGGCGGTGAAGATCTTGTTGGCCACGCGGCGGATGTCGGCCTTGTTGACGGCGTCGATGCGGTTGAGCTGGCGGAAGAGCTCGCGCCAGTCGCCGTAGCGCGTCTGGTATTCGGCGAGCTCGTGGGCGAGGCCCTGGTTGTCGGCGAGGCCGCGGAGGATGTCGGCGCGGGCGCGGGTCTTGAAGCGCTCCAGCTCGGCGTCGGTGACGTCGGTGGTCTTGAGCTTGTCGATCTCTTTGTGGATAGCGACGCGCATCTCCTCAGGCGTGTGGCCGGGCAGGGGCACGGCGTAGACGGCGAAGAGGCCGGGGTACTTTTCGCCGGGGAAGCCCGGGAAGCCTTCGGCTTCGGCGGCAATCTTCTGGTCGCGGACGAGCGAGCGGTAGAGGCGCGCGGTGCGGCCGTTGGAGAAGATGTCAGCGATGGCGTCGTAGACGGCGTCGTCGGGGTCGCGGTAGTCGGGCTTGTGATAGCCCTCAAGGTAGAAGGGCTGCGTGGCTTCGCGAATGACGACGGATTTCTCGGCGGTCTGGGGCGGCTCGACGGTGGCGAGCTCGGGCGGCTTGGGCCCGGCGGGGATGGCGCCGAAGTAGCGCTCAAGCACGGGCAGGGCCTGCGCAGTGTTCACATCGCCGACGACCGCGATGACGATGTTTGACGGCACGTAGTACTTGGCGTGGAAGGCTGCGGCCTCGGTGGCGGAGACCTGGCTGATGTCGCTCTCCCAGCCGACGCCAGGAACGCGGTAGTGGTGCGCGGTGTAGGCGGTGGCGAGGAACTGCTCGACCATGCGGCCGATGGGGTTGGAGTCGACGCGCATGCGTCGCTCTTCCTGAACGACGTTGCGCTCTTTGTAAAACTCGCGCTCGACGGGATGGCCAATGCGCTGACTCTCAAGCCAGGCCCAGAGCTGGAGGCGGTTCGAGGGCATGCTCCAGAAGTATTGCGTCGAGTCTTCTTCGGTGGAGGCGTTGATACCGACGGCGCCGTTTGCTTCGGCCACCTCGGAGAACTGGTTGGGGATGACGTATTTTTCGGCTGCGGCCTGTGCGTCTTCGAAGGACTTCTTGAGCTCGGCGAGCTTTGCGGGGTTCTGGCCGACGCGCTTGCGGTACTCGGCGTCATATGCGGCGTAGGCTGTCTCGACTTTGGCAAGGGCGATTTTTTCGGCAGCGTAGTCGGTGGTGCCGATCTCGGTCGAGCCCTTGAAGGCCATGTGCTCGAACATGTGCGCGAGGCCGCTCTCGCCCTGCGGGTCGTCGACCGAGCCTGCGTCGACGAGCGTGTAGAAGCTGAAGACGGGAGCTTCGTGGCGTTCGCAGATGATGAGCGTGAGGCCGTTGGGCAGGACTTTGACCGTGGTGCGCTTTTCAAAGTTGCTGAGGTACGTTGCGTACTGTGCCTGCGCTACCGTGCTCAATGCAATGACGAACGCAAGAGCCGCCGCTATCCCGAGTTTGATTCGAGCCAAAGGGGCCTCCAGATTGTGGGTACAAAAGATAACTATATCGAAGGTAGAAGGCTTGTGCGTGTGAGTAAGAGAAAGGCCCGCCGGTGTGGGCGGGCCTTCGTGGTTGTAGTGCGTTGTGGTTAGAAGAGAATTCGGCCGCCGACCTGGATGATGCGGTTGCTGCCGCCGCTGCCGGTGACCTTGCCGAAGTTGGAGCTGTTCATCGTCGCCGTTGGCGTGCCGAGGTTAGTGAGGTTGAAGACGTTGGTGGCCTCGCCGCGAAGCTGGAACTTCAGGCTTTCGAAGATACCGAACGTGCGGAAGATCGACGCGTCGATGTCACGATAGCCTGGATCGTCAAGCTGTGCGGGACGAGTGTTGCCCAGCAGGTTGAGTGGACCGACACCCGGGCAACCCGCGGTTCCGGGTACGCAGTAGGCTGAGGTATCGAACCACTCGTTCATCTCGGCCGAGCGCGAGCGGCTGACGAGCGTGTGCGGGACCTTGCCGGGGATGATGCTGGGACGGTCGTTGGTCTGGCCGTCGCCGTTGACATCGGTGCCGGTGGTGACGGTGAACGGCTGGCCGCTGTTCATCGTCATATTGCTGCTGATGGTCCAGCCGTTCAGCGCAGTGCGGACGAACCGGTTGTAAGCAGAGAAGTAGTCAGGGTTCCAGACAAAGACGATCGACACCATGTTGCGGCGGTCCTGGTCGGAGCGCTGGTGGGCTTCCAACTGTGGATAGTTAGGATCGACAAAGTTTGAGGCGAGGTTACTGCCGTCCAGAGCGTTGCTGGCCAGTGTCTTGCTCCAGATGTAGTGGCCGCGCGCGCTGAAGTTGTGCGAGAGGCGCTTTTCGACGACGACCTGCAGGCCGTTGTAGTTCGAGTTCTGGGTGGATTGCAGGTTATAGACGTTCGAGTAGGTGGGAGTTGCGGCGGAGAGGCCGAACTCGGAGTTCAGCGGGCGGCGGTTGTTGACCGTGCCGCTGGTATTGGCGTAGGCGCAGGCCTTGGTGAGGTCGGTGCAGCTTGGGCCTGAGGTGCCGGACGCGGTGATGTTGAACTGCGGCGGGTTCAGGTCGTGATAGATCGGCAGCTTACGGTTGAGTGAGCCAACATAGTTGACCGTTAGGGCAAGGCCGTTGCCGAGTTCCTGCTGGAAGCCCGCATTGATCTGGTAAGTGACCGGCCAGTTGAAGTGCGGATCGAAAGAAGAGACCTGGTTGAGCGCCAGGAAGCTGGCGGTTGAGGTGTGAGGCGTAAAGGTCAGCGTCGGGAAAGGATTGACGCCGCCAGGGAACTCGGTTGGGTCGTTCGAGTAGGGATGCGCCATCGACACAACCTTGCTGAAGGTGGGGCGCACGGCATAGGGAGCGAAGTTTGACGGCAGCTCCCAGAGGTTGCCCGAGATTCCACCATAGAAGAGACCTGCTGCGGCATGGAAGACAGTCTTGCCGTTACCGTAGGGATCGTACGAGAGACCGATGCGGGGCGAGATGTGATTGTTGGGAGTGAAGGCTCCAGAGGTAGGCACGCCGGGGTCGCCGGGGAAGAGCATACCGAGCGGAGCAAGCTGCGGGCCTGTCTTGCCTGCAATGTTGACGGTTTTGAACGCGTGGGACTGAACGCCGGGAGTGAAGTTGGTCTGGCGGTTCTGCGTGTCGGTCGGAGCCTGCTGCCAGTCGTAGCGGAGGCCGAGGTTGATGGTCAGGTTCGGACGGATGCGCCAGTCGTCCTGCACGAAGAGCGCGTAGTTCCAGTAGTTGGCTTCAGCGTACTCGCCGGTGTCCTGCTCGAAGGTGTTGGGCAGGCCAAGCAGGTAGTCCGACAATGAATTGGAGCTGCGTGTGCCGGCGGTGTTGGCGAAGCTGAAGACGCCGTAGTTGTCGAGCGAGGTGAGCTGGAAGTCTTTCTCAAGGCTGGCTTCGCCGCCGATGGAGAGAGTGTGCTCGCCGCGAGATGTGCTGATCAGGTCGCGGAAGCCATAGAAGTTCGTACCTGCCTTGGGGCCGGTGATGGACTGTGAGAGCGTGAACCAGTTCGGAATGGCGACCTGGCCGCGTGAGGGGCTGCCGGAGATACCGAAGTCAGAGCCAAAGTTGGCGAAGGTGCTGTTGCTGGGGACCGGGATACGTCCGCCAGCCTGACGCGTGTAGCTAAGCCATGCCTGATTCACGGTGCGCTGGCTGACGGTCCAGGTGTCGCTGACATTGGCTACATGCTGCTTGGTGGCGTAGTTGGAGTAGCTCCAGTGGCTGGGAGTCAAGCCGCCGGGAATGGAGCGGATGCTGTAGTCATAGAGGAAGTAGCTGAGCGTGAGACGGTGGTTCTGGCCCAACTGATGGTCTGTCTTGATGAGGTACTGGTTGTATTGCTCCGGCGTTGCGAAGTATTCGCGGTAGGTATATTTCGTATCGCCGAACTGGCGAGGACCTGCGCCGGCCTGAACGCCCTGGGAGTTGAGGTACTGCACGATCTTGACGGCTGTGGGATCGAGCGGGGTGGTGATTTTGTTGCCCGGGTAAGGCGTGTTCGTCGCCGGATTGCAGACGAGGAACAGGATGGCTGTGTTGTCTGCCTTCGAGGGAGCCTGCTTACAGGCGGTGATATCAGTTGCCAGGTTTTCCGAAAAGTCGCCGCTGAGCTCGGCCGCATCGGGAACCGATCCACTGTAGGGGGAAGACGTGGTTGCGCGAAGGCCACCGAAGCTGCCGAAGAAGAAGTCCTTGTCCTTGCGAATGGGGCCGCCAAGCGTCGCGCCGTACTCGTTGCGGGCGTAAGGCGCCTTGACTGTCTGGTTGTGCGATACAGCGGTAAAGTTGCGGGTCCGATAGAACTCGAAGGCCGAACCGTGGAACTGATCGGTTCCGCTCTTGGTGACCATGCTGACCACAGCGGCGGCGTAACGGCCGAGCGTGGCGCTGAAGTTATTGGTCTCGACGTGGAACTGGCTGATGGCGTCGGGGGTGGGGATGGCGTTGCCGCTGTTGCGCAGGCCGGTCATGTTGAGGCCGCCGTCGAGATAGTAGGAGACCTGGCCGGTGAAGTCGTCGGTCGAGCCGTTGATGTAGACGTGCTGCTCTTTGAAGCCCAGGCTGTTTGAAACATTGTTCGCCTGCACGCCGGGCGTGAGGTTGAGCAACTGGTACGTGTCGCGACCTACAAGAGGAAGGTTCTCGATCTCGACGTTGGAGACGGTGCGGCCAATGGTCGCGTTGCTCAATTGAATAAGCGGTGCGCCGCTGGTGACTTCTACGGTTTCGGTCGTCGCCCCATTCTGCAGAACCAGTGTGAGGTTAGCCTCTTGCATGATGGAAAGCGCGATGCCTGCGCGCTGAAGAGTCTTGAAGCCTGGGGCCGAGACGGAGACCCGGTACGGCCCGATGGGAAGAAATTCATCGCGGAAGGTGCCGTCGGCTTTGGTAGTTACCGTGCGGGTGAAGTTGGTGTCGGTCTGTGTGACCGTGACCGTTGCGTTGGGAACAACCGCACCTGTGCTATCGGTGACGGTGCCGATCAAGGTGGCCGTGGTCAACTGCGCCATGGCTGGCGCGGCGAACCCTGCTGCGAGCAGAAGCGTCGCGAGCAGGCTCCATGGAATGAAGCGAATTCGGTGTGTCATTACTGTCCTCCTAAGTCAAACGTTTGTCTTCCTGTCCGATAGGCTTACGGAAGGCCGTTCATCTGTGGCTAATTCTTCACGTGAATGAACTATCGGCGCTTTTAGTTGTCAATGTTCAAACAACATAGTTTGCTGAATGAACTATTGTCAACTACTTTTCAATATTAAAGATTTCCCTTACTTCAAACGATGGAATATTGCTGATTTATAACCGTTTAAGAAAGATTTACGGTGCAGAATGCAGGGGGTATTTGGGGCGCTGCAACGCCGATGACTGAGCTGCCATCGTTACGCACGAAGGTAATCTGTGCTCGGCCATTACACATTTCAACGACGCGCGAGGCCCAGGGAGTGCCGAGGTTATCGATCAACGTTCCAGCGCCCGCAATGCTAAAACGCACGCGATTCCTGGCGTCAAGGCACTGTATGCCGTTTGCGTCATAGAGTTTTGCTTCGACGGTAACGGTCTTGTTGTCGGCACCTGTGGGGGGTGGGAGTTCGGCGATTTTGAAGACTGCTGGCTGCCCCCATTGCTCGGTCTGGTAGAGAAACTCAATCTCGTCCGTAACGGTGACGCCGTCCTTTTGGGCGACGACGCGGAGGGTATTTCGTCCAGGTTTGAACAAAGTCATCCAGCGTAATCCGGCGGCAGGGAAGTCCTGGCTGCTGCGGTGCTTCACGCCTGCGGATTTACCGTTGACGAAGAGTTCGGCCTGCGGGCAGTTCGAATAGACCTTCACCATCTTCTGCTCGTCTGCCTTGCCCCAGCGGACAGGCCAGGTGTGCCCGTAGATGTGCGCCATCGGCTTGTCGGCCCAGTAGGACTGGAAGACGAAGTAGCCTTCTTTCTTCGTCATGTCGCGTGTGGCGACGCCTTTTTGGTTCATGCGCGGCACGGGGTTTTCCACGCGCAGCGGTGTGGTGAAGTCCTTGAAGATCCATTGCGCCGAGCCGGTGAACCAGGGCAGCGTCTCCTGCGTCTTGAGATACCAGTCGAAGAGATTGCAGGCGTAGGTCTCGGACCAGTCGCCGTCTTTGGAGACGCGTGCCTGGCCACCGGTCATCAGGTAGTCCATGCCGCGCTCAGCAGTGCCGTGGCCGGTGGCGACGGTGGCGAGGACGCGGTCGGGATCTTCGGAGTGGCGTCCGGCCTGGCTGTCGGCTCCCCACTCGGCGTGGAAGAGATGATTGACGCGGTCGCGTTCGGTTTCGAGAGACTTCTGGTATTCGACGTATTGGCCGCTATACCAGCCAGCCCAGATAGAGGGCGAATAGACGTCGGTGATGTCGCGGGCGAAGTCACAGCGGCGCATGGTGGTGTAGCGCGACGGGTCGAGTTGGTGCGCGAGCGTGTTGAGCTCGCTGAAGAGCGCGCGAATCTCCTGTTTGTTAACGGAGGGATATTCGGTGGGCCAGTCGTCCTCGTTGCCGAGGCTCCAGAGCAGGATGCTGGGGTGGTTGTAGTGCTGAGCGATCATGGTGCGGAGCTTGTCGCGGCACATCTGTTTGAAGGTGTCGTTGCCGACGCCGCCGCGGCACCAGGGAACCTCTTCCCAGACAAGGATGCCGAGGCGGTCGCAGAGCGAGAGTACGCGCCGCGACTGCTGGTAGTGCGCCAGGCGGATAAAGTTTGCGCCCATCTCTTTGATGAGCTGCATCTCCTGGTCGATGATCTCGTCAGGCACGGCGGCGGCGTAGCCTGCGTGGTCTTCGTGACGATGCGTACCGCGCAGCAGGAGGCGTTCGCCGTTGAGCTTGAATGGACCGTGGTCAACGAATTCTGTGTGACGGATGCCGAAGTTCTCGCGCGCGGTGTATTCGCCGGATGCGGCTTTGAGCGTGACGCGGCACTCGTAGAGATGCGGCGTGGCGGGGCTCCACAGGCTGGGCTTGTCGAGCTTGAAGGAGGTGAGCTCGGTGGAGTCGTTCCACGGCTGGAGCGTGTGATTTGAGTTGTGAATCGTATTGCCGCTGGGATCGACGATCTGGATCGCGAGGTCGAGTGGGTTTTTTGTGCTGGAGGGATTGTAGAGCGAGGCGACGACGGTGATCTCTGCCGCGCTGGTTGGCGTAGCGAGATGCGTGCGGACGTGCACTGTTTCGAGCGAGACTGCGGGCACGTAGACGAGATTGACGTGGCGATAGAGTCCGCCGTAGAGGCTGAAGTCGCTCAGGTCAGAGGGAATGCGATCGAGGTCGCGCGAGTTGTCGCACAACACGGCGATGGGTATGCCGGATTGATTTGCGGTTGATACCGCTTGTGCTGCGAGATCGGTGATGTCGAAGACGAACTCGTCGTAGCCGCCGACGTGTTTGCCTGCGAGCTTTCCGCCGACGTAAACCTCGGCGGCTTGCCCCGCGCCTTCAAAGTGCAGCAGTGTGCGGCCATTTGGGTATGGATTGTTGATGGCGACGTGCGTTCTGTACCAGCCGTTGCCCTGGTAGTACGGCGTGTCGGGATCGCAGCCATCATCGGCGTTGAAGCAGTGGGGCATGGAGACTGTCTGCCAGACCGCAACTTCCTTGCTGTGCCACACCTCCCACGGGCCGCCGAGTGTGCCCTTCAGATACTCCCACCCGGTCGAGAGCAGCTGAACGGCTGGCGCGGATGCATTGCCGGGATTGTCTGCGAGTGTTGCGACCGAGGCGAGAAGCGGAGTGCGAGGAAGCAAAGAAAGGGCAGAGGCGCTGATGCTGGCCTTCAAAAACTGACGGCGGGAGTGCATGAGTAAAGGGGCTCCTGGAACAGTAAAGAGACGAGTGTCCGGCGCTTTAGGACGCAATAATTCGAAGACTAGACAAAATACTGTTTGAGAGTGGTATAAAGATTTGTCGCACGTCATGTCAAGCGATTGGCGCATTTCAAGGCAGACAGCTACGATGCTTGGGTGCGAGGTGTTGCCTTGCATGTGCGAGCGCGCCGTGACTGCACTGCAATCGAATACTTGAAGGAGTTGGAATGAATTATTTGAGGATGGGATGGGTCCGTGTCGGAGTCGGCCATGTATTGCGCGGCGGCCTTTTGGGTGCGCTTTCGCTTTCGCTTGCCGCGGCTCCCTGTTGCATTGCGCAGGGCACTGCGAAACCGGCGGCGAAGAAAGCCCCGTCGGTGGAGCGCGACTCTGTGGGCGACGCGCCGGACAATCCTGGCCCGCTTGCTACAGGGCTCTCGTCTGCACTCAAGCCGAAGGCGATTGATGCGGCCATGACGAAGGTTGCGGACTGGCAGTTGAAGGAGTCCGAGGCGAAATTCAATCGGCAGTGGACCTTCGCCGCGCTCTACGACGGGCTGATTGCAACTTCTCAAACAACGAAGAATCCGAAGTACGCCGATGCGGTGCGTAACTTTGCGGAGAAGTCCAACTGGACTCTGCTCGATGAGCGCTTTCCTCATGCGGATGACATGGCGATGGGGCAGTCGTACCTGTGGCTCTATCAGATCGATCCGCAGCCGGTGCGGATGGCGAACACGAAGGAGATCTTGGACCAGCTCATTGCGCGCCCGGACGATCCGAACAAGCTGCTCTGGTGGTGGTGCGATGCGCTGTTTATGGGACCTCCGGAGCTGGCGCGCACGTATGCCATTACGCATGACAAAAAATATCTCGACTATATGGACCATGAGTGGTGGCTGACTTCGAACGAGCTGTACAGCCAGCAGGATCACCTCTACTTCCGCGACAGCCGCTATCTGACGAAGAAAGAGGCCAATGGCAAATCGCTGTTCTGGTCGCGCGGAAACGGTTGGGTGATGGGCGGGCTGGTGAATGTGCTGGAGTTCATGCCTGCGGATTATCCGAGCCGCGCCAAATATGTCGAACAGCTTCGCCAGATGGCTGCGGCGTTGGCGGCGGTTCAGGGCAAGGACGGACTGTGGCGCTCGGGCCTGCTCAACCCCGATGGGTATGCGCTGCCGGAGAACTCCGGCTCGGCCTTCATCACCTACGGCATTGCGTATGGAATCAACGCGCACATTCTCGACCGCAAGACCTACCTGCCGGTTGTGCAGAAGGCGTGGAAGGGAATGCTCAGCCATGTCTATGCTGACGGCAGGCTTGGCTCAATCCAGGCGATCGACGCGGCTCCGGGGCAGTTCAAGCCTTCTGCGAGCTATGTCTATGGTGTGGGCGGATTCCTGCTGGCTGGTTCGGAGCTGCACAAGCTGGCGGAGAGCAAACACTAGCCTCTGCTGAAAGCAAACAAAAAGCCGCTGCCATTGCATCGATGCATGGCAGCGGCTTTTATTTTGTGGTTATGCGCGAGGCAGCCACAAGAGTGGTTGACGAACAGGGTAGTTGCGAATGACTTCGGGCACGGTGGGGTCGGGGTTGAGCGTCTTCCAGAGCGCGATGTATTCGTGCTGCCCATAGGCAATACCCGCGAAGAGCAGGCTGGGCTGGCGAACAGGGAAGTCGTTCCAGTGTTCGACGTCGTGGCGGTAGGGCCACGATGATTTGTCTTTAATGTAGGGATACATGAACGCCATCAGCTTCTCCATGCCTCGGCCATCGGGCGTGGTGAAGTGCCAGAGATTTTCGCTTGCGGTAGAGAGGCTTTGGCAGAGGTCGGCGAGCACGTCGGTGTCGAAGAGGGAATAGCTGAATGGCTTGGTGCGGGCGAGCTCGAGCGGCAGGCTGCCGTCGGGCGCAATCTGCTTCGGCACGAGCACGGTGCGGAAGCGATCGCGACACCACGTGCGGACTTCTTCGTTGCTGGTGAAGCGGGCAAACTCGGCGGCTTGCAGAACCCAGCAGGTGCCGTGGTTGTTCTTCGCGTCGCGTTCGTCCTGGCCATTCTTCGAGGTGCGCATCCATTCGAGGTAATCGGCGAACCATGCTTTGATTGCCGTCGCGTCTTCGAGCGCTCCGGCGTTGGCGAGCAGCGTGGCCGCGCGTGCAGGCTCGACCAGGTGCAGCGTGTCGATGATGCCGGTGCCGCGGCCTTTGCTGACGCCGATGATGGCCTGCGCGTATTCGAGGTTCGGATTCATCCGCGTGGCGGGATCGACGAACCACGCGCGCAGGTGGAGGCTGGCGTGGTCGGCATACTTTTTTTGCTGAGTCAGCGCCCACGCCGCGGTCAGCGCAGGGACGATGAGGCTGAGGCGAATCAGCGCCTCGCGGTGCGCGTTGAAGTTGGCGGGGTTGGACATGCCGTCGCGGCGGATATAGGGGCCGTTGGGATGCGCGGGGTCGGGCCACCAGTAGTCTCCCTGTGAGAAGTAATCGTGCGGCCCGCCGGAGCTGAGAGCGCTGTGGCTTGCCATCACTGTGATGGGCTTTTCGGAGAGATAGCGGTCCGCGGCGGCGAGGATGCGGTGACGGTCAAGCGTGGCAACCATCTCATAGTTGGGATTCGTAGCTGCAAGCTGCCGGGCCCAGATGGGGCGTGCACAGAGAAGACTTGCTGCTGCGCTTGCACTGGCGAGGAACTCTCGACGAGTTGTTTTAGCCATAGGGTGAATGCCTCTTAAGGGTGACTTAGTTTGATCTTAGGCGGAAAGCGCCGCACGCGTCATCATACTCATGTTGGGTCTGAAATGTCATTAATGATTGATAGAAAAGTCTCTGATTATAAAAGGAGTTCAGGCCTGCTTGACGGACTGAATGGTCATTCAGTATGCTTGCCTGCGTTCGGGTATTCTGCCCGTGGGAGCTTCGCCTCATGACGTTGAGCACCACTGAGCCTGCCACAACTTCTATCAGACAAATCCGCAAGGTCGCTGTATTGGGCGCAGGCACAATGGGCTCGCGCATCGCAGCTCATATGACTAATGCGGGCATGCCCGTAGTTCTGCTGGACATCGTGCCTCCTGGAACCGCGGCTGACGCCGATAAGGCGGCAAAGAACAAGTTTGTGCTCGCGGCTATGGAGGGCTTGAAGAAATCCAAGCCGGCGGCGTTTTACGCGCCTGACAACGCGCGGCTCATCACAGTGGGCAACTTCGATGACGATCTCGCATTGCTCGCGGACTGCGACTGGATCATCGAGGTCGTCGCGGAAGACCTGGCAATCAAGCGAGCTCTTCTCGAAAAGGTGGAGAAGCATCGCCGCGCGAACGCCATCATTACGAGCAACACGAGCGGCTTGCCGATTCACAAGATCGTTGAGGGCATGGGCGAGGACTTGCGGCGCCACTGGTTTGGCACGCACTTCTTCAACCCTCCGCGGTATATGCGGCTGCTTGAACTGATTCCCACGCCGGACTCTGATCCTGCCGACGCCGCATTGGTGGAGCGGTTCTGCGATCTGCGCCTGGGCAAGACCGTCGTTCACGCGCACGACACGCCGAACTTTATCGCCAACCGTATCGGCACGTTTTCCATGACGAATGCGATGCGGCTGATGCAGGTGCAGGGACTGACGATTGAAGAGATCGATGCGCTGACCGGTTCAGCGATCGGATGGCCAAAGACAGGCACGTTTCGCCTGGGAGACATGGTTGGCATCGACGTGCTGGCGCATGTGGCGAAGAACTTCCGCGCGCAGGCTGCGGCGATTCACGATGAGCGCGCCGACATCGAACTGCTTCCGTTCATCGGCACGATGGTCGAGAAAAAGTGGCTTGGCGACAAGACCGGGCAGGGCTTCTACAAGAAGCAGGGCAAGGATGCAGAGGGCCGCGATATACGCCTGGTGATCGATCCGGCCACGCTCGAATACAAGTCGAGCACGCGCCCGAAGCTGGCCGCGCTTGAGATGACGAAGAACGTCGAGTCTGCCGCCGCACGCATTCCGCAACTGCTCCACGCGGATAGTAAAGACAAGGCAGCGGCGTTCTACTGGCCGTTTCTCACCGAGCTGTTTACCTACGCGGCCAATCGTGTGCCGGAGATTGCGGACAACATCGTTGAGATCGACGAGGCGATGAAGGCCGGCTACAACTGGGAGCTTGGCCCGTTTGAGATGTTTGACGCCGCCGGCGTTCGCGCGACGACGGAGAAGATGCGCGCGGCTGGCGCCCCGATTGCGGCGAATGTAGAAAAGCTGCTCGCTGTGGGAGGCACCTGGTACAGGGACGATGCTTCGGTGCCCAGCGGCCGGCTTTACTTTGATCCGGTTTCGAACAGCTATAAGCCTGTGGTTTTGCCTGATGGGGTCGCTTCGGTTGCGACGATCAAGAAGGCGAAGGGCGTCGTCAGAAAAAATCCCGGGGCCTCTGTGATCGACCTGGGTGACGGCGTCGCGGCGATTGAGCTGCACTCGAAGATGAATGCGTTGGGCGACGATATTGTCAGCCTGATTACGCAGACGCTGAAGCCTGCGAGCGAGCAGGTGGCTGGCTTCGAGGCGGTTGTGATTACGGGCGACTCAACGAACTTTTCGGTCGGCGCAAACCTGATGCAGTTGCTGCTGCTGATGCAGGACCAGGAGTGGGACGACGTTGATCTTGCCGTGCGCGCCTTTCAGAACATGACGCAGGCCATCAAGTTCTGCCCGAGGCCTGTCGTGGTTGCACCGTATGGCATGTGCCTGGGCGGTGGCACGGAGATGAGTCTGCACGCTGCTGCGCGACAGCCTCATGCTGAACTTTATATGGGGCTGGTGGAGACGGGCGTCGGCCTGATTCCAGGCGGCGGTGGATGCAAGGAGATGGCAATCCGCAGCGTGGAGGCGGCTACTAGCATCCGTCCGGATGGGCGAGGCGAGGGTGTGGAGTTGTTCGAAGCGCTCAAGAAAAACTTCGAGACGATTGCGATGGCGAAGGTCTCGACCTCAGCGGCTGAAGCGAGCGCGCTGGGATTTCTGAAGGACTCCGACAACGTGACGATGAACCGCGGGCGGCTTTTGACCGATGCGAAGCTGCGTGCGCGCCAATTGGCTGACGCGGGATATACGCCTCCTGTGCCGCGCAGCGATATTCCAGCGCCGGGAGAGAATGCGCTGGCTACGCTGAAGCTCGCCGTGTGGACGATGCACGAGGCGCAGTTCATCTCCGACCACGACGCGAAGGTTGCCAACTGGGTCGCGTATGCGCTGTGCGGCGGCAAAGTGACCCCGGGCACACCGGTGAGCGAGCAATATCTTCTCGATCTTGAACGCGAGGCGTTCCTCTCGCTCTGCGGAGAGAAGAAGACGCAGGAGCGGATTGCATTTACGTTGAAGACCGGCAAGCCGCTGAGAAATTAGGAGTGGTCGTATGAAAGACGTCATCATTGCATCGGCAGTTCGGACAGCGGTGGGCAAGGCTCCGCGCGGCACGCTGCGCACGACGCGGCCCGATGATCTTGCAGCCTTTGCCATCAATGGGGCGCTGGCGCGTGTGCCGCAGCTTGACCGCTCTGAGATTGAAGATGTGATTCTCGGCTGCGCCATGCCCGAGGCCGAGCAGGGAATGAACGTCGCGCGCGTGGCCAGCTTTCGTGCGGGTCTGCCGGTGACGGCTTCGGCGATGACGATCAACCGCTATTGCTCTTCGGGATTGCAGAGCATTGCTCTCGCGGTGGACCGAATTCGCGGCGGCGGCGCAGAGGTGATCGTTGCGGGCGGCACGGAGAGCATGTCCTTTGTGCCATTCGGCGGCAATAAGATCTCGGTCAATCCGTGGCTCGTCGATAACTACCCAGGCTCGTACATGTCGATGGGCCTGACTGCAGAACGTGTGGCGAAGCACTACGGCATCACGCGCGAGCAGATGGACCAGTTCTCCTACGAGAGCCATCAGAAGGCGCTTGCCGCGATTGCCGCTGGAAAATTTGAAGACGAGATCGTCCCCATTCCAGTGACAACGGCGACGCCGAATGGAAAGGGCAAGGCCAAAGTTGTGGAGACGATCTTTAAGCAGGACGAAGGCCCACGCGCCGATACTTCGCTCGAAGCGCTGGCCAAGCTGAAGCCTGTCTTTCACGCGAAGGGAACGGTGACGGCAGGGAACTCGTCGCAGACTTCGGACGGCGCGGCGGCTGCGGTGGTCATGTCGGCTGAACGTGCTGCGCAGCTTGGTATCAAGCCGATGGCGCGTTTCATCGCCTTTGCCTATGCGGGCTGCGATCCTGAGGAGATGGGGATCGGGCCGATTCATGCGGTGCCGAAGGTGTTGAAGATGGCCGGCCTGAGCCTCGATCAGATCGGCGTCATCGAATTGAATGAGGCGTTCGCGGCACAGTCATTGGCCGTGATTAAGGTACTCGGGATTGATCCGACGAAGCTCAACGTCAACGGCGGCGCGATTGCTCTCGGCCACCCGTTGGGATGCACCGGAGCGAAGCTGACTGCGACGATCTTGCGCGAGATGCCGCTCCGCAACGCGAAGTACGGCATGGTGACGATGTGTGTGGGCGGCGGAATGGGCGCTGCGGGAATCTTCGAGGCCGTCTAACTAAGCAGGATCATCAACCGAGTTCTAAGGGAGTGTAACGATGTCCACGATGACAGTTCCAATCGATAAGAAGATCATTCCCGGAGGAAGCTTTCTCATCTCGAATGCAGTTCCTGCTGATTGCGTTTTCCCCGAGGACTTCACCGAGGAGCAGCGGCAGATCGCGCAGACGACGGCTGAGTTTGCGATGAACGAGATCGTGCCTGTCTCGGACGAGATCGAGGCGAAGGATTTTTCGGTCACGCGCAAGCTGATTAAACAGGCGTCGGAGTTGGGGCTGACCTCGGTCGATATTCCCGAGGAGTACGGCGGGCTGGAGATGGACAAGCTCACCTCGGCCATCATCGCCGACAACATCGCCAAGCAGGGAAGTTTTTCTGTGGCATTTTCCGCGCATGTGGGCATCGGCACGCTGCCGATCGCGTGGTACGGAACCGCGGAGCAGAAGAAGAAGTATCTGCCGAAGCTGGCAAGTGGCGAGTTCATCGGTGCCTACGCGCTGTCGGAGTCAACCTCGGGTTCGGACGCGCTCAATGCGCGCACGCGCGCCGTGCTCTCCGCGGACGGCAAGACCTACACGTTGAACGGCGAGAAGATGTGGATTACCAATGCCGGCTTCGCCGATATCTTCACCGTCTTTGCTAAATGCGAGGTGAAGGAAGGCAAGGACGCGGGCAAGGAGCGGCTGACGGCGTTTCTGATCGAGCGCGGCACGCCGGGATTCACGGTTGGCAAAGAGGAGCACAAGCTGGGGATTCGCGGCAGCTCAACGTGTCCGCTGATTCTGGCTGACTGCAAGATCCCTGCAGAGAATCTGCTGGGCGAAGTAGGCAAAGGGCATCACATCGCGTTCAACATCCTGAACGTTGGCCGCTACAAGCTGGGCAATGCAGCGGTGGGCGCGGCACGGATGTCGCTGGGACGCGGCATCGCCTACGCGAAGGAGCGCAAGTCCTTCGGCAAATCGATTGTTGAGTTCGGCCTGATTCAGGAGAAGCTCGCGGACGCGGCAGTCGGCGTGTTTGTGGGCGAGGCGCTGAGCTATCGCACGGTGGGGATGATCGACGCGGCGCTTGCCGATGTGGACAAACACGACACGGCAGCGATTCAGCGCGCGATCGAGGAGTACGCCGTGGAGTGCAGCATCTGCAAGGTGTGGGACTCGGAGATGCTGGACCGCGTGGTGGACGAGGTGCTGCAAATCTACGCAGGCTACGGCTACGTGGAGGAGTATCCGGCAGAGCGCGCATACCGCGACTCGCGCATCAACCGCATCTTTGAAGGCACCAACGAGATCAACCGGCTGATTATTACGGGCCGTCTGATCAAGGCTGCCATGGAGGGCAAGCTCGCACTGATGCCCGCGATCAAGCAGTTGATGGATGAGGTCATGTCCGGGCCGGGAGAGAAGCCCGAGACCGAAGGCCCGCTGGCGGACGAGCTCGCGCTGCTGGCCAACGCGAAAAAGCTGACGCTGTTCGCGGCCGGCGCGGCCACGCAGAAGTACATGCAGAAGCTGGCCGATGAGCAGGAGATTATGGGCGCTCTGGCCGACATGATCATTCAGGTCTACGCGATGGAGTCTGCCATCGTGCGAGCGGAAAAGATATCCGGGAAAACCGGAGCGGCGGGCAATGCTCCTGCAATCCCCGTTGCGCTCGCGCGCATTTACGCGGACAAGGCGATGTCTGTGATTGAGTTGGCAGCGCGCAAGGTGCTGGCGGCGGTGGCCGAGGGCGATACGCTCAGGACGCAGCTTGCCATCCTTCGACGCCTGGCTAAACATGACCCGGCGGACACGATCTCATTGCGGCGGCAGGTGGCAAAGCACGTGGTTCAGGCAGGGAAGTACGCGCTTTGATTGAGTCCCGGAACGGGAATCCTCGCAAATCGAATTTGTCTCCATGTAGGCGCAACCTTTTCCTGGAGCGTCTGTCTAAGCAGGTGGGTCTCCAGGCCCTTATTTTGTAGTGCACGGAGATCGAGGCCAATACGTCGAGTTCTGATAATTTAAGGAAACATCATGCGCAGCCGTTTGTTTTCCCTTGCACTCTCCTTTGCCGCGCTCACAGTCTTTGCTTCATCGGGCCAGGCCGCAGTTCAAAACAGAATCGTCTCTAACGTTACGAGCAGCAGGACCTCTCTGGAGCACTCGGTGCCGCTCCGTGCCAAAAGCGCGAACGATCTGGGCGCCGCTCCGTCGGACCAGGCTTTGACGAACCTGTCTTTGCGCTTCAGCATGAGCGCAGCGCAGAAGGCAGATCTGGACCAGCTTGTTGAGGAACAGCAGGAGCCTAATTCACCGGAGTATCACCAGTGGCTCACGCCGGAGCAGTTTGGTGCGCGCTTTGGCCTGAGCGCCGCTGACATGGCGAAGGTTTCGGCCTGGCTGAGCAGCCAGGGATTCACCATTACGGGCAAGGCACGCAGCTCCACCTTCATCACCTTCACCGGAACGGTAGCGCAGGCGGAGAAGGCATTCGGCACCAGCATCCACCGGCTCTCCTACAACGGCGAAGAGCACATCTCGAACATGACGGACCCGACCGTGCCTGCCGCATTTGCCGGAGTAGTTTCGAGCATTACCGGGCTGCATGACTTCAAGGCGAAGCCCCGTGTGCGCACAAGCCGGGTGGCGCTCAATTCGAAGTACACCTATACCAGCACTGGCACTACCAGTCACTACATTGCTCCCGGCGACCTCTACACGATCTACAACGAAAACTCGCTGCTCAGCAATGGAACCAATGGCAAAGGCGTCACTATTGCAGTGATGGGCCAGACATCGTTGATTACGAGTGAAATTGCAGCCTTCCGCAGTGCAGCCGGTTTGCCTGCCAGCGTTCCTACACTTCAGCTCTACGGGTCGAATCCCGGAGTCGTTGCCGGAGATATCGACGAGTCATCGCTCGATGTGGAGTGGGCAGGCGCGGCAGCGCCTGGAGCTACGATTCTGTTTGTTTATGGTCCGGACGTCTTTAACAATTCGCTGACTCAAGCCATTGACCTCAATCTCGCTCCGATCATCACGATCAGCTATGGCCTCTGCGAGACCATGGTGAATACCAACTACAACATCAACACCTTCAATCAGCTTTTGGAGCAGGCCAACGCCGAAGGCATTACCGTGGTGAGCGCGGCGGGCGACTCCGGCGCGACGGATTGCGACACATCCGGCCTTGCCAGCGAAGGCCTTGCTGTGGACTTCCCCGGAAGCTCTCCCTATGTGGTCTCGGCGGGCGGAACGATGTTCTCGGGCGACGCGAATAGCCCGTCCACGTATTGGAACTCGAGCAACACCACAAACGGCACGAATCAGTACACAAGCTCAGTGAAGAGCTACATTCCCGAGAGCGTGTGGAACGAGACCGACTCGAGCACAGGGCTGACTGCGGGCGGCGCGGGCGGTGGCGGTGCGAGCGCCTACTTCGCAAAGCCTGCGTGGCAGACAGGCACCGGCGTCCCGAACGATGGCTCGCGCGACGTTCCGGATATCTCCATGAACGCCGCGGCCATCCACGATGGATACATCGTGTGTAGCCAGAGTGACTGCACCAGCGGGTTTGCCGCAAACAACAATATCGATGTGTTTGGCGGAACATCGGTCGCTGCACCTACCTTTGCAGGAATACTGGCGTTGGTGGAGCAGACGCAGGGCAAACTTGGAAATGTCGGCGGCAAACTCTACGGCCTCGCTAGCATGGCAAATGTCTACAACGACATTACCAGCGGCAATAATTCTGTCTACTGCATTCAAGGTTCACCGAACTGCGCGAATGGCGGCCCAATCGGCTTCAACGCTGGCGTCGGCTACGATCAGGCAACCGGGCTCGGCAGCATCAATATCGGAAACTTCGTGGCCGATTGGGCGAGCGCAGTTCCAACCGGCACAACGAGCACGATTGGAACAACGCTTTCGACGACCACGCTTACAGCCTCCGGCTCGCTCTGCGGACTCACTGCGGCCACTCTTCCGCTTAGTGTGACCGTCGCAAGCGGCGGCTCTTCCACGGCGACACCAAGCGGTACAGTGCAGTTCTATGTCGATAGCAAAGCCGTCGGCTCACCCGTTCCCTTAGCCAATGGCACGGCAACCTACACGCTGAGCCTGGCAGGGCTGACGTCGGGTCGACACAACGTCAGCGTCGTCTATTCCGGGGACGCAACGTTTGCCGGGTCGAAGGGCTCGCTGCTGGCGAACTCCACCAACACCGGTATCGTTTCTCCGATTGATGTTGTCTCAACGACCTCGCCGGACTTTTCGATCACGCCTTGCACGGCCACGACCAATGTAGTGAGCGGGGCAGCAGCCTCGGCTATCGTTCTGACGATTACGCCGTCCGATGGCTTCACCGGCTCGGTGAACCTATCTGCCAACTCGGATACAGGCGATCTGCTGGGCTACGCATTTTCGGTCAAGCCTGTCGTCATCAGCTCCGGCTCTGCCACCTCGTCGTTTGTCCTGACCGCAACCGTGACGACGACAAACGGCAAGCTGAAGAAGCTGGGCCCGCCAATCAACCACCAGTCCGGCAAGGCTCCCTGGTATGCGGCGGGTTCTGGCGCAACGCTTGCATGCTTTGTGCTGATTCTTGTGCCGCGCAAGCGCAAGCTGGGTGCGCTGCTTGCCGTGCTGCTCTCTGTGGCGGCCATTGGAGCCATTGGCTGTAGCTCAAACACGGCGACTGCCTCAGGTGGCGGTGGAGGCACCGGAGGTGGTGGTACTACAACCTCACCCGCCTCGCCCGGGACGTATAACATCACGGTCACGGCAACATCAGGCAATCTGGTTCACAGCGTTGTTCTGACTTACAACGTCCAGCAGTAGACCCTTAGAATGGGCCGCATCATCTATTGATGCGGCCCATTCTGCATTTAATAGTCAATTATGAGGCGGTGAGCCCGTTGTCATTTCGCTGACAATTGCATCAACAGCTCCTGCGCATTGATTGGCTCTCCGGTAGACGAAGCGCGAACGTATTCGCCATCGGGGTGCAGCAAACGCGCTTTGGTGTTGTCGGCTAGATAAGCAGCCAGGATCTCGTCGCGCAGACGCTTCATCAGGTCAGGCTGCGTTACCGGAAAGACGACTTCGCAGCGTTCGAAGAGGTTGCGCTGCATCCAGTCGGCGCTACCGCAGAAGACCTCCGGCTTACCAGAGTTCGCGAACCAGAAGATGCGGCTGTGCTCCAGAAAGCGTCCGACAATGCTGCGCACGCGAATACGTTCGCTCAGGCCTTTGACGCCCGGCCGCAGCGTACACATGCCGCGGATGATCAGGTCGATCTCCACTCCAGCCTGCGAGGCTGCGTAGAGTGTCTCCACCGTGCGCGGATCGATCAGGGCGTTCATCTTGGCAACGATCGCTGCAGGTTGTCCTGCCTTCGCGTGTGCGGTCTCGCGTTCTATCAATGCAATGAAGCGGTCGGCGAGCGTCAGCGGAGCAACCAGTAGCGGCGCGTAGGACTCGCCCACGGTCTCTGCCGTCAGATAGTTGAAGACCTTCTGCGCAGCCTCGGTAATCTTTGGCTGCGACGTCAGCAGACTGATGTCGGTGTAGAAGCGCGCCGTGACGGGATTGTAGTTGCCGGTGCCGAGGTGGGCATAACGTCGCACCACACCGTCAGGATCGCGCCGCACCAGCAGTGCGAGCTTGCAGTGCGTCTTGAAGCCGAAGATGCCATGCGAGACTCCAACACCCGCATCTTCGAGATCGCGTGCCCAGCGAATATTCGAGTCTTCGTCGAAGCGCGCCATCAGCTCGACGACGACGGTCACGTCCTTGCTCTGTGCGGCTTCAATCAGCGCGCGAAAGATCGGCGAGTCCTTGCTGGTGCGATACAGCGTCTGCCGCATCGAGATGACCCGTGGATCGGCAGCGCCCGCTTCAATAAAATCTTCAACCGTCTTATAAGAGTCGAACGGGTGATGCAGCATCACGTCGCGCTTGCGCAGCTCTTCGAAGATGTCCGCAGTCTTGTCGCTCAGATGGAATTCTTTGCCCGCAAACGGCGGATACTTGAGCGCGGGCCGCTTGACCTCGGCGTAGAGATTCATCAGGCGCGAGAGATTCACCGGGCCGTCGGTGCGAAAGACCTGCCAGGGTTCAAGCTCGAAGTTCGTGCGCAGCCGCTCCGTCATCTCTTCTTCGGCGGAGCTTGCTATCTCCATCCTGACGGCATCGCCCTTGCGCCGGTTGTGCAGCTCCTCGCGCACGCTCTCCAACACAGAGCGCGACTCTTCCTCCTGCATATACAGGTTGCTGTTGCGCGTGACACGAAACGCAGAGCAGGCCAGCACCTCGTAACCACGGTACATCCGCTCTACTTGCGACTCGATGAGTTCGTGCAGCAGGATAAAGTCGCTGAAGCCTTGCGTTCCCGGCAGAGCCACCAGGCGAGGCAGGGAGCGGGGCACGGTTACAACGCCAAGCACGGTCGGAGCTTTTTTCCCGCCGCGCTTCAGCCTCAGCAGTAGCGCAAGGCACAGCGCCTTGTTCAGCACGCGGGGAAACGGGTGCGAGGGATCAATGGTGACCGGGGTCAGCAGGGGATCGACCTCGGCGTTATAAAACTCAAGCGCCCGCTCGCGGGCCTCGTTGCTCAGCTCGTCCCAGCTCAGTACCCGGATGTTCTCCTTCTTCATAGCCGGAAGAAGCTGCTCGTTCCAGCAGCGATACTGCGCATCAACGAACTTGGCCAGCCACTCGCGCAGCTTCTCCAGGCGCTCCTGCGGGCGAAGACCGCCTTCGTCGAGCGGCTGCGCGCCCTTGTATGCGTCCTCAATGCGTTGCAGGATTCCAGCGACGCGGATCTCAACGAACTCGTCCAGATTGCTTGCCGTGATGGCAAGAAACTTGACCCGCTCCAGCACCGGGTTCGACGAGTCCTGGGCCTCTTCCAGCACGCGCTGGTTGAAACGCAGCCACGACTCATCCCGGCTGAAGAACAGCGCCTGCGCCGGTTTGTCTGCTATCTTCTTCGTGCGACTGGTCTTTGTTGCGGTCCGCCGGGCAACAGTCATAAAAGATGAGCTTATCGCACTCCTCCACATCAAATATGAACGACATGTAAATCAGTACAGATCTAATCGCTTACGGGCCGCTCCAAGATTCAGATTGGTCCATCCTCAAGGCGGTTGCCTCAGACCAGGAAGCGCGCCTGCTGACGATAAAAAAAATGCGACGGCCTACAATATTCCGCCCGCCCGCCCGTCTTCAGAGACAGATGACCGAGATGCAGGGCAGCGAATGGACCATCTCCGAGCAAGACCAGCTCATCTCCGAAGCCGTCGAGAGGGACGAGCCGAAGCTGCGCAGCTTCATTCGCCGCCGCGTCGCTGACACCGGCGAGGCCGAAGATATCCTCCAGGATGTCTTCCACGAGCTGATCGAAGCCTACCGGATGATGAAGCCGATCGAGCACGTCACCGCGTGGCTGTTCACCGTGGCGAGGAACCGCATCACCGATATGTTTAGGCGCAAGAAGCCTGCCTCGCTCAATGCTCCAGCGGCGGACGAAGAGGGCGGCACGTTGGAAGATCTACTGCCCTCCGCTGAAGCAGGACCCGAGGCTGAGTATGCGCGGTCGCTGCTGCTGGAAACGCTGGAGGAGGCCATGGAAGAGCTGCCCGAAGCGCAGCGTGAAGTCTTCGTCGCACATGAATTGATGGGCAAGAGCTTCAAAGAGATATCGGAGGAGACCGGCGTGGGCATCAACACGCTGCTCTCGCGCAAACGGTACGCCGTGCTGTATCTCAGGCAGCGGTTGCAGTCGATCTATGACGACTATGAAAAGTTCGCAAGAAAGTAAGGAGTTCAAGATGAGACAAAATAAATTTCTAAAAGTGGTGAAAATCCTGCTCTTTGTTGTAGTGGCGGCAACCGTTCTGGGTTTTGTCGTTAAAGAGCTGTGGAACGCGCTGCTTCCAGCCATATTTGGCTGGCACATGATTACGTTCTGGCAGGCCCTCGGCTTGCTGGTTCTCAGCAAGATTCTCTTCGGCGGTTTTCATCGCCACGGTGGTCGCGGAGGATGGCGCCACCGGATGAAGGAGCGCTGGGAGCAAATGACTCCCGAAGAGCGCGAGCAGTTCCGCAAAGGTATGCGCTGCGGACACTGGCGCGGACGGGAACATGACCATGGACAATTTACCCCTCACGCGGAGCAGCAGCCATGAGCAACGAACTTCCAACTGTAGCGGGAGCCACACAAGAAAAGCATGCCGCGCATGAAACACCGCATGCTCACTACCACCGCAGTCCGCAGGCCCGCACAGACCCTGCGCATATCGAAGAGTTGGAACGAGAGAATACGAGGCTGCAACTGCTGGTAGCGGAGCTGCTGATCAAAAACCAGCAGCTCCGCAAAGCCGAGCCCGATTAGCCGCGGTTGTGCCAGTGCATCGGCCAGCCGAGATACTTCGTGGCGGCCTCGTACACAGGCGCTGCGGTCGTTGAGAAGTTCGCCGCAACGTGGTGCTCAAAACCGTTCTCGCAGATGTAGCGCAGCAGCTCCTGCATCTTCGGAATCTCCACCACACCCGCGCCGCCGAAGGTATTCAGCGGATCGTTCGTGAAGGCGCCCTCGCCAACGTAGCCCGCAATCTCACCGGAGAAATCGTCAGTCGAGAAGCGTGCGAAGCTCATCTTGCCCGCTTTCACCGTGCCGTCGAGCGTGCCGAAGGTGTTGTCCTTGCCGACAGTTCCCGCGATGATCTGCTGGAAGTCCATCTTCACGTCGTTGAAGAAGTGCTTCGGCAGATTCGAGCAGTGGAAGCAGACGGCCTTGTCCGGGTTGTCGCCGTAGTTGTTGTTCCAGTCGAGCAACGCGCTCGGCGTCTCGCTCGCCAGGGTCAGCGCGTACATGCTCAGTGTGCCCAGCACATCGACCTCGCACGCCGAAGGAATCAGGCTCTCGCTCATCATGCTCATGACGGTGCAGGGAACGATGCCGAGGAACTCCTCGATTGAGGTCCAGCACTGCACGGCGCTGACCGTCAGCTCGCTCGCCGTCATCCACTGGTCGATGACCGCGCCGAGCTTCGCCATCTTCACCAGCGCGGCCTCCGGCGTCTGGCCGACGGGGATGTACTTCTTGATAGCGGCCAGCTTCGCCTGCGCCGCATCGTCCGAGTCCTTCATCCTGCCAATGCGGCCCATCACCTCGCTCAGGTCGAGTGTCTCGACCGTGATGCCCGAGCGCTCCAGCAGCTTCTCCGAGTAGCGCACCGTGTTGAACGCCGTCGGCCTTGCGCCAATCGCGCCGATGCGCAGGTTCTTAAGCCCGCGCACCACGCGGCAGACACCAGAGAACCATTCGAGATCAGCCTTGAACTCAGCCGAGTCCGGCGTCTCCGTGTGCAGGCGCGTCAGCGAGTAGGGAATTCCATACTGCTTCAGGTTGTTCGAGATCGACATCTTGCCGCAGAAGCTGTCGCGCCGGAAGGCGATCGACATCTTGCCCGCGTGATCAGGCGTCGCCTGAATCAGCACCGGCACGCGCAGGTCGGCCAGGCGCAGCGTGTCGGCCAGGCCGCGCTCTTCGCCGAAGTTCGGCAGCGTGATGATGATGCCGTCGATCTCCGCTGCATGCTTCTTGAAAAGCGCAGCGCACTTCTTCGCGTCTTCATAGGTCTCGACTGCGCCATGCGCCGTCTCTTCGGGCGTCAGCACGACGGGCTTGATGCCCGCTGCCTCCAGCGCGGCAATCATCTCCAGTCGCCCGCTCGTCGCCAGGTGGCTGGGGAAGAACCCGCGGTTGCCTACAATCACGCCCATCGTCATCTGCTTTGCCATAACACTCCTGCATCCATTTCTGATTTACACAACAATAAAATCATCGCGACGATGCGACCGCCGCCGCTTAACGATCCAACAAAACCACTACGATCTGCGCGGCCTGAACCTGACCGTATAGATTCCACCCAGTACGGTCATCAGCAAGCCCCACCACAGCGTTGGATGCAGCGGTTGCAACCACGGCAGCAGCACCTCATTCGGTGGTGGAGTGTGAAACTCCGCCAGCCCCGTCACCAGCAGCACAAGTCCATACGCCAGCACTAGAATGCCGCAGAAGAACCAGATCGAAATCTCTGTCGGGTCCGCTTTATGCTCATGATGTTCCATTGCTCACACTCCTACCAGAAGATCAGGTTCAAGACGAAGAAGACGACGATGACCACGATGGCCCAGAAGATCGGCTTCTGCCATAGCGTCTTCGCTCCGTCATCGGGAATAGGCGTCGCGCCATAGACAAGGCCGCCGAGTTGTTCGATGGGGACCGGCTTGGTCATATAACTCACCACTACGGTAACGCCGACGCAGATCAACCAGCTCCACAGCGCGCGATAAAGGTTCTCCGCCATCGGCTGCGCATCGGCGCTCATCGCGATGTAGCGCAACGCGTGCGCGTTGGTGTGCACCCAGAGGAACATCCCGACAGACGCCATCGTACCGGCCAGCAAGCCGAGGAATCCGCCCCAGTGCGTTGCGCGTTTCCAGAGCATTCCCAGGATTACCGTGCCGAACAGCGGCGCAACAAAGAAGCTGAACAATGCCTGCACATAGTCCATAATGCTGGCCGCGTTCATCACCAGGTACGCCGTGCCGATCGAGACCAGCATTCCAATTACAGTCGACCAGCGGCCCATCGCAACATAGTGTTTATCGCTGGCCTTCTTGTTTATGAACGCGCCGTAGATGTCATACGTCCACACGGTCGAAAACGCGCTGACATTGCCCGCCATGCCGCTCATAAAACCCGCGACCAGCGCAGTGATTCCCAGGCCAAGCAGTCCTGGTCCGCAGTAGCGAATCAACATCAGCGGCAGCACATCGTCGTAGCTATGCTGGCCCGTCACCTTGGCAATGTCCGCCGGAACCAGATGCATCAGCGTGCCATCGGGGTTCTTCAACACAGCGAGCGCAAGCAGGCCCGGAACGATGACAATCAGCGGTACAGCCATCTTGAAGATCGAGCCGATGATCGGAGCCATCTTGGCTGCGCGCAGATTGTTCGCGCTCAACACGCGCTGGACCACAAGAAAATCGGTGGTCCAGTAGCCGAAGCTGATCACGAACCCAAGGCCGAAGACGATGCCCGTCCAATGCACGCCCATCGGGTTGTCTTTGAAGTGGCCGAGCGTCTTCCACATGTGCATGTAGTCGCCCGAGCCCATGTTCACAGCGATCTGCGCCTTCAGTTTGGTCCACCCGCCCGCTTCAACCAGGCCCAGAATCGGCACCATCGCCGCGCCAGCCCAGATCAGCACAAACTGCAAAACCTCGTTGATAATGGCCGATCGCAGCCCGCCGAGCATCACATACAGCGCGACCGTAGCCGCTCCAACCCAGATGCTGAACGTGATGTTCCAGCCCAGAATCGTCTGCATCACCACTGCCATGGCGTACATATTCACGCCGCTCATCAGGATGGTCATCACGCCGAACGAGATCGCCGCCAGCCCGCGCGCGCCTTCGCCGAAGCGCAGTTGCAGATACCCCGGCACCGAGTGCGTCTTCGAGATGTAGTAGAACGGCATCATCACGATGCCCAGGAAGAGCATCGCCGGAATCGCGCCAATCCAATACCAGTGCGCGGCCAGAATGCCGTACTGATACGAAGCGCCGGCCCAGCCCATCAACTCCAGCGAGCCCAGGTTTGCCGAGACGAAGCTCAACCCGGCGATCCACGCCGTCATCTCACGTCCGGCAAGGAAGAAGTCTTCGCTCGTATTGGCCTTGCCTTTGGCGTAGAAGCCGATGAAGACAACCAGACCAAAGTAAAGAGCAAGGATGACGATGTCCGCCGGCGCAAGGACCGCCATGCGATGACTCACGAGAAAAAGCGCGATGAAAGCCTGCATCAAGTGCACTCCAAGTAAACGTTATCCCGTACCGGCGATTCCTGACAACTTTCTATTCTGTCCAGACGGCTCCCATATTGACGAAGAAGAACGCGACGACTCCGCGCAAACGGCATCGCACAGACTGGAGCCAATATACATCGCGAGGTCTTGCACTGAACATCGGGATTTTTGCCGGAAGAGAAAATGACAACTGAATCGTTTTAGCGTATTCAACATACGTTCGTCTACCAAAATGATTCTCAGAGCATATTAAAGCGCGCATCCAATAGCTATTCCAGATCCATCGGGATTCAGTAACATAATCCGGCAGCACACGGTCTAAAACTTGAAGGAGATACTTATGCACGCACCAAAACTGAGCGCAGCCGCGCTTGCCCTCTCGCTGGGCTTCCTCGTGGCTTCCACCCCAATCGTCGTGGCCCAGACGGCTGGCCAGGACATGAAGCACGCAGGCACAGACACCAAGGACGCAGCACAGAACGCAGGACATGGTGTCGCCAAAGGAACCACGAAGGCTTACCACAAGACCAAGCATGCAACCAAAAAGGCCGCTCACAAGACTGAGAACGGCACCAGAACAGCCGCGCACAAGACTGAGAACGGCACCAGAACAGTCGCGCACAAGACAGAGAACGGCACCAAGGACGCCGCACACAAGACAGAGAACGGCACCAAAGACGCTCTCCACAAAGTGGAAGGGAAGTAGCATCTCCGGCGCATTCTTCCAGGCGCCTTGTGAAGCCGCAAGGCGCTTTCTACCTCCTGCCTCTCCCGGCTTTCTTCAATTCGGACGTGTATTCGGAGGAACCATCGAGTTGAAGAGGTCTTCCTGCAGCGAAGGCAGAGCAGGCAGAGGTTTCTTCCGTGATGGCGCCGTGATGACGGCAACAAGCTGAAGCTCCGACAGCGCGATCCGCGGCACGTAGACACGTTGCGTGTTCGAGCGTGTGTCCGGCGGCGTCACGAAGAGCCCGGCGTCGTGGATCAGGTCGTCCGCCAGCGAGAGGTCGGTGGCAGCCAGGCCCTCCAGCACGTCTCCTGCGCGAAAGGTCATCCGCACCCAGAGTCCTTCCGCGCGCGGGCGGGCCAGAAACGTGCGACGGGTCAGTCGCTCAGGGTTTGCCGAATCGTTCAGGTTGAAGTCGCGAACATAGCAGACGTGCTTGATATCGTTGAGGTTGATAGGAATTACCCGGCCCTCCAGATCAAGCAACGGGACCGATCCCGCATGCACAAACCCCGACAGCGGCAGATAGCCGGGCAGCGTCTCGTTGGTGGTTCGCCGGACAATCACCTTTTTGTGCGCAGAAGACATACGATAAGGCGCATTTTCGCATGGCAGGAGTACAGAGGGCGAATAAAGCTGGTGAGAGGGTAGTTATTTTCTTACTGCTGTGTTAGAGTGACATTTTGCGCGTTGTGCAAAAGTTTTTGTAAATAATTGATTCGTCTGAGGTTAGTCCTTCGGCCCAGCAGTCTTGGACCGGTTCAGACCGGAGAAAACCCCGAAATATGCCCGACTACATCTACCTGCTTGAAAACCGCTTGTCGAAGGCCCAGCAGGAAGCGCTGGGGAAAGTCCGCGAAGTTTCGAAGAATAAAGGGCTTACCGCGTTTCTTGTAGGTGGCGCGGTGCGCGACCTGACGAGCGGCTCGCCTGTGCGCGATCTCGATGTAGTGGTTCAGGGAAATGCCCTCAAACTCAAGAAAGATTTAGAGAAAGCGCACGCCGCTGTCTCTGGCGAAAATGAGACAATGCAGGCGCTCTACCTGCTCTTTCCCGGCGGCGTCCGGGTGGAGCTTGCCAGCGCCCTCACAGTCAGCTATCCAAAGCCCGGCAAGCCCGTGGTTAAGGCAGCGACTATCCTGGATGACCTCCGCCGCCGCGACTTCACCGCCAACGCCATGGCCCTCTCGTTGAACGACGGCTCCTACGGCCTCCTGATGGACCCGCTGAACGGGGTCGCCGACATCGAAAACCGCGAACTGCGGCTGGTCAGCAACTACGGCTTCATCGAAGACCCGGTCAGGATGATCCGCGCCGTCCGCCTGATGGCCCGCCTGGGCTGGCAGATGGACGAGCGTACCCACGCCCGTTACGAGACCGGCAAGCAGGAAGGCTACATCTCAGCGATGTCGAGCTGGCAGCGCGGCTACGAGACCGAAGAGATCTTCCACGAGGAGGACCCGCTGCGCATCATCAAGCGGCTGGAGTCAGAGGGCTGGATGAAGCAGCTCTTCCCGGCGCTGACTTCGGCCAAGGCCAACCACGGCGAGTTGGAGAAGCTTCGCGATGCTCAGGGGCAGTTGCAGATGCAGGGCATCAATCCTGACGTCTCAGCGGCAAACTTCCCGCTGGTCACAGCAAAGCTTCCTCCTAAAGATGTCTCCGCGCTCAAGAAGAGCTTCCCGCGCCGCGCATTTGTTCACGAGATCGACGCGCTCGAAAAAGAGGGCAAGGACTTCATCGCCAAACTGACGAGCAAGGAAGCAGCGCTGCCTTCGCAGGCATGGAAGCTGATCTACTCCGCCAAGCCCGAAGCTGTGCTCTGGGCCGCTCACCACGGCAAGGCTGCGGCGGTGCAATCGAAGTTCAAGGCCTTCCATACCGAGTGGCCCCAGGCGAAGCTCAAGATTCCCTACGCGCTCATGCAGGAGATGCGCATCACCCCCGATGTGGCCCGCTATGAAGAACTGCTCGATAAGCTCTTCTTCGAGTTGATGGACAACAAGCTCGGCACAGTCGAAGAGATGAAGGCGTTCCTCGAGCCGTACTCTCCGCCCGCGCCTCCGCCGACGGTGCATCTCCGCCGCCCGCGCGCTGCGAAGAAGGACGCGAAGCCCCCGCGCAGCCGCAAGAAGGCCGCACCTGCCGAGGGAACTCCCGAAGGTGCTGAAGCTGCCGCAGCCGAACAAGGCGCTCCAGCCGCAGCCAAGCCAGCGAAGCCCGCCGAAAAGAAGGCAGCAGCCAAGGCTGAAGAGAAGAAAGCTCCGGCAAAGGCAGCGCCTGCTCCCGCGAAGAAGGCAGCATCGGCGAAGCCAAAGGCCCCAGAGAAGAAGGCTGCAAGCAAGCCCGCTCCGAAGGCCCCGGCAAAGAAGGTCGCAGCAAAGCCCGCCGCGAAGAAAGCTCCCGCAAAGAAGCCGGTGGCCAAAAAAGCTGCTGTCAAAAAGCCAGCCCCAAAGAAGAAGCCGGCTCCGGCAAAGAAGGCTCCAGCTAAGCCAAAGAAGAAGGGCCGCTGATCCTCACTTTTACCGCTTTTGCCAGCACATCAAAATAAAGCCTCGCAATGACAGATTCATGGCGAGGCTTTCATCATCTGAGATGAATATCTGTGGAGGTTTCAGATGGTGATAGCGGCTTTACTGGGTTCCGTGCGCAGCGAGCGCATGGGCATTCGCGCGGCTCGCTGGGTGACGCGTGAACTGGAGCAGCGCGGGCACGAGGTCCACCTGGTCGACGCCTGCGAACTCAAACTTCCTCTGCTCGACAAGATGTGGAAGGAGATCAAGGACGGTCCTCCTCCTGAATACGCAGACCTCCACGCAAAACTGGCGCCTCTGGCAGAGCTGTACAAACGGGCCGATGGTTTCTGCATCGTCAATGCCGAGTACAACCACAGCATCTCGCCCGGCCTCTCCAATCTGATCGACTACTTTCTCGAGGAGTACTTCTTTCGCCCATCGGCCATCGTCTGCTACTCACGTGGTCCGTTCGGCGGTGTCCGCGCAGCGATGCAGCTACGCGCCATGCTTGCCGAGACGGGAATGCCGTCGGTACCCTCGCTGTTACCAATCCCGAAGATCGCCGATGCCCTCAACGAAGACGGCACCGCACAAACCCTCGATCTGGCAAAGCGGTCCAGGAAGTTCTTCGACGAGTTCGAATGGTACATGCGCGCCCTCAAGATCGAGCGTGAAAAGGGAGTGCCGTACTAACTTGTCGGGAGCAACGCTGCAAAGGAAATTCAAATAAACCTTGCGCAAAAGCGGACAACGGCGTACAACTACGTCATGCGTAGTACGCGACACGTAGCAGATGGCGACAGTCTAAAGCTGGGACACTACTCCGATCCGCCTTTACTGGTGCTTGCCAGCCTTGCCAGTGGCCCGAAGCACGGCCACGCCATGGTCGAAGACATCGAGCAGATGTGCGGAACCCGCCTTGGGCCGGGAACGCTCTACGGTGCTATCACACGGCTGGAGCAGCTTGAGCTCATCGAGCCTCTTCCGCAAGAAGAGCGGCGGCAACCCTACCGGCTCACCGATCTGGGGCTGCGCGTTCTGCGCGCCAGGCTCGCAACGCTCGATCGCTTCGTCACGGCAGGGCTAGGCAGGCTGGAGGCGCTATGAACCGCACGGCCGCACGCATATTGACCCGGCTCTATCCGCGCAGATGGAGAGAGCGTTATGGCCGTGAATTCGAAGCGCTACTCGAAGACCAGAGCGGCGGTCTATGGACGATAGCGAATGTCGTCCACTCGGCACTTCACGCGCGAATGTTTCCAACCCAAGGAGGACAAATGGACCCGAACCGCATCACCTTCCGCTCCATTGTGAAACAACCAAGTGCTCTGTTGCCGTTGGCAATGTCGCTCGGCGCGCTGCTCGTTTTATCCGTAGCCGCCATCTACACCTTTGCCCACACTGGCCACGGTCTCGTGCGCGAAGCCGATGAAGGCGCAACGGCGCATCTATGGCAAATCCTGATGGCCGGGCAACTCCCTGTACTCATCTACTTCGCCATTCGATGGCTGCCCCGCGCGCCGCGCCAAACGCTCTACGTGATTGCGTTACAGGCAGGAGCCATCCTCGCAGCCATGGCGCCGGTGTATTTTCTTGGGCTATAACGAAGCTCTCACTGCTTCTTGCGCAACAGCGCCACTGTCACCAGAAAGAAAGTCGAAGCGACCCCAGCCATCAGAATGATGGCATGACGATACGCCCGCTGCGTGGAAGGAGAAGTAGCGGCTGTATTGTCGCGGCACGCAGCGCAGCCCTGAGCGTGCGCCGACAAAGATAAAAGCAACGCCGCCGATACCACCAATCCTAAGAAGAAACCGCGCAGTTTCATTGAAAGAAGACCAGCAGGGTGAACAGAAATATCCAAAGCAGCCCCATAGCGTGCCAGTACCACCCCGCACAATCCACGATAATCTGCCTGGTCTCAAGCTGGCGCGAGACATAAAGCCCGACAAACGCAGCAAGCAGCGCGCCGATGCCGAGAAACAGGTGGAAGGCGTGGACGCCGGTAATCAGGTAGAAGAAGTGGCTGCTCTGGCTCGACCGGAAGAAGACGCCCTGCATCGCGAGCTGCTTCCATGCCACCCATTGCCCCGCAAGAAACAGCAGCCCCAGTACAATCGTCGCCGAGAGCCACGGCAGCGCGCGGCGCGTGATCGGCTTGCCCAGCCCAAGCCACTCGTCCATCACATCGTTCTCGTGAAACATCGTGCGCCGGGCGATCTCCATCGTCACCGAACTGATGAGAAGCACGGCGGTATTCAGCCAGAGAATTGGCGGAATCACCGTCGGAAACCAGTCGTTGACGTAGTGGTTGTAGACGTCGATGTGCCCGGCCGACTGGTTCACAAAAAATGTGCTGACGATCGCGACGAAGAACATCAGGTCGCTGGCCAGAGCGAAAAAGATGCCCATGCGGTAGCGGTTCAGCCGTTCATGCGGACCGCGGCGACTCTGGCCATCGCTCCAGCCGTCGTTATCGCCCCCGCCGCCGGTGCGTTTGTCGGTTGGCGGACGCCGCCCCGCACCATTGTCGTGGTCTTCCACGTGCCGCTTGCGGTCGCGGTCAGTCTTATGTGGAGTGATGATTGCTGGCATGGCCTCTGCCTTTCAAGCACGCCGTTCCTCAACAGCTTACTCTGGTTTGGTGTCGAAAGCAGCCTCTGTGGTTGTATCGGCCAGTGTGTCCGGAACCCATTGCGGCAAAAAAGTCTCTCCGCTGGGCGTCGCGGCGTACTGGCAGGGCTGGCGGTGGACGGCAATCGGCTCACCCATTGCCGCCGAATGCCGTGGATGAAGCGCCGGATGCCACTCCAGCGTCGTCGCCATCCAGGGATTCTCCGTGGCCACAGCGCCGCGACGCAGGCTCCGCACCACGTTCCACAGAAAGACAAGCTGCGCCGTAGCCAGAAAGAGAGCCGAGTAGGTAATGAAGCGGTTCAGCGGCACCAGCCGCGCAAGCATCACCCCGGCGGCGTTTGGAATCCCGGCAAGCTGCGCATAGTGGCGCGGCTCGCCTGCCAGCCCGGTCAGATGCATCGGCAGAAACGTCGCATACGCTCCCACCAGCGTCAGCCAGAAGTGCCAGCGCCCCAGCCGCTCCGACATCATCCGCCCCGTCATCAGCGGAAACCAATAATAGGTCGCGGCATACAACCCAAACACCGCAGCCATGGCCATAATCAGGTGAAAGTGCGCGACGACGAAGAACGTATTGTGCAGATACTCATCCAGAATCGGCTGCGCCAGAATCGGCCCGGTAAGTCCCCCTGCAATAAACAACGAGACGAACCCGAGCGAGAACAGCATGGCTGTCTTATAGGACGGACGGCTGCGCCATGTAGTAGCAATCCAGCTCAGCACCTTCGCCGACGCGGGCACCGCAATCGCCATCGTCGTCACCGAGAACGCCGAAGCCGCAAAAGGATTCAGCCCGGCGACAAACATGTGATGTCCCCACAGCAGAATCCCAAGTAGCCCGATCAGCAGCGTGGTCGCGATCATGATGCGATACCCGAACACGCGCCGGAAGCTGAAGTTGGCCAGCAGCATGGAGGTCACGCCAAACCCAGGCAGAATGGCGATATAGACCTCCGGATGCCCGAAGAACCAGAACAGGTGCAGCCACAGCAGAGGGCTGCCATTGGCGCCCTTGTGCGCAACGTGAAGCGTCCCATTCACCAGATCGCCCGCGGGCAGAAAGAAACTCGTCCCGGCATGGCGATCGCAAAACAGCAGCAGAATCGCCGCCAGCAGCACGGAGAAAGCGATCACGCTCAACAACGCAGCAGTGAACCATCCCCAAACCGTCAGCGGCATCCGCTCCCACGTCATCCCATCGCAGCGCAGCTTGATAATCGTGACCAGCGTGTTGATCGAACTGATCGTCGCGGCGATGCCGAACAGCGCAATGCTGGCCAGCCACAGGTCCATCCCCATCGCCTGCCCAGGCCCAGCCGAAGCCACAGCGCTCAGCGGGGGATATGCAGTCCAGCCGGAGATAGGACTGCCGCCCGGCACAAACGTGCTGCTCAAAAGAACAACCAGCGCCACAGCCGTCAGCCAGAAGCTCATCGCATTCAGCACCGGAAACGCCATCCTCCGCGAGCCGATCTGCGCCGGCAGAATCAGGTTGCCGAAGCCTGCCTGCGGGGCCGTCGTCAGCACGAAGAACAGCATGACCGTGCCATGAATCGTCACCATCGCAAGATAGTCTTCCGGCAGAATCGGCCCATGCAGCGGCAACTGCCAGTCCGGCCACACCAGATGAATCCGCATCAGCAGCGACAGCGTCGTGCCAATGACGACCGCAGTCAGCGCAAGCAGAAGATACTCAACCCCGATGACATGGTGATCGGTCGAAAACACGCGCCGGCGCAGGGAAGTGAGTGTCATCGCTGCACCGCCTTCTCCCGCGCGGCAAGCCACGAGTCGAACTCCTCCGGCGTAACCACACGCAGGTTCGCATTCATCCGATAATGCCCCAACCCGCACACCTGCGTGCACAGAATCGCATACGTGCCCGTCTTCGTCGGCGTGAAATGAATGTGAATCGTCTCGCCGGGCACAGCGTTCTGCTTCAACCGCATCTCCGGCACAGAGAAGCCATGAATTACATCCTGCGAACGAATGGCGAGATCAACCTCACGCCCAACCGGCAGCATCAGCTGCGATGAAACCACATCATCTGCCGAGTGCGAATCGGCAGGATCAAGCCCCAGCGGATTGCCTTCGCCCGGCGCGACCAGCTCCGGCCGCACGCGCCCAAACGTGCCATCCACTCCCGGATAGCGAAAGTACCACGCAAACTGCACGCCGGTGACCTCCACCTGAAGCGCGGTCAGCGAAGCCCCGGTATACCGGGTCGCCGCCCACAACCGCTCTGCGCGAATTGTCAGCACCGCAAACAGCGCAGCCAGCGCAACCAGGGGAAGATACTCGATCTGCCATACACTCTTCTGCGGATGATGCCGTCGCGCAGCAAGACCGCCCAGCAGGATGACATGCGCCAGCGTGAACAGCGCAAGAACAATCCAGAGACTCAGCAGAAGCTGGCGATCAAGCGCAGGCCCATGCGCGCTGGCATCCACCGGCAAACGTGCGGCATGAAGCGCAGACACAATCGACATGCCGAACAGGTTCACGGCTTAAGCATAGCGTGTCGATCCGGAACGAGCCTATGCCTCGAAGCTTTGCATTTGCAGACGGGACAGGTTAGAGTTGGAAGTCCTGAAAAGCCGGGAGGTTCCATGAAATCGCTTCGCCCTCTGATTTGCTCAGTTGCGTTGGGAGCATTCACGCTCATGTATCCGCTGGCAGCACAGTCCAATCAAAATCAGAATGGCCAGAACGACAGGTCTCGCCCACAGACGCGGCCCAGCCCTGGGGATAAGGGAGGTGGTCAGCCGAGTCGCCCCGGAAACGGCGGCCAGCAGCCTCAGCGGCCCAACCCTGGAAATCGTCCGAATCCCGGCAATCCTCCGCCGCGCCCAAATCCAGGCAACCGCCCAAACCCAGGTAACGGCAATGGAGCAAAACCGCGTCCACCCATACGTCCGAATCCCGGAAACCCATCGCGTCCGAACCCTGGCAACCGGCCGCCATCGCGTCCTCCGCACGCACGTCCGCCGCAGTGGGGAAATCGCCCGCCGCAGCGCCCATCCTATAGTTTCCGCCCGAACGACCGCTCCTACCTGCACCGCTATTATCTGAGCCGTCTGGCGCGCGTCAACCGCTCCTACCGCGTGCGTCTGGTGATCGGCGGCTTCTTCCCCTACGTGGACATCTCCTACATCTCGCCGCTCCCGCCCGACATCTACGGCTATCTACCGCCACCGCCGCCGGGATACACCATGGGCTACTACGAGGGCTACGTCGTCATCTACGATCCAGTGACGTTCTACATCGCCAACGTCATCGACCTGATGCAATAGCCCCGGACGATCATCCAACGACGATGCCATCTCGATCATGAGATGGCATCGTCATTTTGCATCCATTGCGAAAATGTCAGCGCAGCCGTCAGCGTTTCGCCGCAACGATATCAAGAAAAAGCTGATGAACGCGCGCGTCGTGTCCCAACTCCGGGTGAAACGTAGCGGCCAGCAGATGCCCCTGCCGCACCAGCACGGGCGACCCATCTCGCTCTGCCAGGCTCTCAACTCCCGCGCCGATGTGCGTAATCCGCGGCGCCCGAATGAAGACCATCTCCAGCGGCCCGCCAGGCAACTTCGTCGGCTCGGTGATAATAGCCGAATCAATCTGCCGCCCATAAGCATTGCGCTCGACAGCAATATCGAGCACAGCCAGCGAAGCCTGTTCGGGATTACGGACCTCCTTCGCCAGCAAAATCGCACCCGCACACGTGCCGAACGTCGGCGTGCTCTCGACAAAACCTTCCAGCGCGTCAAGAAACCCATCGCGCTCCAGAAATTTAAGAAACGTCGTGGACTCGCCGCCGGGAATAATCAGTCCGTCGAGCCCCTTCAGCTCTCCAGGCGTACGCACGAGCCTCGCCGTGACGCCGAGCGATTCCAGCGCCTTCGCATGTGCCTCAAACGCGCCCTGCAGTGCAAGGACGCCAATGGTTGCAGTTCTCTCTGACATATCTGATTTGATTGTAGAGAAGTCCGGACGTCGCAGTCTGCCTCGCACTATTCCAGCGGTTCGCCGAACCTCAACAGATTGCCGTCCGGGTCCTCAAGAACGAACTCGTTCATCTTCCACTCGCGCGGCGCAAGCGGCGAAAGAATGCGCACTCCTGCCTCGCGAAACTCGCTCTCAAGTGCGGCCGCCGTTCCGCGTTCAAGATAGAAGTAGACGCCGCAAGGATTATGGTCGCGAACAAGCGTCTCGAACCGATTGAGATGAAGCTCGAAGCCATCGCGTTCGAGAAAGGCATAGCCATCGCCGTTCTGATAGCGCTTCGCAGAGAACCTAAGCTGATGATAGAAAGCGATCGATCTGCTCATCTCTGCGACAGGAAGGATAGGGACGGCATGTGAACGGAAGTGAGCCATGTCCGGAAAAGAATACTGTATCCGGAGGCCTGCGCAGATAAAGAAAAAAGAAAGCGCACCGCGAATAAGACATGCAGCGCGCTTGAGTGAACGTGACGTTGAGCTACTTGATCGTGCCGTTCAACCCGCTTGGGAAGAACACTCCCTGGTGCGTACTGGCCGTAGGCTGCGTGCCCGTCACAATCGCGAGCACCTGCGATGTCGTGCGGCTCCACCCTGTCGCATTCGCATCGCAGTCAACGATCGTCGCCGAGCTGTAGGTGGCCGAGCTTCCGTTCAGCGCGACCATCACGGTAGTCAGTCCGATATCGTCAGCCTTCGTCCCTGCGAACGTGGTGCTCGATGCGCCGGAGGGATTGGCAAGCATCGACCGTGCAGCCGAAATCTTCTGCGTCAGTGTGCTCAGATTGTTGTTTCCATTCGCGGCGTCGATGCCGCTGATGCTCGTGCGAATCAGGCCCGCATGGTATGCCTCCACCGCGTGAATGCCAACGGCCGCCGGCAGAATGTTCTTTTTGTCGGAGATCAATCCAGCCGCGCCGTGATACGCCGAAACGCCCACATCCTCGAAGATGTACGCCCCGACGAGAAACGCATCGTCACTGGCAAACGGATCGAAGGACGATCCGACACCGGCTGCGTTCGCCAGCGCATTGAACGAGTTATACAGGTCGATGTTGGGCATCGAAACCGCGCTCGTGCCCAGCGCTGTCTGCAGGAAGCTGACGTGTTTCCCCTCTTCAATCGCCGTCTCCGTCGCGTACGACTGAATCAGCGGAACACCGAAGGGCACCTTGGAGAAGCTCGGCTTCAGCGTCACCGTGCCGGCGGTGCCTCCGTTGACGCTGACCGGAATCGGCGTTGGCAGCTTATCGATAGTGACGCCGTACGCAGCCAGCGTGTAGAACTGCGCCTCCAGATATTCGAGGTTGAGGGCGAAGTTCAAAATGTCCGTGTCGGTTACGGTGCTCTGCGCCTGCGCCTGCGGTGTGTCGCCAAGAAGCATCGCAGCCAGCGCAGCGCCGCCGAGCGTCATCATCTTTCTGCGGCTGTTGACAATTACTTCGTCCAGAATCTGAGTTTCAACTGTAGCCATGACTGTCTCCCGTTAGGATGCGGTTGCGGTGATCTTGCCGTTAAGTCCGTTGGGGAAGAAGCCGCCCTTGCTCACGCCTGCTCCGCCGCCCGTGCCATAGACAATGTGCAGTACTTCATCGGTACTGCGCGCATAGGCGATCGCATTCGAGTTGGCTGCGACAATGCTTGATGAGCTGAGCATGGTCTCATTGCCGCCGCCCAGCGTGCCGCGCAGCGCCGAAACCTTGTTGGCAATATTCACGTAGGTCTGGCTATTGTTGATGCTCGCCTGCGCAACCAGCAGCGTGCGGATCTCCGCCGCGTGATAGGCCTCTACCGCTTGAATCCCGGCCGCGGCGCTAAGGATCGACGTGTTTGAAATCAGCGGTGCTGCACCCGAGTACGCAGTCACACCCACATCCTCAAAGATGAATGCGCCAATCAGGAATGAGTTCGGGTCCGCAAACGGATTGAACGTTGGAGTCGAAGTGATCGTCGCTGCCACCGCAAGCGGGCCGAAAAACGTCAGGTCAAGATTCGGACGCGCAACAGGTGTCCCGCCATTTGCCGTAATCGCCGATTGCAGCAGCCGCACATGGTCCAGCTCATCCTGCGCAATCTCATTGGCATAGGAGGCCATCGTGGCGTTCAACTGCACCGCCGCAATGCCCGATGGCACCGTCGTCGTGCCTGCTCCACTCAGCGCGTCGGTAGAGGAAAGCCCTTTGCCTGTTGTGGCGTAGAGATAGAACTCTGCTTCGAGATATTCGAGGTTCAATGCAAAATTCAAAACGTCGTTATCAGGAATGTCCTGTGGAGTTGTGCCCCCGCTGCTTCCACCTGTACTCGAACTGCTGCTGCCGCTGCATCCCGTTATGGCAAGAGCCGCAGTTGCAGTTCCCGCACTCGCCAAAAACTTGCGGCGCGTGAGTGCCTTTTGAACCAAACCATCAATCGTCACGGATGTACCTCTTCTTGATGCAGGCTTGATCGTGCCCTTACATCGGAAGAACGCACGGAAGAGGTGATTGGATTTTAGAAGTTCAAAGAAGTGTGAACAGATTTCGTATGCCGAAACTTTCCTGCGAAAGTATTCAGCTTTACAGCACTCTCGTCAGGAAAATTTCCAGCATGTCAAAACGAATGGTCTGACGCGAAGGCGGCCCGTGAGTTCCGGGCCGCCGTTCTCCACCTGTCTCCAGATGACCCTGGATAACGCTTGGGTGTTTCTAATTGTCCGTATCCGCAATCGCATCCAGATACGCCACGTCCAGCGCCGTGCCCTGTACGGTGATGTACTGGTTGTTGATCTCCGAGCCATCGACAGTATTGAATGCATGGACCTGTCCACCGTAGGCCGTGTACACCTTGTGGAAGCCCTGCACCCAGCACAAGCCGGTCAGGTCGCCGTAGTAGTAGAGGTTCTGGTTCGTATTGGGATAGGGAACCGTCGTGGGGCCATTCGGAGTGATTGTGGGAACGATCTGCACAGTTTTGGCTCCGAGATCGAAGCGAGTAAGGCAGTTGTAGTTGGCAGCCTGAGTCGTGTTCCCCGCGACAGCCAGCTTCTGGCGCTCGCCCGTAGCGCAGAACTGCGAACCAATCCACAGCGTATTGTCATCGGCGAAGAGCAGCTTCGAGTGGTGCCCGTCCGAGATCGAATACTGTCCCGTCACCGCAGTCGAAGGACTCGTGACCGCATTGGCCAGGTTGATCGTCGTAAGCTGTCCCGCGAACAGGCCATCCGGCATCAGTTGTTGCCCGGCGACATACAGCGTCGTTCCATCAGATAACCCAACAGTCGCGCCGCCCGGCACAGGCACGTTCGAAATCACCGGCGAAGTCGGTGGCACCGGTGAAGTCGGAATGTTGTAGTAGTACAGCGGAGCCACCTGCAGGAAGCTCACGCTCGCCGTCGAGCCGCCGCACTCCGGCCCACAGTTCAGAATGTATGCCGTACTTCCATCCAGCGAGAAGTAAGCAGCAGTAGGCCGGTCGAAGTTTCCCGGCACCTGCACCGCGCAGTAAACGGGACTATTCAGCGGCTCGCAATCTACTGCGCCAGTTGCCTGAATAGCAGCAGCCGCGGTCGTGTACTGGTTATCGTTCAGTTGGAAAACGCGATAAACATTATTCGAGTTTGCCACCATCGCCAGAATCACGGTGTCGCCCGTATTCACGGCAACGCGGTAGACATTAGGAATGTCCAGGGCGTATGCCTTGCCATCGGTCGCGTCATAGATGCCCAGGATGCCAGTCGACTGCTCGGCCGAGTAAAAGTGCGCTCCCGAAGGCGGTATAGCGAGCGATGTGGATGGCGCAGCAAACGTAGCTGGCGCAGCCGAGGCCGTCTCCTTGCTGTAATCGACCACCGAGATATCGCCCTTGACGCTCGAATATACGTAGCCATGAACCTCGGCCGGGTAGTTGAGAATCAAATCTGGATAGCCGCCCACGCCGCCCGAGATCTGGAACGACGTGATGGTGTTTTCGACGTTGCTACGAATGTCACGCTTTCCGTCCAGAATCGGCAGCGAACCGATGCCCGCATTGGTCACGGCGACCATGACGCGCTGCGCCAGCTTGCTCGGCGGAATCGGACGGTCGGCAAACGTGTACTGCGGAAACTTGTAGTAATAGTAAGCCGCGCTGTGGCAGGAACTCAGCCCTACAGCCGCGATGGCGATCAGGAGCCCGGAGAAGATCTGGGCGCGGAGAGACTTGGCAAAGAGACTACGGTTCTTCAAAGGTAACGGACTCCAACCTGAGCGCATGGCGCGTGCTGTTTTTGAGAGCCTTGGCTTGCTCTGAGTATAACAAAGCAGAGGGCCTTCGCGGGCGCGCAAACCGCTAGTTTGGAGCAGCTTGGCGCAGTAGCTTAGGATGGAGAGAACCCGCTTCCCAGGCCGCATCCTTGGCATAGCGAAACGCGGGTGGAGACGATGATGACCGATGTACTGAAAGACGCGGGCGCACAGGGAGTGGCCAGATTATTCACGGGCCGCACCGTGCTCGCAGACGGCGCCATGGGCACCATGCTCTACGCGCGCGGCGTGTTCATTAACCGCAGTTACGACGAACTGAACCTCTCGCAACCCGATACCGTTCGCGCCATCCATGCCGAATACCTCCAGGCTGGCGCCGAGATCATCGAGACCAACACCTTCGGCGCAAACGTCTTCCGCCTCGAGCACCACGGCCTCCAGGACAAAGTCCGCGCCATCAACGTCGCCGGCGTCAAGCTCGCGCGCGAGGCCGTCAACCAGCTCCGCGACAAGCAGGCCGCCGAAGCCTTCGTCGCCGGGTCCATCGGCCCGCTCGGCGTCCGCGTCGAGCCCCTCGGCAAGCTCTCGCTCGACGAAGCCCGCGAAGCCTTCTCCGAACAAATCCGCGCGCTCGTCGAAGGCGGTCCCGGCGTCGGCGCCGACCTGCTCATCATCGAGACCATGACTTCGCTCGCCGAAGTCGAGCAGGCCATCCTCGCCGCGCGCAGCGAAGCCCCCGACGTGCCCGTCATCGTCATGGTCACAGTCGACGAAGACGGCAACTGCCTCGACGGCTCCTCCGCCGAAACCGCCGCCACCAAGCTCACCGACTGGGGCGTCGACGCCCTCGGCTGCAACTGCAGCGCCGGTCCCGCCACCGTCCTCAGCGTCATCGAGCGCATGCGCCCCGTCACCGACCTCCCGCTCGCCGCTATGCCGAACGCAGGCATCCCGCGAGCCGTCGAAGGCCGCACCATCTACATGAGCTCGCCCGAGTACATGGCAAGCTTCGCCCGCAAGCTAGTGAAAGCAGGCGCAAGCATCGTCGGCGGCTGCTGCGGCACCACGCCCAGCTACACCCGCGCCATGAAGAGCTCTCTCCGCGCCATGGACGCGATGGAGACCGGCGCGCGGGCCGTCGAACACGCTGTCGCCACCGGCACGCCGCAGAAGATCGAAAGCAAGATCGAGCCAGCGCCACTCGCGCAGCGCTCAAAGATCGGCGCAATGGTCGCCGCAGGCGAGTTCGTCTCCATGGTCGAGATCGTCCCGCCAAAAGGCATCGATTGCACCAAAGAGATCGACGGCGCAGCCTACCTGCACAAGCTCGGCGTCGACGCCATTAACGTCCCCGACTCGCCCCGCGCCAGCGCCCGCATGAGCGCGCAAAGCCTCTGCGTGCAGATCCAGCAGCACGTCGGCATCGAGACCATCCTCCACTACACCTGCCGCGACCGCAACGTG
Organism: Edaphobacter acidisoli; assembly: GCF_014642855.1. NCBI lineage: Bacteria > Pseudomonadati > Acidobacteriota > Terriglobia > Terriglobales > Acidobacteriaceae > Edaphobacter > Edaphobacter acidisoli. Next base: position 977,491 of record NZ_BMJB01000001.1, on the reverse strand, counting down.
CTCAGCATCCAGAGCGACCTGCTCGGCGCGTCCTCCATCGGCCTCAAAAACATCCTCTGCCTCACCGGCGACCCGCCCAAGCTCGGCAACTATCCCGACGCCACGGCGGTCTTCGACGTCGACGCCATCGGCCTCGTCAACATCGTGCGCAATCTCAACCACGGCCTCGACATCGGCAAAAACTCCATCGGCGCATCCACCGGCTTCACGGTAGCCGTCGCAGCCAACCCCGGCGTGCCCGACATCGAGCAGGAGATCCGCCGCTTCGCCTACAAAGTTGAAGCGGGCGCAGAGTACGCCATCACGCAACCCGTCTTCGACCTCAAGCTGCTCGAAGAGTTCCTCAAGCGCATCGAAGGCTTCCGCATCCCGGTCATCGCCGGCATCTGGCCGCTCACCAGCCTGCGCAACGCCGAGTTCATGAAGAACGACCTGCGCGTCAGCATGCCCGAAGAGATCATGGCCCGCATGGCCGCCGTGACCTCGCCCGAAGCAGCCAAAGCCGAAGGCATCAAAATCGCGCAGGAGATGCTCGCCGAAGTCCGCCCGGTCGTGCAGGGCGTCCAGGTCAGTGCCCCCTTCGGCAAATACTCCGCAGCCGCCGACGTCCTCGGCCTGACCGTAGAGGTGGCCTAATGGCAGGATTTGAAGACAAGCTAACCGCTCTCGAACAGGTGGTCGAAAGACTGGAACGCGGCGACCTCTCACTCGACGAATCCGTGAAGCTCTTCGAAGAAGGCGTCAAACTCTCCGACGACTGCAAAAAAGAGCTCGAAGCTGCCGAAGGCAAAATCCAAATCCTTATCAACCGCGGAAACGGAGCAGTCAAAACCGCAGACTTCGATATCGACGAGTCGAATGAGACCGCTGAAGACGAGGACTAGCATCACACCTTGAAGGAGCCTGAGGACGGGAGTAAGATTTGGCCATGGCAAAGGATTTCGCAAAACTCGCTGAAAAGATTGCAGAAGCAGCCCGCCGAGGAGTCGAAATTGAGCGGCTGTGGCAGCGGAAGCTCGAAGACGAGAAGAAGGAAAAGCAAGTAGCCAAAGCCTCTTGAGTCCCCCGGTCTTCGCTGTCATTGCTGGTCCAAATGGATGCGGGAAGAGCACTCTTACCCGCTGGGCCAAAGCGTTTTTCCAGCAGTCTGCGGTCCTCGATCCCGATGCAATAGCAGTCGATCTCCAGGCCGAGTCCAATATTGAACTCAGCGATATGGAAGCTGGCAGGAAAGTTATTCGCTCAGCTGAAGCCTTCTTGGCGGGCAGGGTGAGCTTTTCAGTAGAAACGACGCTTTCAGGTGCTACCTATTTGCGTATGCTCGAGCGAGCCCACGAGTTGGGATACAGAACAAGGCTTTTCTATATCGGAACCGAAAGCGTTGAAATTAACATCGAACGAATCCGGATGAGAGTTCTGATGGGTGGCCATGATGTTCCGCTTGAAGATCAGCTTCGCAGATATCCTCGAAGTTTCAAAAACCTTAAACCTGCAACTGAGCTTGCGGATGAGTGTGTTTTTTTTGACAACTCAACCGACGCTGGACATCGGATTGTGGGAATCAAGCTAATGGGGATGAAGATGCTTCCTGTAGAGCCACTTCCGAAATGGGCCATGTTTCTGCGCGGCTAAGAGCAGTCTGGTTGGCTTCAGAGTTAGTGGCGAATCTCAATCGACGTTCCATCCGGAACCAGCCTCCATATCTCCTCAATCTCCGGATCGGTGACTGCGATGCACCCGTCTGTCCAGTCAACCTCACGTTGCAATGGACCAAGCCAGCCCAAACCATTCTTGATTCCGTGAATCATGATGTCGCCGCCAGGTCGAACGTCTGCAATTCTTGCGCGCGTTTTATCTGCGGCATTGGGATAAGAGATATGAAGAGCAAGGTGGAAGTTACTGTGAGGATTCCTGCTGTCTATGGTGTAAAAACCCTCAGGGGTTTCGTGATCACCTTCTCGCTCCTTTGCCGCGCCGCTTCCTCTGCCAAGCGCAACCCGATATGTCTTCACAGCTATCCCATTCGACATTAGGGCGAGTGTGTGCTGCGACTTGATAACGAGAATTTCGTCTATATGCGTATTTGGCGGCAACGTGGCAGGGGTGGATTTGCAACCAGTAATAGCTAAAAAGATGAATAGCAGAATTCCGCTGGTGGCGAAGCGTCTTCGCATAAGTAATTGTTAAGCTTACCGGTCCCGCGAGGTTACAAACCCCGGCACCCACAAGAGCGCCCGCTTGGCCTCGGTCTCCGGCAAATCCGCGACACTCTGGCGCGCAGCCTCCGCATACGCACAAGCGGTATCCATCGCGTACTCAATCGATCCATGCCGCTTCAGAATCTCGAGAATCTGCGGATGCGTCACCTGCTGAAAACTCCGGTCAGCCAGCACAGTGCGAATCGCCTCACGATCAGCCCCAGTCCCACGCTCCAGCGCATGAATCACAGCCAGCGTAGCCTTGCCTTCGCGCAGATCGCTGGCCACCGGCTTACCCAGCACCTCTTCCGTTGCCGTCAGGTCGAGCACGTCATCGACAATCTGAAACGCGAGCCCCAGGTTGCGCCCATACTCCCCAAGCTGCGCCTCAACCTCATCCGTCGCATGAGTGACCGCTGCGCCAAGCTGCATCGAAACCTTGAACAAACAAGCCGTCTTGCGGAAGATCAGGTCGAAGTACTCTTCCTCATTGATCAGGTGCCCAAGCTTCTCAATCTGTAGCAGCTCGCCCTCGACCATCTGCTGCGTCAGCGAGATCAGCAGGTCGAGCACATGAAAATTCCGCTCTTCCAGCGCCGCCGAGAACGCCTGCATATACAGCCAGTCGCCCGCCAGCACGCACTTCGAGTTGCCCCACGTCGTATTCGAAGAAGGCCGCCCGCGCCGCGTGTCTGCCTCGTCGATAATGTCGTCGTGAACCAGCGTCGCCGTGTGCAGCATCTCCACCACCGCGCCCAGCCGAATGCGGCTGTGGCTCGTCGAACCCAGCGCCTTCGCTGAAAGCAGCAGCAGCAGCGGACGAATCCTCTTGCCCCCGCCCGCAATCAGGTACTGCGCAATATCCGTAATGACGGCAACGTTCGATGCCGACTGCCGCGCGAACTCCTGCTCGATAGCGGCAAGATCGTCGCGGAGAAGGTCGAATACCTCACCCGCAGTCGCAATGGAGATAGCATCCATCTACTTTGAATGTATCAGGTTGACAGAAAATTTTTCGTCCGCATTCAGCCGTCAGTTCGACCGATAGTTCGTAAACTGCAAATCCACGCCGAAGTCCTTACCGCGCAGCATCGCCATAATCTCCTGCAACACATCGCGGTCCTTGCTCACAATCCGCACAGTATCGCCCTGAATGCTCGCCTGCGCCTTCTTCTTCGACTCCTTCACCAGCGCCACAATCTGCTTGGCCTTCTCGCTCGGAATCCCCTGGACCAGCTTGATCTTCTGTCGCACGCTCGAGTTCGCTGCAGGCTCAATCTTCTCGTACTCCAGGTTCTTCAAGGAAACCCCGCGCTTGACCAGCTTCTGCGAAAGAATCTCCGTCACCGCCTTCAGCGTGTACTCGCTGGCCGACGCCAACTGAATCGCATCTGTCCCCTCAAGCTCGATCTTCGACTTTGAGTCCTTCAGGTCGAACCGCGTATGCAGCTCCTTCGACGCCTGGTCAATCGCGTTCTTTACTTCCTGAAGCTCCACCTTGCTCACTACATCAAAGCTATTATCCGAAGCCATCCCATGCCCCCTTGGTAAAAAATCGTTAATCCAAATCCGCGAATCCTATTATGCCAGCCTCAGCGGCAGTTACACGCGTGCAGCAGGGAAGAGTCGCTCAAAGTTCCCTGTCGTCAACTCCTCCAGCTTCTCAACTGAGATGCCTCTAAGCTCCGCCAGGGCTGCCGCCGTATGCGCCACAAATGCCGGTTCATTCCTCTGCCCACGCAGCGGAATCGGCGCCAGAAACGGCGCGTCCGTCTCCACCAGCACACGCTCCGCCGGAGCCACCACCGCTGCCTCACGAATCCCCACGGCCTTCGGATACGTCACATTGCCAGCGAACGAAATATAAAACCCAGCCTCCACCGACCGCCGCATCTCCTCCACGCCACCCGAAAAGCAGTGCATGATCCCGCCCAGTCCGAGCGGCGTCCAGTGCTCAGCAACCAGCTCCAGCAGATCCGCCCAGGCATCCGCCGCGCCAAACCTCTCCTTCGCCTGCGGAGTCGCCAACTCGCTCGTCCGCAAATGAATCAGAATCGGCTTCCGTACTTCGGCAGCAATCCGCATCTGCGCCACAAACGCCTCTTTCTGTACCGCAGGCAGAGGATTTTCGACGTGGTAATAATCCAGCCCAATCTCCCCCACCGCGACGCACCGCTCATCTGCTGCCAGCTCCGCCAGCTTCGCCAAAGCCTCGCCCGAAGCCTTCGCCGCCTCCTGCGGATGAATCCCAACGCTGGCAAAAACCTTCGGCCGTTCCGCACCGTGGTCCGCACGCGCCATCTCCAGCGCTTGATGCATCGTCTCCGGCCCCTCACCAATCCCAATCGCCAGAATCGTGCGAACCCCGGCATCGAAGGCCCGCTGCATCACCTCATCGCGGTCGTTGTCATAAAAATCCAGATGCGCGTGCGAATCTACCAGCGGCATAATCCTCCAACCGATGCGTTTGAAACGAATCAGCTATAGGATAGCCGCATGGCCGACCCCACGCCCCGCACCGAATCGCAGCTCGATCAATCCCGCATCTTCCGTCCCGAAGACGCACCCGTCCGCAAACTCCCCAACGGCGGCCAGAGCTGGGACATCATCCACGGCAAACTCCCCACCGGCGAGTCCGTCCGAGTGCACGAATCCGTGCAGCCCGCTGGCGCACCACCGAATCCCGCACACATCATCCACCACTCCGAACTCATCGCCGTCATCGAAGGCACACTCGAATTCCACCACGACAACAAAGTCGAGCGCGTTGGCCCCGGCGGCCTCCTCTACGTCGCCTACGGAACCAATCATCAAGTCCGCAACGTAGGCGGCACCCCCGCCCGCTACGTCGTCGTAGCCATCGGCGGAGACATACAGAAGTAGCCATTCTCCCGCGCATCCGATAACATTGCCGCCATGAAAAACATCGACCGCCGCGACTTCCTCGCCGCCATCACCGCCTTCGCCGCACTCGGCGCCGTGGCCGACGCACAGGTTTACACCCCGCACGCGCCCGGAGAAAAAATTCTCTCCGAATCCGAAGCCTTCGACTACAACAGCCTCCCCGTCCACCAGTCCTCCAACGGAGGAGCCAGCCGCGCCGTCATTCAAGGTGTCCTCGCCACCGGCGAGCACGTCGAAGTGCACGAGACCACTCTGCCTCCAGGCAAGATGCCGCACCCACCCCACCGCCATCGCCACTCCGAGTTCATGATGATCCGCGAAGGCCTCGTCGAGTTCAACATGGACGGCAAAAAGCAGCGCGTCGGCCCCGGCGGAGTCCTCTTCGCAGCATCGAACCAACTGCACGGCCTCCTCAACGTAGGCGACGAAAACGCCAACTACTTCGTCATCGCCATCGGCCGCGAAACCGGAGCCATGCCCGTGAAAGCCGCTCCCGCAAAGTAATTGCTTCTTGCATTTCCACCGTGGCGCCAGGACATTTGATTCAAGGCACAGGTGGGCGACCCTGCTAAACTGCAACCACGCATGGGTCCGCAGAGCACTACGCCCACCATACCCACCCCACGCCTCCCGCTCGTTCTCCGATGGGCGCTCGCCCTCATGCTCACCACCCCACTCGCAGCCCAGGCGGCAGCCCCACTCCTGCTGCCCTCCGCCATCGCCTACGACTCCAGCGGCAACCTCTACATCGCCGAAGCCTCCCGCCACGACATCCGCAAACTCGACCCCTCCGGCAACATCACCACCATCGCCGGCACAGGCGTACAAGGATTCGCCGGAGACAGCGGCCCCGCAACCGCCGCCGAGCTCGACTCACCGCAAGGCCTCGCCATCGACGCATCCGGCAACATCTACATCGCCGACACGCACAACCACCGCATCCGCGAAGTCAAAGCCGCAAACGGCAACATCACCACCATCGCCGGCACAGGCACAGCAGGGAACTCAGGCGACAGCGGCCCCGCCACCGCAGCCGAACTCGATCTCCCCACCGCACTCGCCATCGACGCATCCGGCAACCTCTACATCGCCGACACGCACAACCACCGCATCCGCGAAATCAACGCGGCAACCGGCATCATCACCACCATCGCAGGCACAGGCACCGAAGGCTACAGCGGAGACAACGGCCCTGCCACCGCAGCCGAGCTCGACTCACCCCAAGGCCTCGCCATCGACACTACCGGCAACCTCTACATCGCCGACACGCACAACCACCGCATCCGCGAGGTCATCGCCACCACCGGCATCATCACCACCATCGCCGGCACAGGCACAGCAGGGAACTCAGGCGACAGCGGCCCCGCAACCGCAGCCACACTCCGGCTCCCGCGCGGCATCGCGACCGACGCCACCGGCAACCTCTACCTCACTGACGTCACCGCTCAGAGCGTCCGCAAAGTCAACGCCACCACCGGCCAGATCACCACCATCGCAGGCAGCGGCACGCAGGGCTTCTCCGGCGACGGCAGCGCCGCCACCAGCGCCACACTCGACAGTCCCCGCGCCGCCGCCATCTCACCCTCCGGCCTCGCCACCTTCGCCGACGCAGCCAACCAGCGCATCCGCCAGCTCAACTCCGCCAACCCACCCATCATCCAAACCATCGCAGGCCCGGGAGCCACCACCCCAACAGGCCCAACCAACACTCCCGCACCGGCAATCGTCGCACTCACGGCGTCGTCCACATCCATCACCGCAGGCCAACCCATCACCATCACGGCCAGCGTCGCCACCACCACCGGCACTCCCACCGGCACAGTCACCCTCTACGACAACGCGGTCGCCCTCGCGACAATTCCACTGCCGCCCAGCGGCCAGATCAGCTACTCGACCACAGCCCTCGCCTCCGGCGCCAACACCATCACCGCCTCCTACAGCGGAGACACAAACTTCGCCAGGTCCACCTCGTCACCCGCCACCATAGCGGTCAACACCGTATCGGGCACCACCACCGGAGGCGCCGACTTCACCCTCGCCGCCAAAGCCGCAACCACCCAAACCCTGCTCCCCGGCACCTCAGCCAGCTTCACCTTCACGCTCCAGACCGAAGGCACAGCGCTCTCCAGCCCCATCACGCTCTCAGCCAGCGGCGTGCCCAGCCTCTACGCCGCATCGTTCAACCCGTCCTACCTTCCCCCCGGAACCGCCAGCGGCACCGTCACCCTCACCATCGCCGCCAAAACCACCAACGCACTTCAAACGGACAGGCGAAGCTCATCTGCGGTGCTTGCCTTTCTGGCCTTTCCTCTCACACTGTTTGGTTTCAAACTTCGCAACCGTCAAGAGGGATATTCAAAAGGCAGCAACGCCACAGCCAACAAGCGCCAAAGGCGCGCCTCATACCAGCCTGGGGTTTCCTCCGGCGAGCTTGCTCGCTGGGGCAGGAAACCCCAGGTAGACGACACATTAGATAAACAGAGGGCTGAAGGCCCGCTTCATAGGATTGTCCGTGACGCCGGAATCTTTCTGCTCCTGCTGTTCCCGGCTCTTTTCCTGACCGGCTGCGGTGCACGCACTAACACCACCGGCGAGAACACCCCCACCGCCACGCCCTACACCATCACCGTCACCGGCACCGCCACCACCCCCACCGGAACCACCCTTGCGCACTCCACCACCGTCACCCTGCTCATCCAGCAAGCGAATTAAAACCATACGGCCGGTCCCTTCCTCACATCAAGGAGAAGGACCGGCGCACGGCAACCTGGGAGAGGAAAATCTACTGCAGTTCGACCGAAGAGACCGCCAGCGTGTCTCCATGCAGCTCGCCGCTTACATTCACGCGAAGGTGGTCTGTCTTATTGGAAGCCTTCAGTTCTGCCAGGACCTCCTTATTGCCCTTGGCATCGAACTTCAGGAAGTGGCCATCGGTGGTCAGAATGCCGTAGCCGCTCTTGGCGCATCCCAGCGCGCACGACCGCGTATGCGCATCCGCATTCGCTGCCGCCTTCCTGGAACAGCTCACGTCCAGCAGTGACGCATCCTGATAGTTGGCACTGGCGGCGAGAGCAGGCAGCGCCCCCACTCCCAGCAGAACGAGCATCGAAACAACTTTCTTCATGGTGTTTCCTCCTTAAACTTCGCTTTAGTAAAAGCTGAAAAACTCCGCCTTGCTTAAAGACACAGCTGAAAATATTTGCCTGAAAACTTCGTCGTGCTTAAAGGCACGGCAGAAGATGTTTGGCTGAAAAACTCTGTCTTGCTTAAGGGCACGGCTTCAGCCGTGCCGCAAATGCCACAAATTCAAATGGGCTTTAGCCCCTGAGGTACGGTCTTTTGTCGATGCAGCCACTTTTTAGCTCCTTCTGAATCAGGCCGCCGCAATATTCGAATCCAACGCCGCCACAACCTGACGGTCCCGCACGGCAGACAACTGCGATAACGCAAACGCCCCAATGGCAATTTCAACATCGCGCATCGCCAGATCGGTAAACATCCCGGTCGTCAGCAGGTTGGCCGCAATGCCCAGCAGCCACAGCATCACGATGAAGCCGCCAATTTTAGTCCAGCGGCTCAACACGACGATCCCAGCCACGATTTCGACGATGCCAACAACGTGCATGAACGTCGTTGCGCCGACCGGCACAACCTTCGTAGCCAGCGGACTCAAGTACATTCCCCAGTCGGCAAGTTTGTCAAAGTACTTATCGATACCTGTGATGATCGGGCCCACACCCAGCCCAATCTTCAGCGCCCACCACGCGCTGTTCAGATGCTTGTCAAAACCCTTCATCGCATGCTCCTCTTGTTCGTCTACCTGAAAGAGCAGCGAGCGCAGAATTGGTTACAAGAGGCAAACCAACAAGCGCCAAAGGCGCGTCACATACCAGCCTGGGGCGCAAGCCCCAGGTATTCGGCTGTCTAATCAACAGAGGGCTGAAGGCCCGACTCATAGATCTCGCTGTATGCGAAAATTGTCCTTCTTTTCCTCATCGGCTGAGGCTATTTCGTTTTCGCCGTGCCTATTCTTTTCTTTCTTCGTACGTAACCTTTCCCGCCGCCCTCACTCTATACAAATATCCCAATGATCGGAATTCTCGAAAAGGCAAAATGCGAAGGCTGGACCGACCTTGAGGTCATCGAGCGCGTAAAGGCGGGCGAGGTCGCGCTCTACGAGGTCATCATGCGCCGCTACAACCAGCGGCTCTACCGCGTCGCGCGCTCCATTCTCCGCAACGACGGCGAGGCGGAAGACGTCATGCAGGACGCCTACGTCCGCGCCTACCAGCACCTCAGCCAGTACTCAGGCGCCGCGCCGTTTGCCACCTGGCTCACCCGCATCGCCGTCAATGAAGCCCTGGCCCGGCTGCGCTTGCGCAACCGCAACCAGCAACTCGAAGACGATGACCGGAATGGAGATGGTCCCATGCATGTAGCCGATACCGCGCCTGACCCGGAGCGAAGCGCATCCGTCGCCGAGATGAACCATTTCCTCGAAGAGGCCGTCCTCGATCTTCCCGAGCAATATCGAACCGTGGTCATGCTCCGCGACATCGAGGAGCTGAGCACCGCCGACACCGCCGCCGCGCTCGACCTCACCGAGGAGAACGTCAAGGTCCGCCTGCACCGCGCCCGCGGCATGATGCGCGAATGGCTCTTCGACCGCGTCGGAGCCAGAGCAAAGCAAGCCTTCCCCTTCATGGGCGCTCGCTGCGACCGCGTCGTCGAACAGGTCTTCGCAAAGATCGGAGAACGAGACAGTATCTGAGCGGAGCGCTACAAATTTCCGCAACGGAAGGACACGCGTTTACGCGTGTCAATCAAACCCCACGCCGCAGGCGTTACCGCTCTGCCGAAGGCACGCCTTTAGGACGCTTTTCACATCGCCCAACCAGCAACCAAAGCTTTTCGGCCCAATTTCTCATGTCAAGCCCCCTGACTTTCACTATCGCCCGCAAATCTATACAAACAAACCCAAATAAACTACTTGAACTTTGTCATTTGAGTTTTATTCAATTCATTAAAATCAAGATATGAATTCAATAAAGAGCGGTGATCGAGACGCAAAACTGTGGAGAAACCCGGTGCTCAACAGCAGAAGTCCAGACTTAACCAACCTGAATCGAAGACTTTAGGACTTAAAGTAGGGGGAGGGGGGTACCTACAGCAGCCGCAGCAGAAAGAAAACCACCACCCCAGCAAAGAAGACCAGGGCCATCCGAATCCCCGGCTCCCGGTTCACCTCCGGCACCAGGTCCGTCGCCGCGACGTAGATCGTCACCCCCGCCGACAGCGGCAACCCCAACCGCACCCACGCCGGGTGCAGGCTGATCGCCAACACCCCCAGCACCGTCATCGCCCCCAGAAACAACGCCGAGTTCAACGCCGCCGCCTTCCCCCGCCCCCCCGCCAGCATCACCGACGCCATCGTGAACCCCTCCGGAAACTTGTGGAGGAAGACCGCGAAGAAGAGCACCCACCCCAGCCACGTCGAGAGCGCAAACCCCGACCCGATCGCCACCCCATCAAAGAAGGTGTGGGTCGCCAGCCCCAGCAGCACCGAGTAACTCGTCTTCGCCGACACGGCGTGGTGGTGCGTCTCCTCCCCGAAGTGGAAGTGAGGCACCAGCGTGTGCTCCAGCAGATGCACCCCACAGTACCCGAGCAAAATCAGCAACGCCGCCCACCGCCCGCCGACCTGCATGCCCTCCGGCACCATCTCCAGCACCGCCGCCGCCAGCATGAACCCAGCGCCCAGCGCGACGAAGTACCGCAACGCCCGCGCCGAAGGCGACCGCCGGACCAGCAGAAACCCACCCAGGTAATCCGCCGACCCAGCCACCAACCCCAGAACGAGACTCAGCCAGAGCGAAGACACGCCGCTACCCGCTATGGCGGATGTTCAGAACATCGCCATCCTTCACCAGGTAATCCTTGCCCTCCAGCCGCAGCGTCCCCTGCGCCCGTGCCGCCGCCTCGGAGCCCGCCGCCAGCAGCGTGTCCCAGTGGATCGTCTCCGCCCGAATGAAGTGTTTCTCCAGATCCGAGTGGATCGCCCCAGCCGCCTCCTGCGCCCGGCAGTTCGCCGGAATCGTCCACGCGCGGCATTCCACCTCGCCGACCGTGAAGAACGTCGCAAGCCCGAGCAACTCGAAGCTCTTCCTGATCAGCCGCCGCAGACCGCTCTCCGTCAGCCCGTACCCTTCAAGAAACTCAGCTGCGTCCGCATCCTCCATCTCGGCAAGCTCTGCCTCAACCTTGCCGCAGATCGCCGTCGCACCCGAGCTGGGCCGCGAGGCAATCTCGGTCAGTCCGTACTTCGCCACCGCATCCTCAACGTCCGCACCGAGCGTCGTACTCTCAGAGATGTTCAGCACGTAGAGAATGGGCTTCTGTGAAAGAAACATGAAGCCACGAATCATCTTCTTCTCGTCCGCAGTCAACTCCATCTCACGCAGCGGCTTCTCTGCCTCAGTCTGTGCCTTGCAGCGCAGCAGCAGAGCAAGCTCCTTCTCAGTCTCAGGAGTCTTCGCCTTCTTCATGTCCTTCTGAACACGCTCGATCCGCTTCTCAATCTGTCCGAGGTCCGAGACGATCATGTCGATCTCGACGTTGCCAATGTCGCGCAGCGGGTCGATTGGCCCGACGTGCGGGATCGTGTCGTTCTCGAAGGCGCGCAGCACGTGGATGATTGCGTCCACATTGCGCAGGTTGGTAAGAAACGAGGTTTCCTTCAGGGCTTCTTCGCCAATCGCCGCGAGGTCCGCGTACTCAACGCTGGCATAAACCGTCTTGCGCGTCTTCGCCTGGACGGCCAGCTTGTCCAGCCGGTCATCGGGAACCTTGGCAATGCCGATGTGAGCTTCACGCGGGTTCGAATACCCGCGGTCTTCGATGTTCGCCTTGGTCAGAATCTTAAAGAGGGAGGTCTTGCCCACCTGCGGCAGGCCGATGATTCCTGTTTTCATATAGTTTTGATTTTACCCGTCTCGGGCCACTGCGACTCACGCGACAGTACCAGCACGACGCCGATGCCGCATAACAGGACGAATCCCTCTAAACGCTCTGACCAGGGATGGAGCCGCTCGAAGTCAATGCGTCCGGCATTATCGAGCGGAGCCGCCTCGATAATGCCACCAGCAATCTGTTGATCGCGATCCATCTGCGGAAGGATGCTGAACTGCGAATAGGCTGTAACGATCAGCATCATGCCTACAAGAACAAACTGAATAGCAAAGCCGAGCCGCGCAGGAACTTCGGCACGGAACCACAGCCACACATTGGCAAGGCAGAATACAAGTCCGCCAATCAGGCCGATCCAATGGAGTATCCGCAGCGTTCCGCCGACGACAAGACCGGCCTCATGCGCACTGGGAAGGCGGCTAAAGGCAACAGGAGCGACCACAAACGCGAAGAAGCAGAGTCCACCAACCCACAGGACCATGATCAGCAGCCGCACGGCCCGAAGAAAGGTCTGCATCTCAGGCGAAGTCCCTTCCAATCAGACGGTGGATGCGCTCTTTGATGGGAGGATGGGTGGAAAAAAGATTGGCGAAGCCGCCGCTGCCCAGTAGAGGCGCAACAATGAACAGGTGCGCGGTCGTGGGCGATGCCTGCATGGGAATACGCTTCGAGTAGTTGTCGAGTTTCTGCAGCGCGCTCGCCAACGCGTAAGGATTGCCGGTTACGTGCGCGCCAGTCGCATCGGCTTCGTACTCCCGCGCACGCGAAACGGCGAGCTGAATCAGCGTAGCGGCAATCGGCGCAAGGATAAGCATTAACAAAGCCCCAAGTCCGCCACCACGGCGATCGCGGCTGTCGCCTCCGCCATAACCGCCAAACAGCGCAGCCCAGTAGCCCATGCGCGCAATCAGCGTGATTGCGCCGGCGAGCGTGGCGGCGATGGAACTGGTTAGGATGTCGCGGTTGCGCACATGGCCAAGCTCGTGCGCCAGCACGCCTTCGAGCTCCTCATCGTTGAGCAATTCAAGAATGCCATGCGTGACGGCGACCGAAGCGTGTTGCGGGTTGCGACCCGTGGCAAACGCGTTGGGCGATTCGGTGGGCAGCACGTAGATCTTCGGCATCGGCAGGCCCTGCTTCGCAGTCAGGCGCTCGACTGCCGCATAGGCGCGTGGCAACTGTTCGCGCGTGACCGGCTGCGCGTTGTACATCCTGAGCGCGAGCTTATCGGAGTAGAAGTACGTGCCGAAGTTGAAGACGACGGAGAGCAGAAACGCCAGCACCATCCCGTTTCGCCCGCCGATGAAGCCTCCTACGAAGATCAGGAAGAGTGTCAGCAGCACAAGCAGCAACGTCGATTTGAAGGTGTTCATGTCGTTCCCCTTGCCGCCTACACGTACGGCTCAGCAGTATTAGACGCTTCGGCGGGACGTTCGCTTCGGGAAAGAGCGCGCTTGAGGACCGTCTCCAAAGCATTCTTCTGCTCGATATACTCGGCGTCGCTTAAGCGTCCCTGCAGCCTGTCGGTTTCGAGTGAGAAGAGTTCCTCCTTCATTGCGGCCAGTAGCGTATCCTGCCCCGCGCCTGCGACTGCTCCCCCTGCAGCAATAGGTTGAGGTCCGTTTTTCAGCATGACACCCGCGCCAACTGCCATTGTCAGTCCAAGCAGGCCGAGGATCCACCACTTGTACTTCGCCCAGGGATCATCCTTACCCTGCGGGTCAATTGGATTGCCAAGGCCGCCGCCGGGCCGCGTATCGGCTGCGGCGGAGTTGTCTCCGGAAGACTGAGCGTTGCCGGCTGAAGCGGCTTGTTCGTCATCACGGGGCAACTGACCG